>NZ_PSVY01000027.1:0-43621 GCF_002932635.1 Rathayibacter sp. AY1D1
GCACCCGCAGCGTCGCCCAGGAGGAGGAGCGCGCCGGCTCGTCGCTGTCCGCCACCGCCGCGACGATCCGCCACCGAGGCGAGCGGGCCGGCGGGGCCGGGTCTCGCAGGCGCCTGATGCGACCCGGTGAGGGTCGCCGTCACGCTCCAGGGGCTGCCGCGGCTACCGGCGCCGTGGGCGCCGGGGCCGGCCGCCTTGCGTGACGCTCCGCGTCACGCGTCGTGGTCGGTGGTGAGGAAGGTCGCGAGCTCCTCGAGCACGGCCTGCTCGTTGTCGCCCTCGACGCTGACGGTGAGCTCGTCGCCGTGCTCGATGCCGAGCGAGATGATCCCGAGGATCGACGCGGCGTTGACCGGGGTCGCGTCGCCCTTGGCGACGAGGACCTTCTGACCCGACTTCGCCGCGGCCTGGCTGAAGAGCGAGGCGGGGCGGGCGTGGAGGCCCTTCGACGATGCAACCTGCACGGTGCGCTCGACCATGAACGTTTCTCCTTGATCCTGCAGTCGCGACTGCATCAGTGGTGCCCGGAGTCGGGCTCGCCCGGACGGACCGGGCGGGTGGAGGAGTCCCCGTCCGCGCCTGCGACGACCGCGCGAGCGGCGAAGAGGACGGGCAGGGTCTCGAGCACGGCATCGGCACCGTGCGCTCCGAAGACATCGGGCGGGAGGAGGGCGGCCGCGGCTCCCACGAGCTCCGCACGGTGGCGGAGTCCGTCGAACTGCGACTCGAGGTGCGGCCCCACGAGGAGGACGTCGGCCTCGGGGAGGGAGTGGTCGAGACCGGTGAGGGTCTCGGAGCGGAACACGGCATCCATGCCGCGCTCCTTCGCGCCCGCTCGCAGCCGGTGGGCCAGGAACGTGCTCGACGCGCCTGCACCGCAGACGATCAGGATCTTCCGCACCTCGTTCGCCTCCTCGCGTCCGGGTCGTGATTCATCCAAGCATCCCCTCGGAGGGGCGGCACCCTCCAGCAGACAATCTTCCGCGGGGGCGGAAGACGGCCCCTTCCACCCGCGGCGCGGGGGCTCCCGGGCGCGTCGCCGGGGTGATTGACTGACGGGACGTACGACTCGCCGCCCGCGTCCTGCGGGCCCGCGGCAGGGTCGTGGCGCTCCCGGCGCCCGCCCCGACCGCACGCCTGGAGCCTGATGCCTGACAACCGCGAACGACTGCTGGAGTACCTCTCCCGCGCCGACGGCTGGGTGACGGCGCACGAGCTCGCCGACAGGCTCGGAGTCACCACCCGCAGCGTCCGGAGCTACGTCACCGCGGTGAAGGCGCAGGCCGCCCCGCTGGAGCCGGTCGAGTCCTCCGCGAACGGCTACCGGCTCGCGCGCGAGGCGTACGCGGCCTACCTGGAGGCGCAGCGCAGCCGCGACGTCGAGCCCGACACACCGCGCGACCGGCTGTACAGCATCGTCCGCCGCCTGGTCGACTCCGACGAGGGCCTGGACGTCTTCGCCCTGGCCGACGCGCTGTCGGTGAGCGAGTCGACCGTCGACGCCGACCTGCGCCGGGTGAAGGCCCTCGCCGATGAGGCCGGCCTCGGGCTGGTCCGGCGCGGCCCGTCGGTGCGCCTCGAGGGCAGCGAGGAGGCGCGCCGCCGCCTGATCTCGCGGATGTTCCGCGACGAGAGCGCGCAGGGCGTCTTCACGCTCGACGACGTCCAGCGCGAGTTCGCCTCCCCCGGCCTCGGCGCCTTCAAGACCGAGCTGCTGGCCGAGCTCGAGACCCGCGGCTACTACATCAACGACTACGGCGTGAACAGCGTCCTCCTCCACATCGCGATCGCCGTCGACCGCGTCGCCAGGGGCATCGGGGACCCCTCCGGCTCCCGCCCCTCCCCCGCGATCCACGGCGAGCTCGCGGCCCTGCTGGCGGAGCTGGTGGAGCGGCACTTCGCGACGCGCCTGACCGACGCCGAGCTCGCCCAGCTCGCGATCCTGATGACGACGCGGGTGGCGACGCCCGGGCAGAACGAGCCGGTCGCCGCCGTGGTCGAGAACTACCTCGACCCGGAGGACCTCGCCGTCGTCCGCGAGCTCGTCGCCGACGTCAACCGCGAGTACCTGGTCGACCTCGACGACGAGGGCTTCATCGTCCGCCTCGCCCTGCACGTGCGGAACCTGATCGCCCGGGCCGCCGAGGGCGGCTACTCTCGCAACCCGCTCACCCGCTCGATCAAGACCAGCTACCCGATGACCTACGAGATCGCGGTGTTCCTGGCGAGCGGGCTGCAGCGCCGGCGGGGCGTCGTGGTCAACGAGGACGAGATCGCCTACATCGCCCTCCACGTCGGCTCCTTCCTCGAGCGGGTGTCCCGGCGGGAGGAGCGTCTGTCCTGCGTGATCGTCTGCCCCAACTACTACGACCTCGCTCACATGCTGCGCCTGCGCGTCGAGCGCTCCCTCGGCACCGAGGTGGAGGTGCGCTCGCTGATCACGCGGAGCGACGTCGACTGGGACCGGCTCACCGCCGACCTCGTGATCACCACGATCGACGAGCGCCCCGCGTCCGACGACGTCGTGGTGGTGCAGCCGTTCCTCACCGACCACGACGTCGAGACGGTGCGCCGGGCCATCGCCCGCGTCCGCCGGCACCGCCGCCGCGCGCAGATCAAGGACGAGCTGCTGCAGTTCTTCGACGAGGAGCTGTTCTTCCGCAACGTGCACGCGCGCGACGAGGCGGCGATGATCCGGATGCTGGGCGAGCGGATGATCGCCGGCGGCATCATCGACGAGGACTACGTCGACGGCGCCATCGAGCGCGAGCGGATGAGCTCCACGGCGTTCACCGACAACCTCGCGGTCCCGCACGCGATGGCGATGAGCGCCCGCCGCACCTCCATCGCGATCGTCGTGAACGACACGGCGATGGAGTGGGGCGAGCAGCGGGTGAACGTGATCGCTATGATCGCGTTCGCCTCGGCCGGCCGCAGCACCTTCCAGTCGGTGTTCGACCAGTTCGTCGAGGTGTTCGCCGACCGGGCGGAGGTGCAGCGACTCATCCGGCGCTCCACGGACTTCGGCGGCTTCATCGAGGAGCTGGTGCGGGTGATCGACAGCTAGCCGACTCCCGCACTCCGGGTGGAGCCGGAGGGCGCTGTCGTCCTCCCGCTCCCGCGCTTCGTGGGCGCCCGGCGGACCCCCGCCGGGCGCGAGAGGCCACGAGGAGCCTCCTCCGCATCGGATCGGAGGAGCTCCGCGTCGGGGCCTCTAGGCGAAGGGCGTCGGCACGATCCCGTAGGGGGCGAGGCCGGCCGCGCCGCCGTCGGCGAGCGTGGTGACCCAGATGCCGTCGTGGTGCACGGCGACGGAGTGCTCCCAGTGGGCGGCCATGCTGCTGTCCTCGGTCGCGACCGTCCACTCGTCCTCACGGACGAAGGTCTCGGCGCTGCCCGCGGTGACCATCGGCTCGATCGCGACGACGAGTCCCGGCTTCACCTCGGGGCCGCGCTGGCGCACCCGGTAGTTGAAGACCGGCGGAGCCTCGTGCATGGTGCGCCCGATGCCGTGGCCGATGTAGTCGGTGAGGATGCCGTAGACGCGGCCCGAGCGCTCGGCCTCGTCCTCGATGTACTCCTCGATCGCCGCGCCGACCTCGTTGAGATGGCGGGCGGAGGCGAGGGCGGCGATCCCCCGCCACAGGGATCCCTCGGTCACCCGCGAGAGCTCGGCGCGTGCCGCGACCTCCTCCGGGCGGGAGGGATCGGGCAGGACCACCGTCATCGCGGAGTCGCCGTTCCAGCCGTCGATCTCGGCGCCGCTGTCGATGGAGACCACGTCGCCCGGCTCGAGCACGCGCCCGCCGGGGATGCCGTGGACCACCTCGTCGTTGACCGAAGCGCAGATCGTGTGCCGGTAGCCCGGGACGAGCTGGAAGTTCGAGTGGCCGCCGAGTGCGACGATCGCCGACTCGGCGATCGCGTCGAGCTCGAGCGTGGTGACGCCCGGGCGGATCGCCGCGCGGACCGCATCGAGCGAGGCGGCCGTGGCGAGGCCCGGAGCGAGCATCGAACGCAGCTGCGCGGGCGTCTTGTAGAGCGAGGAGCGGAACGCCACGGCTCAGGCGGCCGGGGTGTCGAGGCGGCCCACGCGGTGGCCCTCGAGGGCGACGACGATCCGCTCGGTCACCTCGTCGACCGGCCCGAGGCCGTCGACCACGACCACGAGCCCGCGGGCCGCGTAGACGTCGATGAGCGGAGCGGTCTGCTCCTCGTAGAGCGCGAGTCGGCGCCGGATGACGTCCTCGGTGTCGTCGCTGCGCCCCTGCTCGAGCGAGCGCTTGAGCAGGCGGCCGACGACCTCGTCGGGATCGGCCGTCAGCTGGACGACCGCGTCGAGCCGGTTGTCGTCCGCGGCGAGGATGCGGTCGAGCTCGTCGACCTGCTCCGTGGTGCGCGGGTAGCCGTCGAGCAGGAACCCGGTCGACGCGTCCGCCTCCTGGAGGCGGTCGTGCACGATCGCGTTGGTCAGCTCGTCCGGCACGTAGCGCCCGTTGTCGAGGTAGGCCTTCGCCTGGAGACCGAGCTCGGTCTCGTTGGCGACGTTCGCGCGGAAGATGTCCCCGGTCGAGATGGCGGGCACCCGGAGGATGTCGCTCAGCCGAGCGGCCTGGGTCCCCTTGCCTGCGCCGGGAGGGCCGATCAGCAGGAGACGGAAGCCGATCGGATGCGACGTCATCGGAGGAGTCCTTCGTAGTGGCGCTGCTGCAGCTGGGAGTCGATCTGCTTCACCGTCTCCAGGCCGACTCCGACGATGATCAGGATGGACGTGCCGCCGAAGGGGAAGTTCTGGTTCGCACCGACCAGCGCGAGGGCCACGAGGGGCACGAGCGCGATGAGGCCGAGGTAGACCGATCCGGGCAGCGTCACCCGGGTGAGCACGTAGTTGAGGTACTCGGCGGTCGGGCGGCCGGCGCGGATGCCGGGGATGAAGCCGCCGTAGCGCTTCATGTTGTCGGCGACCTCGTCCGGGTTGAAGGTGATCGCGACGTAGAAGTAGGTGAAGCCCACGATCAGGAGGAAGTACAGCGCCATGTAGAGCGGGTGATCGCCCTTGGTGAGGTAGTTCGTGATCCAGGTGACCCAGACCGGGGCCTCCTGGCCAGCGGCGGGCTGGTTGAACTGCGCGATGAGCGCGGGCAGGTACAGCAGCGACGAGGCGAAGATGACGGGCACGACGCCGGCCATGTTGACCTTGATCGGGATGTAGGTGTTGTTGCCGCCGTAGGTGCGGCGGCCGACCATCCGCTTGGCGTACTGCACGGGGATCCGCCGCTGCGACTGCTCCACGAAGACCACGGCGACCACGAGCACGAGGCCCACGCCGAGGACGAGGAGGAAGGTCTCGAAGCCGCGCGACTGCGCGATCGACCACAGGGAGGTGGGGAACTGGGCGGCGATCGAGGTGAAGATCAGCAGCGACATGCCGTTGCCGATGCCGCGCTCGGTGATGAGCTCGCCCATCCACATGATGATCCCGGTGCCCGCGGTCATGGTGATGACCATGAGGAGGATGGAGTACCACTCGTCGGTGATGATGAGCGCCGAGCACTCCGGGACGCCGGAGTTGCCGAAGAGGGCGCCCGAGCGGGCGACGGTGATCAGCGTCGTCGACTGGAGGACGCCGAGCGCGATGGTGAGGTACCGCGTGTACTGGGTGAGCTTGCCCTGACCGGACTGCCCCTCCTTGTACAGGGTCTCGAAGTGAGGGATGACCACGCGCAGCAGCTGCACGATGATCGACGCCGTGATGTACGGCATGATCCCGAGCGCGAAGATCGACAGCTGGAGCAGTGCTCCACCGCTGAAGAGGTTCACGAGCTCGTAGAGACCCGAGGTGCCCTGGTTGCCGGCGAGACAGGCCTGCACGGCGCTGAAGTCGACGAACGGAGCAGGGATGAAGGATCCCAGCCGGAAGATCGCCACGATCGCGAGGGTGAAGCCGATCTTGCGGCGGAGGTCGGGGGTGCGGAAGATCCGCGCAACGGCGCCAAACACTACCTAAGGTCTCCTGCTCAATTCTGTGGTGCGGGATACAGGTCGAGCTTGCCACGCGCTCCCGGAGGGAGTCGGCGTGACAAGCTCGACCGACAAGCTGCTGGTGCTACTTGATGGATCCGCCCGCAGCGACGATCTTCTGCTCGGCAGAGCTGGAGACCTTGTCGACCGCGACGTTCAGCTTAACCGCAATGTCGCCGTCCCCGAGGACTTTGACCTTCTCGTTCTTGCGGACAGCACCCTTGGCGACCAGGTCGCCGATGGTGACGTCGCCGCCCTGGGGGTAGAGCTCCGCGAGAGCGGACAGGTTCACGACCTGGTACTCGACCCGGAACGGGTTCTTGAAGCCGCGGAGCTTCGGGGTGCGCATGTGCAGCGGCATCTGCCCACCCTCGAAGCCGACGCGCACCTGGTAGCGGGCCTTGGTGCCCTTGGTGCCGCGACCGGCGGTCTTTCCCTTGGAGCCCTCACCGCGACCCACGCGGGTCTTGGCCTTCTTGGCTCCGGCAGCGGGGCGGAGGTGGTGGACCTTGAGCACGTGCTCCTTGGTCGCCGGCGCCGCCGCGCCCTTCGTGGTGGTCGCCTGCGCGGGAGTCGTGGACTCCGCGGCGGCGGCCTTCTTCGTCTCAGCCATTAGTCAATCTCCTCGACCTTCACCAGGTGGGCGACGGTCTTCACGTATCCGCGGTTCTGGGCGTTGTCCTCGCGGACGACGCTCTGACCGATCTTCCTGAGGCCGAGCGAGCGCAGCGTGTCGCGCTGGTACTGCTTCTCGCTGACCTTCGACTTGATCTGGGTCACCTTGAGCTGGGCCATCAGGCACCTGCCTTCGCGTTGGACGCGGCGGCGAGGGCGTCGGCCTCGGCACGGACGAGACGTGCCGGCGCGACCTGGTCGAAGTCGAGACCACGACGAGCGGCGACGGCGCGCGGCTCCTCGAGCTGCTTCAGAGCCTCGACGGTCGCGTGGACGATGTTGATGGTGTTCGACGAGCCGAGCGACTTGCTCAGGACGTCGTGGATGCCGGCGCACTCGAGGACGGCGCGGACGGGACCGCCGGCGATGACACCGGTACCCGCGGCGGCGGGGCGCAGGAGCACCACACCGGCGGCGGCCTCACCCTGGACGGGGTGCGGGATGGTCGAGGCGACGCGGGGGACGCGGAAGAAGTTCTTCTTCGCCTCCTCGACGCCCTTGGAGATGGCGGTCGGGACCTCGCGGGCCTTGCCGTAGCCGACGCCCACCAGTCCGTTGCCGTCTCCGACGACCACGAGCGCGGTGAAGCTGAAGCGACGGCCGCCCTTGACGACCTTCGACACGCGGTTGATGGTCACGACGCGCTCGAGGAACTGGCTCTTCTCGGCGTCACGGCCACCGCGGTCGCGGCCACCCTGGTTGCGGTCGCGGCCGCCGCGGCGGGGCTCACGAGCCTCCTGCTGCGGCTGCGTGGACGCAGCGGTCTCGACGGGGGCCTCCGACACAGCGGCGACCTCGGGTTCCTTGTTCTCTGCGGCGCTCACAGGTTGAGCCCTGCCTCTCGTGCTCCATCGGCGATCGCGGCGACGCGACCGGCGTACTTGTTGCCTCCGCGGTCGAAGACGACCGCCTCGACACCGGCGTTCTTGGCGCGCTCGGCGACGAGCTCGCCGACCTTGCGGGCCTTGGCGGTCTTGTCGCCGTCGAACACGCGCAGGTCGGCCTCGAGGGTCGACGCCGACGCGAGGGTGCGGCCCTGAGCGTCGTCGACGACCTGCACGAAGACGTGGCGGGCCGAGCGGTTGACGACGAGGCGGGGGCGCTCGGCGGATCCGACGACCTTCTTGCGCAGACGGTCGTGACGACGACCGCGCGCAGCGGACTTGCTCTTTCCTCTGGTTCCGAGTCCCATGATCACTTACCGCTCTTTCCGGCCTTGCGGCGAACGACCTCGCCGGCGTAGCGCACGCCCTTGCCCTTGTAGGGCTCGGGCTTGCGGATCTTACGAATGTTGGCGGCCACCTCACCGACGGCCTGCTTCGAGATGCCGTGCACGGTGAGCTTGTTGTTGCCCTCGACCGTGAACGAGATGCCCGCGGGCGGGGTGACGACGACCGGGTGCGAGAAGCCGAGCGCGAACTCGATGTCCGAGCCCTTCGCCAGCACGCGGTAACCGGTTCCGACGACCTCGAGGCCCTTGGAGTAGCCCTGCGTGACACCGATGATGTCGTTCGCGATGAGCGTGCGGGTGAGGCCGTGGAGCGAGCGCGACTCGCGCTCGTCATCGGGACGCGAGACCAGCACCTGGCCGTTCTCGACGGACACCTGGATGGGGCTGGCGACCGAGACGGTCAGCTCGCCCTTGGGGCCCTTGACGGTCACAGCGGATCCGGCGACGGAGACGTCGACGCCCGCCGGGATTTCGATGGGGAGTCTTCCAATACGCGACATGAGGGGTTACCACACGTAGGCGAGGACTTCCCCACCCACGCCCTTCTTCTCGGCCTGGCGGTCGGTCAGGAGACCGCTCGAGGTGGACAGGATGGCGACGCCGAGGCCGCCGAGCACGGTGGGGATCTCGGCCGACTTCGCGTACACGCGGAGTCCGGGCTTCGAGACCCGCTTGATGCCGGCGATCGAGCGCTCGCGGTTCGGGCCGTACTTGAGGGAGATGGAGAGCGTCGTGCCGACGCGCGCCTCCTCGACCTTCCAGTCGGCGATGTAGCCCTCGGTCTTGAGGATCTCGGCGATGTTCGCCTTGAGCTTCGAGCCCGGGAGGGTGATGGAGTCGTGGTGCGCGGAGTTCGCGTTACGGATTCTGGTCAGCAGATCTGCGACCGGATCAGTCATGGTCATGGCTGATGGTGCCTTTCTCGCCTGGTTTCGGCACCCTTTACAAGAGTGACGACCTGTGGTGTGGGACGGCGCCGACGACGTCGACGCCCATGCGGCCGCGCGAACGCAGGCCAACGAGCCATGCTACATGGCCGAGGTCCTGCGGTCGAGGGCCGATCGTGCACGGGATCCGGGGATCCCGCGTGGCGCCCGCCGCCGGCTCCGGACGGACCGGTCCGGCGGCGGACGCACGACGAGGCCGGAGGGCGGTTCTCACCGTCCCCCGGCCTCGAGGCTTGCTGCTTACGCGTTGTCCGACGACTTGAACGGGAAGCCGAGCTGCTTGAGCAGCGCGCGACCCTCGTCGTCGGTCTTGGCGGTGGTCACGACGGTCACGTCGAAGCCGCGGACGCGGTCGATGCGGTCCTGGTCGATCTCGTGGAAGATCGACTGCTCCGTGATGCCGAAGGTGTAGTTGCCGTTGCCGTCGAACTGGCGGTCCGACAGCCCGCGGAAGTCGCGGATGCGGGGCAGCGCCACCGAGAGCAGGCGGTCCAGGAACTCCCAGGCGCGGTCGCCCCGGAGGGTGACGTGAGCGCCGATGGCCTGACCCTCGCGCAGCTTGAACTGCGCGATGGACTTGCGGGCCTTGGTGACCTGCGGCTTCTGACCGGTGATGGCGGTGAGGTCCTTGACCGCGCCGTCGATGATCTTGCCGTCGCGGGCGGCCTCACCGACACCGGTGTTGACGACGACCTTGACCAGGCCGGGGACCTGGTGGACGTTGCCGAAGCCGAACTGCTCCTTGAGAGCGGGGATGATGTCGGCCTGGTACTTGGCCTTGAGCCGCGGCTGAACCTTCGCAGCCACTGCGGTGGTGTCAGTCATTACAGTTCCTCACCCGACGCCTTCGCGTAGCGCACGCGAACGGTCTTGGTCACGCCGTCCTTGGTGACGGCCACGTTGCGGTGGCCGACCCGGGTCGGCTTCTTGGTCTTCGGGTCGACGAGCGCGACGTTGGAGATGTGGATCGAGGCCTCGACGGTCTCGATGCCGCCCTCCTTCGAGCCGCGCTGCGTCTGGCCGACGCGGACGTGCTTCTTGACGAAGTTCACGCCCTCGACGACGACGCGGTTGCGCTCGACCAGCACCTCGAGGACCTTGCCCTGCTTGCCGCGGTCTCCACCGCGGGCCTGGGTAGCGCCCGAGATGACCTGGACGAGGTCACCCTTCTTGATCTTGGCCATGACTAGATAACCTCCGGTGCCAGCGAGACGATCTTCATGAACTTCTTGTCGCGGAGCTCGCGACCGACCGGTCCGAAGATGCGGGTGCCACGGGGGTCCCCGTCGTTCTTGAGGATGACGGCGGCGTTCTCGTCGAACTTGATGTACGAGCCGTCGGCGCGACGGGTCTGCTTGATGGTGCGGACGATGACGGCCTTGACCACGTCGCCCTTCTTCACGTTGCCACCGGGGATCGCGTCCTTGACGGTGGCGACGATGATGTCACCGAGGCCCGCGTAGCGGCGGCCGGAGCCTCCGAGGACGCGGATGGTGAGGAGCATCTTGGCGCCGGTGTTGTCGGCGACCTTGACTCGGGATTCTTGCTGAAGCATGTGTCTCTCCTGCTAACTCAAGTAGGCCGCGGCCTACTTGGCCTTCTCGAGGATCTCGACCAGGCGCCAGCGCTTGGTGGCGCTGAGGGGACGGGTCTCGCTGATGACGACGGAGTCGCCGATGCCGGCGGAGTTCAGCTCGTCGTGGACCTTGACCTTGGACGTACGGCGGATGACCTTGCCGTACAGCGGGTGCTTCACCCGGTCCTCGACCTCGACGACGATGGTCTTGTCCATCTTGTCGCTGGTGACGTAGCCGCGACGGGTCTTGCGGTATCCGCGAGCGCCCGCCTCCTTCACGTCGTGGGCGGCCGACTCGTGGCCGGCGCTGTCATTGACGGTTGCCATTACTTGGCCTCCTCGTTCGACTCGGTCGCCTCGACCTCGGCCTTGGCGGCCTTCTTGGTCTTGGGCTTCTTCTCCGCCTTGGCCGGGGCCTCGACGGGTGCGGGGGTGGCGCGGATGCCCAGCTCGCGCTCACGGATGACCGTGTAGATGCGGGCGATGTCGCGCTTGACGGCACGCAGGCGGCCGTTGGTGTCCAGCTGACCGGTGGCCGACTGGAAGCGGAGGTTGAACAGCTCCTCCTTGGCCTTCTTCAGCTCGGTGACGAGACGCTCGTCCTCGTAGGTGTCGAGCTCGGCGGGGGCGAGCTCCTTGGATCCGATCGCCATTACGCGTCTCCCTCCTCGCGCTTGATGATGCGTGCCTTGAGGGGCAGCTTGTGGATGGCACGGGTCATGGCCTCACGAGCGAGCTGCTCGTCGACGCCGGCGACCTCGAAGAGGACGCGACCCGGCTTGACGTTCGCGACCCACCACTCCGGCGAGCCCTTACCGGAACCCATGCGGGTCTCGGCGGGCTTCTTGGTGAGCGGACGGTCGGGGTAGATGTTGATCCACACCTTTCCGCCGCGCTTGATGTGACGCGTCATCGCGATACGAGCGGACTCGATCTGACGGTTGGTCACGTAGGCGGGGGTGAGGGCCTGGATGCCGAACTCACCGAACGACACCTTGGTGCCACCGGTGGCCTGGCCGGACCGGCCCGGGTGGTGCTGCTTGCGGTGCTTGACTCGACGCGGAATCAACATGGTTATGCCTCAACTCCTGCTGCGACGGGCGCCTCGCTCTGCTGGCGGGGTGCACGGCGCGGACGGTCGCTGCGCTCCGGGCGCGACGACTTGCTGTTCGCCTGCTCGCGGGCGAGCTCCTTGTTGGTGATGTCGCCCTTGTAGATCCAGACCTTCACGCCGATGCGGCCGAAGGTGGTCTTCGCCTCGTAGAAGCCGTAGTCGATGTTCGCGCGGAGGGTGTGCAGCGGCACGCGTCCCTCGCGGTAGAACTCCGAGCGGCTCATCTCGGCGCCGCCGAGGCGGCCGGAGACCTGGATGCGGACGCCCTTGGCGCCGGCGCGCTGAGCACCCTGCAGGCCCTTGCGCATCGCGCGGCGGAAGGCCACGCGGGCGGAGAGCTGCTCGGCGATGCCCTGGGCGACCAGCTGAGCCTCGGCCTCGGGGTTCTTGACCTCGAGGATGTTCAGCTGGATCTGCTTGCCCGTGAGCTTCTCGAGGTCGGCACGGATGCGCTCGGCCTCGGCGCCGCGGCGGCCGATCACGATGCCCGGGCGGGCGGTGTGGATGTCGACGCGGACCCGGTCACGGGTGCGCTCGATCTCGATGCGGGCGACGCCCGCACGGTCGAGCTGCGTGGCGAGGAGTCGGCGGATCTTGACGTCCTCGGCGAGGTAGTCGCTGTACCGCTGGCCCTTCTTGGTGCTGTCGGAGAACCAGCGCGACACGTGGTCGGTGGTGATTCCCAGACGGAAACCGTAGGGGTTTACTTTCTGACCCATTACTTGGTCCCCTCCTCAGGAGTGGCCAGCACGACGGTGATGTGGCTGGTGCGCTTGTTGATGCGGAAGGCACGACCCTGAGCACGGGGCTGGAATCGCTTGAGGGTGGTTCCCTCATCGACGAAGGCGCGGGACACGATCAGGTCCTGGTCGTCGAGGTACTCGTTCGAGGCATCGGCCTTGACGCGAGCGTTGGCCATCGCCGAGGCGACGAGCTTGTAGACGGGCTCGGACGCACCCTGCGGCGCGAACTTCAGGATGGCCAGTGCCTCCTGAGCCTGCTTCCCGCGGATCAGGTTCACGACACGGCGAGCCTTCTGGGGGGTGACGCGGATGTGTCGCACGCGTGCGATCGACTCCACCATTTCTCTCCTCCTTCTCGTCGCCGCGTCAGCGGCGACGGCCCTTCTTGTCGTCCTTCTCGTGACCGCGGAAGGTCCGAGTGGGGGCGAACTCGCCGAGCTTGTGGCCGACCATGGTCTCGGTCACGAACACGGGGATGTGCTTGCGACCGTCGTGGACCGCGATGGTGTGACCCAGCATCGCCGGGATGATCATCGAACGGCGCGACCAGGTCTTGATGACGTTCTTGTTGCCGGCTTCGTTGGCCGTGAACACCTTGCGGAGCAGGTGGTCGTCAACGAAGGGGCCCTTCTTGAGACTGCGAGGCATCTTCTACAACTCCTACTTGCGCTTCTTACCGGCGGTGCGGCGGCGAACGATGAGCTTGTCGCTCTCCTTGTTGGGGCGACGGGTGCGTCCCTCGGACTGACCCCACGGGCTGACCGGGTGGCGTCCACCGGAGGTCTTGCCCTCTCCACCACCGTGCGGGTGGTCGACCGGGTTCATCGCGACACCGCGGACGGTCGGGCGGACGCCCTTCCAGCGCATGCGGCCGGCCTTGCCCCAGTTGATGTTCGACTGCTCGGCGTTGCCGACCTCGCCGATCGTGGCGCGGCAGCGCGCATCGACGTTGCGGATCTCGCCCGACGGCAGGCGGAGCTGCGCGTAGGGGCCGTCCTTGGCGACGAGGCGGACCGAGGTGCCGGCCGAGCGGGCGAGCTTGGCGCCGCCTCCCGGCTTGATCTCGATGGCGTGGATGACCGTACCGGTCGGGATGTTGCGCAGCGGCAGGTTGTTGCCGGGCTTGATGTCGGCGCCGGCGCCCGACTCCACGACGTCGCCCTGCGAAAGCTTGTTCGGGGCCAGGATGTAGCGCTTGGTGCCGTCCACGAAGTGGAGCAGCGCGATGCGCGCCGTGCGGTTGGGGTCGTACTCGATGTGAGCGACCTTGGCGTTGACGCCGTCCTTGTCGTTGCGACGGAAGTCGATCAGACGGTACTGGCGCTTGTGGCCACCACCGATGTGACGCGTCGTGATGCGGCCGGAGTTGTTGCGGCCACCGGTCTTGGACAGCGGGCGCAGGAGCGACTTCTCGGGCGTCGAGCGGGTGATCTCGGCGAAGTCGGCAACGCTGGAGCCGCGGCGACCGGGGGTCGTGGGCTTGTACTTACGAATAGCCATTGTCTGTTTCCTCTACGCTTCTTCGGCTCAGCCGACGCTCGTGAAGATGTCGATGGAGCCGGACTTCAGCGTGACGATCGCGCGCTTGGTGTCCTTGCGCTTGCCGGTGCCGAACTTCGTGCGGCGGGTCTTGCCCTGGCGGTTCAGCGTGTTGATCGACGCGACCTCGACGCCGAAGATCTTCTCGATGGCGAGCTTGATCTCGGTCTTGTTCGAACGCGGGTCGACCACGAAGGTGTACTTGCCCTCGTCGATCAGGCCGTAGGACTTCTCCGAGACCACCGGGGAGATGATGACGTCGCGGGGGTCCTTGTTGAACGCGGCGGACTGGCTCATGCGTTCACCTCTTCCTTGTTGGACTCGACGCCCGACTTGGCCGCGATGAACGCGTCGAGCGCGCCCTTCGAGAACACGATGTCGTCGGAGACGAGCACGTCGTACGCGTTGAGCTGGTCGGCCGGCAGGATGTGCACGAACGGCACGTTGCGGAGCGAGAGCTCGGCGATGTAGTCGTCGCGCTCGAGCACCACGAGGACGTTGCGCGACACCGAGAGGGCGTCGAGCAGGACGAGGACGTCCTTGGTCCGGGGGGTGTCGCCGAGGGCGAGGGACTCGACCACGTGGATGCGGGCACCGCGGGCGCGGTCCGAGAGAGCACCGAGCAGAGCCGCGGCGATCATCTTCTTGGGGGTGCGCTGCGCGTAGCTGCGGGGGGTCGGTCCGTGGACCACGCCACCACCGGTCATGTGCGGGGCGCGGATCGAGCCCTGACGAGCGCGACCGGTTCCCTTCTGCTTGAACGGCTTGCGACCGGCTCCGGAGACCTCACCGCGGTTCTTCGTCTTGTGGGTTCCCTGGCGCGCCGCGGCGAGCTGGGCCACGACGACCTGGTGGATGAGGGGGATGTTGGTCTGGACGTCGAAGAGCGCGGCGGGGAGCTCGACCGAGCCCGCCTTCTGGCCCTTGACGTCGATGATGTCGACAGAGGTAGCCATGGAACTACGCTCCCTTCACGGCGTTGCGAACGAACACGAGGCGACCGCGGGCACCGGGGACGGCGCCCTTGACGAGCAGCAGGCCCTTCTCGGCGTCGACGGAGTGCACCTTGAGGTTGAGCACGGTGACGCGCTCGCCACCCATGCGACCGGCCATGCGCATGCCCTTGAAGACACGGCTGGGGGTCGAGGAGGCGCCGATGGAGCCGGGCTTGCGGTGGTTGCGGTGCGAACCGTGCGAAGCCGAGACGCCCTTGAAGTTGTGACGCTTCATGACGCCGGCGAAGCCCTTGCCCTTGCTGGTGCCGACGACGTCGACCTTGGTGCCGGCCTCGAAGACGGCGTCCACGGTCAGCTCCTGGCCTGCCGAGTAGTCGGCGGCGTCGGAGGTGCGGACCTCGGTGAGGTGGCGGCGGGGGGTGACGCCCGCGGCGTCGAAGTGACCGGCGGCGGGCTTGTTCACCTTGCGCGGGTCGATCGCACCGGCGGCGAGCTGGACGGCGGTGTAGCCGTCCTTCTCCTCCGTGCGGACCTGGGTCACGACGTTGGGGCTGATCTCGATGACGGTGACCGGCACGAGCTTGTTGTTCTCGTCCCAGACCTGGGTCATTCCGAGCTTGGTGCCGAGGAGGCCCTTGCTGGTCTTCAGCGTGGGGGAAACAGTGACAGACATGGTGGCACTCCTCCTTAGAGCTTGATCTCGATGTTGACGTCGGCCGGCAGGTCGAGGCGCATGAGCGAGTCGACGGCCTTGGGCGTCGGGTCGATGATGTCGATGAGGCGCTTGTGGGTGCGCATCTCGAAGTGCTCGCGGCTGTCCTTGTACTTGTGGGGAGAACGGATCACGCAGACCACGTTCTTCTCGGTCGGCAGCGGCACGGGGCCGACCACCGTTGCACCGGCACGGGTGACCGTGTCGACGATCTTGCGCGCCGACGTGTCGATGACCTCGTGGTCGTACGACTTCAGTCGGATGCGGATCTTCTGTCCCGCCATGTGTGATCTCTCACTCTCTTGTTATTGCGTCGTACGCGACTCCCCCGGCCGGAGCCGGACTCGTCTCGCATTGGACGCGCTCGCGAAGGAACTCCGGTGACCCGGAAAAGTGCAACCAGTGTTCTTCTGTCAAAAGCACCGCACCCCTGGGGCGCTCCGATCGGCGTGCAGAACGCACGACGCACGGAGAGACCGTTGAGATGTCGGTTGTTGTCGTTCTGCTACCCGCCGCCTCGACGTCGCATCCGCGTGGCCGCCCTCTCGGGTCGAGCCTCCGCGATGCCGTCTCGGCACTGCCTGGCAGTGTCCCCCTCCGAGCAGCACGCCGCCCGAGAGGAAATTTTGAACTAGAAGAGTCTCCCACAGATGCCCCACCCCTGCAACCCGGGCGTGTCGCGCCGGTGGGCTCCTCCGCGAGCACGTCGTGACGGCCCTGGGGAGCCGGTCGCTCCGAGCAGCAGCGCGGGTCGGAGCGCCTCCCCCGCTACTCGAAGAGCAGCGCCCGGACGGCGGTCTCGGCCGACGCGGGGCGCGACGCGTCGATGGTCTCGCCGGCGCGGAAGTGGTCGAGCAGCCGCGGGTCGACGTAGCTGGCGCGGGCGACCGTCGGCGTGTTCCCGAGCACGTCCGAGGCGTCGCGCATCGCCTGGGCGATCGCGGAGTTCCGAGCGCGCTGCGTGGCCTGCGGGCCCGACTTCGCCAGGCTCAGCGCGGCCGCGACCGTGCCGTGCAGAGTGCGGAAGTCCTTCGCCGTGAAGTCGTCGCCGGCGCGCTCGCGCACGTAGTCGTTGATCTCGGGCGCCGAGATCGGCCGCCACTCCCGCCCGTCCTTCCAGGCGAGCAGGCGGGCGTTCGGCCCGCGACGCTTGAGAGCACGGACGACGCGCGAGAGGTCGTGGTCGAGGATCTCGCTCGTCCACGCTTGATGGCTCTTCCCGGGGAAGGCGAGGGCGACCCGGTCCCCGTGGGTCGTGGCGTGCGCGCACAGGAGCGTCGAGAGGCCGATGCTGCCGTGCTCCTTCGCGTACCTCTCGCTGCCGACGCGGAGCGATCCGGTGTCGAGCATCCGGAAGGCGGTGGCCAGCGCGCGCTCGCGGCTGGGTCCGTCCGAGCGGAGGGCGATGGTCACGGCCCGGCGCGCCCCGGGCAGGGCCTCCGCGAGCCGCAGCGCCCGGTCGAACTTGATCCGGTCCTTCTGCTCGCGCCAGGTCGGATGGTAGATGTACTGGCGGCGGCCAGCGGAGTCGACGCCGGTGGCCTGGATGTGCCCGTTGGGATACGGGGCGATCCAGACGTCCGTCCAGGCCGGCGGGATGCCGAGATGGTCGAACCGCGCGCGCAGCTCCTTGTCGGCGACGGTCGCGCCCTTCGGGTCGCGGTAGCTGAAGCCGGAGCCCGCGCGCACCCGGGTGTAGCCGCGCCCGCTCGAATCGGTCCTGCGGAGTCGTTGCGCGCGAGTGTCAGCCATCGATCCGACGATAGGACGGCGGATCCGAGGCCCGCACCCGCTTGACGGCGGGGAGGAGCAGTCGGACGGCAGCCGCTACTCGTTGCCGATCCGCTTGTCGGCCTGGCGCTTCAGGTCCTCGATGCGGTCGTCGTACTTGCCGTTGGTGAGGCGGCTGGCGATCTCGCCCGCCTTCTCGAGGGTCTGGTCGGAGACCTGCTCGGCCTTCTCGCTCCGCAGCGCGTCCTGGGCCTTCCGGCTGTTGAGCAGTTCGCCGGCCTGGCGTCCGAGCTTCCCGAGATCCACGATGATGCCTCCTTGTAAACGCGCACAGGGCGGCGCGTGCCTCAGTGTGGCGCTCCCGGCTGGGGGAACGGTGCGGGCGCGCCGGTCAGCCGGCCAGTGCGATCACCTGCTCCGCTGCGTCTGCCAGGGCGCGGCCGTAGGAGGGACCGTGACCGGCGGCGTGGACGGCGAGCGGGTGCAGCTGGTGGAGTGGCACCCGCTCCTCGTAGCCGGCCCCCAGCGGATGCTGGTCGCGGTAGCCCTCGAGGACGGCGTCGAGGTGCGGAGCACCGAAGAGGGCCAGCATCGCCAGATCGGTCTCGCGGTGTCCCCCGTGAGCGGCGGGGTCGATCAGGACGGCGCCGTCCGCCGTCCAGAGCACGTTGCCGGTCCAGAGGTCCCCGTGGATCCGGGCGGGCCCCGCACCGTCGTCGAAGGCTCCGGCCGCCACCCGGCCCAGAGCCTGCTCGACGAGCCGCGACTCGGCTGCCGTGAGGTTGCCCGCCTCCACGGCGGGGCCGAGGAACGGCCGCACCCGCTGCTCCGCGTAGAAGCGCCCCCACGAGTCGTCCGGGCGGCACGGCATCCCGCGGCGGCCGATGTAGGCGGGGCCGGTCCATCCCGGGGGCGGCGCTCCGAACGCCGCGGCTCCGGCGTCGTGCGTCCGGGCGAGCGCGGCGCCGAGAGCCCGAGCCGACTCGGCCGAGGGACGCACGGAGCGGATCTCCTCCAGCTCGATGCGCCCGGGCGACACCCTCTCCACCCCGACACAGCGCGCACCGCCGTCCGCCTCGCGCAGCCAGTCCAGGCCGGCCGCCTCCCACTCGAAGAACTGCGGGAGGGCACGGGGGTCGCTCTTCACGAAGGGCATGCCGCCACGCTAGCCGGGCGTCCCCGGGAACGACGAGAGGGGCCGCCCGCCGAAGCGGACGACCCCTCTCGAGAGATCGGTAGGACGGACCTACTTGATGATCTTGGTGACCGTACCGGCACCCACGGTGCGTCCACCCTCACGGATGGCGAAGCCGAGGCCCTCCTCCATGGCGATCGGCTGGATCAGCGCGACCGTCATGTCGGTGGTGTCGCCGGGCATGACCATCTCGGTGCCCTCGGGCAGCGTGATGACGCCGGTGACGTCGGTGGTGCGGAAGTAGAACTGCGGACGGTAGTTCGCGTAGAACGGGTTGTGACGCCCACCCTCATCCTTGGACAGGATGTACGCGGTGCCCTCGAAGTCCGTGTGCGGCGTGACCGAACCCGGCTTGACGACGACCTGGCCGCGCTCGACGTCCTCGCGCTTGGTGCCGCGGAGGAGCAGACCGCAGTTCTCGCCGGCCCAGGCCTCGTCGAGCTGCTTGTGGAACATCTCGATTCCGGTGACCGTGGTCTTCTGCGTCGGGCGGATGCCGACGATCTCGACCTCGGAGTTCAGAGCGAGGGTTCCACGCTCCGCACGGCCGGTGACGACGGTTCCACGACCGGTGATCGTGAAGACGTCCTCGATCGGCATGAGGAACGGCTTGTCCTTGTCGCGCACCGGGTCCGGGATGGACTCGTCGACCGCGTCCATCAGGTCGAGGATCGACTGGGTCCAGGTGTCGTCGCCCTCGAGGGCCTTGAGGCCGGAGACGCGCACGACGGGGGCGTCGTCGCCGGGGAAGCCCTGCGACGAGAGGAGCTCGCGGACCTCGAGCTCGACGAGCTCCAGGATCTCCTCGTCGTCCACCATGTCGGCCTTGTTCAGCGCGACGAGGAGGTAGGGGACGCCGACCTGCTTGGCGAGGAGGACGTGCTCACGGGTCTGAGCCATCGGGCCGTCGGTGGCGGCGACCACGAGGATCGCGCCGTCCATCTGGGCCGCGCCGGTGATCATGTTCTTGATGTAGTCGGCGTGACCCGGGGCGTCGACGTGCGCGTAGTGGCGCTTCGGCGTCTCGTACTCGACGTGCGAGATGTTGATCGTGATGCCGCGCTGGCGCTCCTCGGGAGCGGAGTCGATCGACGCGAAGTCACGCTGGACGTTGGTCGCGGACGGGAACTTGTCCGCCAGAACCTTCGAGATCGCCGCGGTGAGCGTGGTCTTTCCGTGGTCGACGTGACCGATGGTTCCGATGTTGACGTGCGGCTTGGTCCGCTCGAACTTGGCCTTAGCCACTGTGGGTCCTCCTCAGGACTTAGGTGCAAGCATCCGCATCCGGGCGGCCGCACGGGGCGGCACGAGGACAGGAGGACTTGCGGGGGTTTTGTGTACGTATGTTACCGGCAGTGGTCGTGCGGCCGTCCCGCTGCGACAGGGGGCGCGCTGCACTCGGCAGCAAACCCGCACGACACTACCAGGCCGCCGCCGTTCCGGGGAACGGCGACGGCCCAGGGGCGGAGCTACTCGCCCTTGTTCTTCTGGACGATCTCCTCGGCCACGGCCTTGGGGACCTCGGCGTAGGTCTCGAACGTCATCGAGTAGACGGCGCGGCCCGAGGTCTTCGAGCGCAGGTCTCCGATGTAGCCGAACATCTCGGACAGCGGGACGTTGGCCCGGATGACCTTGATGCCGGTGGCGTCCTCCATCGACTGGATCATCCCGCGACGCGAGTTGATGTCGCCGATGACGTCGCCCATGTACTCCTCGGGAGTACGGACCTCGACGGCCATGAGCGGCTCGAGGAGGACCGGCTGCGCCTTGCGCGAGGCCTCCTTGAACGCGATCGAGCCGGCGATCTTGAACGCCATCTCGGAGGAGTCGACGTCGTGCGCCGCTCCGTCGACCAGGGTCGCCTTCACGCCGACCATGGGGTAGCCGGCGAGCACGCCGACCTGCATGGCGTCGCGGATGCCCGCGTCGACGGAGGGGATGTACTCGCGCGGGACGCGGCCACCGGTGACGCCGTTGACGAACTCGTAGGTCTTGTCGGCCTCGACCTCCATCGGCTCGATGGTGATCTGGACCTTCGCGAACTGGCCGGAGCCACCCGTCTGCTTCTTGTGGGTGTAGTCGTACTTCTCGACCGTGCGGCGGATCGTCTCGCGGTACGCGACCTGGGGCTTGCCCACGTTGGCCTCGACGTTGAACTCGCGCTTCATGCGGTCGACCAGGATGTCGAGGTGCAGCTCGCCCATTCCCTTGATGACCGTCTGACCGGTCTCCTGGTTCTGCTCGGTGCGGAAGGTGGGGTCCTCCTCCGCGAGCTTCTGGATCGCGGTGCCGAGCTTCTCCTGGTCCGCCTTCGTCTTGGGCTCGATGGCGACCTCGATGACGGGCTCCGGGAAGGTCATCGACTCGAGCACGACCTGCGCGGCCGGGTCGCTCAGGGTGTCACCGGTGGTGGTGTCCTTGAGGCCGATGACGGCGTAGATGTGGCCGGCGGTGACCGAGTCGACCGGGTTCTCCTTGTTGGAGTGCATCTGGAAGATCTTGCCGATGCGCTCCTTCTTGCCCTTGGTCGAGTTGATGACCTGGGCGCCGGAGTCGAGCTTGCCCGAGTAGACGCGGACGTAGGTCAGGCGGCCGAAGAACGGGTGCACGGCGACCTTGAACGCGAGCGCCGAGAAGGGCTCGGTCGAGTCCGCGTGGCGCATGATGACCTTCTCCTCGTCGCGGACGTCGTGGGCCTCGATGGCGGGGACGTCGAGCGGGGAGGGGAGGTAGTCCACGACAGCGTCGAGCATCGGCTGGACGCCGCGGTTCTTGAACGCCGAGCCGCAGAGCACCGGGTAGATCTCGGAGTTGACGGTCATCTTGCGGATGGCGGCCTTGATCTCCGCGACGGTGAGCTCCTCGCCGCCGAAGTACTTCTCGAGCAGCTCGTCGGAGGTCTCCGCGACGGTCTCGAGGAGCTTCTCGCGGTACTCCGCCGCCTTGTCGGCGAGGTCGGCCGGGATCTCCTCGATCTCGTACTTCGCGCCGAGCGCGACGTCGCCCTTCGAGTCGCCGCGCCACGTGAGCGCGCGCATCTCGACCAGGTCGACGACGCCCTCGAAAGAGGACTCCGCGCCGATGGGCAGCTGGATGACCAGCGGCTTCGCGCCGAGGCGCTTGATGATCGTGTCGACCGTGTAGTAGAAGTCGGCGCCGAGCTTGTCCATCTTGTTGACGAAGCAGATGCGCGGGACGTCGTACTTGTCGGCCTGACGCCAGACGGTCTCGGACTGGGGCTCGACGCCCTCCTTGCCGTCGAAGACGGCGACGGCGCCGTCGAGGACGCGGAGCGAGCGCTCGACCTCGACCGTGAAGTCGACGTGACCGGGGGTGTCGATGATGTTGATCTGGTTCTTGTTCCAGAAGCAGGTCGTCGCGGCGGACGTGATCGTGATGCCGCGCTCCTGCTCCTGCGCCATCCAGTCCATCGTCGCGGCGCCGTCGTGGACCTCGCCGATCTTGTGCGTGATACCCGTGTAGAACAGGATGCGCTCGGTGGTGGTGGTCTTGCCGGCATCGATGTGGGCCATGATGCCGATGTTGCGGACCTTGTTCAGGTCGGTGAGCACATCTTGTGCCACGGAGTTCCTCCGATAGGTGATGGAGCCAGCGCACCGGGTTCATGGCCGAATGGCTGGGATTCTGGTGGTGGCGGTCGCCCGGTCGCGGGGATCGGGCGATCCGCCGCCGGGACCGGGCCCGCAGCGGTGACGCCGCGGGCCCGGTGGTCGCGGTCGCCCGGGGGCGGCCGCGGGGTGCGCTACCAGCGGTAGTGCGCGAAGGCCTTGTTCGACTCGGCCATCTTGTGGGTGTCCTCGCGACGCTTGACAGCGGCGCCCAGACCGTTCGACGCGTCGAGGATCTCGTTCATGAGACGCTCGGTCATCGTCTTCTCGCGACGGGCCTTCGCGTAGCTGGTGAGCCAGCGGAGCGCGAGGGTGTTGGCGCGGTGGGGCTTGACCTCGACCGGGACCTGGTAGGTCGAGCCGCCGACGCGGCGGCTGCGGACCTCGAGGGTCGGGCGGACGTTGTCGAGCGCCTTCTTGAGGGTGACGACCGCGTCCTGACCGTTCTTGCCGGCGACGCCCTCGAGGGCACCGTAGACGATGCGCTCGGCGAGGCCCTTCTTGCCGTCCAGGAGGATCTTGTTGACGAGCTGGCTGACGATGGGGGCGCCGTAGACGGGGTCTGCGACGACGGGGCGCTTGGGAGCGGGGCCCTTACGAGGCATTACTTCTTCTCCATCTTCGCGCCGTACCGGCTGCGAGCCTGCTTGCGGTTCTTGACGGCCTGGGTGTCCAGGGCGCCGCGAACGATCTTGTAGCGGACACCGGGGAGGTCCTTGACGCGACCGCCGCGCACGAGCACCATCGAGTGCTCCTGCAGGTTGTGGCCCTCGCCGGGGATGTAGGCGGTGACCTCGGTGCCGTTGGAGAGCTTCACGCGGGCCACCTTGCGGAGGGCCGAGTTCGGCTTCTTGGGCGTGGTCGTGTAGACGCGCGTGCAGACGCCGCGCTGCTGGGGGTTGGCCTTCAGGGCGGGCGCCTTGGTCTTGGTGACCTTCGGCGTGCGTCCCTTGCGGACCAACTGCTGAATCGTTGGCACTGGTTTTGCTCCTTGAATGCTGCACGGTGACAGCGGATCGATGGTCGACATTCGGCCCTCCCGTCTCCGGGAACGGCCGAGTTCATCTGGACCCGACGCACCCCGCGGCCCCGCGAGCGGGACCGGGAGGGTGAGGGGTATGCCGTGGGGGCCGCCCGATCGGACGAACCCGCGGATCCTCGCGGACCCGGTGGAGCGAAGTGCGGCGACCGCATCGGCCCGGAGGCACGACACGAGCGCACGGCAAAGCGCACACCCGAAGAATATTACGGGGAGTGACGGGGCCGGTCAACCGAGCGGCGTTCGCCCTGGGAGATGCCGCAGCGCCGCGACGAGACGCGCCGGGACTCCGCCCTCACTCCCGCTCGTCGCCCTCCCAGCCCCAGTGAGGGCTGCGGCCGCCGGCGTCGCGACGGGCCAGGAGCAGGAGGAACACGAGCTGGACGGCCGCCGCGAGCACGCCGGTCGCGATCGCGAAGACAGTGGGGGCGTGGTCGAGGATCCAGCCGAGGATCTCCCCCGGCTCCTGGCGGCCGAGCCCGTAGAGCGCTCCGCCGGTGAGGAGGAAGAGCAGGTAGACGACGACCCCGGTCAGCAGCGACGGGCCGAGGACGCGGTGGACGGCGGGACGGGCGGCGAGGGTCACCATCGCGACCAGCACGGCGACGACGCAGACCGCCACCGACACCGGCCCCAGCAGCGGACCGGCGTCGCGCTCGGGCACGACGTCCTGGTCCAGCAGGAGGCTGAGGACCCCGAACGCGCAGACGACCAGGGCGAGGTAGAGGAACGCGGCGAAGCCGGCCAGCGCGAGGCCGTAGCCCAGGCCGGCTCCGCGGCCCTGCCCCTGCCCCTCCGGAGTCACGACTGCGCGGCCGCTTCGCGCTCGGCGTTGCGGCGCTTGACGCCCCGGGCACGGCCCGCGATCGCGGCGCCGCCCCAGACGCTCGCCTCCCGGCCGAGGACGCCGGCGGCGAGGACCGCCGCGAGTACGGCGGGATCGCGGACGTAGTCGAGCGCGAGGGAGCGGTCGATCGGCAGGGCGAGCGGTCCGACGGCGCTCCAGCCGCCGACCAGCGCGGCCGCGGCCGTGAGGAGGGCGACGAGGAAGCCGCCGAGGACGTAGGCCCACCAGCCCGCGCGGTTCACGACCAGCACGATCAGCGCCAGGCCGACGAGGAACGCGGCCACCGGGGCGAGGAAGAGCGCGGTCGGCGCAGCGTCGAGCGCGAGGGCGACCGGGTCGCCGCCGACGCGGTCGACCAGCAGGCGGATCGCCGTCAGGGCGACGAGGTACAGGACGGCGAAGACCGCGGTCGTCAGGAGGGCGAGCGCGAGGCCCGCGAGGCGGTTGCCGGAGCGCCGGACCGGCTCGGGCTCGGCCTCGACCGGCCCGAGGGCGCTGGGGGCTGATGCCGCGACGGCCGGGGCGACGGGCTCGACGGTCGGCTGCCGGCCCGTCACGGGTTCGGGCCAGACGTACTCCCGGGTCGGCTGGGGTCCGGTTCCGCCGGACGTCTCGGTCGCGGAGGGGATCCGCGTGGTCTCGGCGTCGCTGCTCCAGGTCACCCGGACAGCATAGGCACGCCTTCCGCCGCGCCCGGTGCGCCGCGCGGCCCCCGTCGACGGGGGACAGCGCCGACCGTCTACTCGAGCGGGTGGAGGAGGCGGTGCAGGAACTGCCGTGTGCGCGGCTCGCGCGGCTCCCGGAGGATCTCCGCAGGGGCGCCCCGCTCGACGACCACGCCGTCGGCCATGAAGACGACCTCCGAGGCCACCTGCCGGGCGAACTCGAGCTCGTGCGTCACGACGAGCATGGTCCAGCCCTCCCCCGCCAGCTCCCGCATCAGCGAGAGCACGTCGCCGACCAGCTCCGGGTCCAGCGCCGAGGTGGGCTCGTCGAAGAGGAGCAGATCGGGCCGCAGCGCGAGCGCCCGGACGATGCCCACGCGCTGCTGCTGACCGCCGGAGAGCTCGAAGGGGTAGGCGCTCCCCCGGCCGCCGAGGCCGACGCGCTCGAGCAGGCGCTCCGCCTCCGGGACCACCTCGGACGCGGGACGGCGCTGCACTCGCAGCGGCCCCTCCGTCACGTTCTGGAGGACGGTCAGGTGCGGGAAGAGGTTGAAGTGCTGGAAGACCATCGCGGAGTGGTCGCGCAGCCCGGTCAGCGCCTTCCGTCCGACGCCGCGGTCGAAGTCGAGGACACTGCCGTCGGCGAGCTCGACCACCCCGCCGTCCGGCACCTCGAGGCTGTTCAGCGAGCGCAGGACGGTGGTCTTGCCCGAGCCGGACGGCCCGATCAGGGCGACGACCTCGCCGCGATGGACCTCCAGGTCGATGCCGCGCAGCACCTCCACCCCGCCGAACGACTTGCGGAGGCCGCGGGCCGTGAGCACGGGCCGGGCGTCGGTCGGAGTGTCAGCGGGCGACATAGCGGTCCAATCGCTTCTCGAGCAGGCCCTGGCCGCTGGAGAGCACCAGGCAGATGAGCCAGTAGATCAGAGCGGCCTCGAGGTAGAGGAGCATGAACTCGCTCGACGCGGTGGCGATCTTCTGCGCCTGCCGGAAGAGCTCGGTCACCAGGATGAGGGAGGCCAGCGAGGTGTCCTTCACCAGCGAGATGAAGGTGTTCGACAGCGGCGGGACGGAGACGCGCGCGGCCTGCGGGAGGATGATGCGCCGCAGCGAGAGCGAGCGGCTCATGCCGATCGTGTGCGCCGCCTCCCACTGCCCCTTCGGGACGCTGAGGATCGCCGCGCGGATCACCTCCGCCGCGTAGCCGCCCACGTTGAGGGCGAACGCGATGGTGGCGCTGGGCCAGGGGTCGATCTTCAGTCCGAGGCTCGGCAGCCCGTAGAAGATCACGAACAGCTGCACCAGGAGCGGCGTGCCCCGGATGACGGAGATGTAGGCGCGCGCGATCCAGGAGAGGATCCGCACCCGCGAGAGCCGCATCAGGGCGACCGCCAGCGCGAGCACGAGCCCGATGGCGAAGCTCGCCAGCGCGAGCGGGATCGTCCCGACGATGCCCCCGGAGAGGATCGGCCAGAACGACCGGAGGACGAGGTCCATTGTGTTCTCCCGCCTTCGCGGGAGGATCCGCGGTCGGCTCGATCGGGTGGTGGCGTCGGGGGCGGATCGTGTCCGCCTCCTGGGGAATGCTGGCACGCTTCGCGCCGGGGCGGGCGCCCTTGCAGGCGGACCCGCGGCCTGAGCCGCTCCGCCGCTCCCCCGCGACGGGACCGCTCACGCACGAGACGGCCCCTCCCGGAAGGGGAGGAGCCGTCTCGGGGTGGGGCTACTGGGAGACGTCGGCTCCGAAGTAGCGCTCGGAGATGGAGGCGAGTGTGCCGTCCTCGCGCAGCTCGTCGAGGGCGGAGTCGACGGCCTCGACGAGGTCGTCCGAGCCCTTCGGGAAGGTGAAGGCGCTCTCGGAGGTGTCGTCGGTGGTGACGGCGACCTTGAGGCCCGCGGCCTGGTCGGGGTAGGTCGTGGACCAGTCGAGCCAGGTGAGGCGGTCGTTCACGGTCGCGTCGACGCGGCCCTGCTCGACGAGGGCGATGGCCTGCGCCCAGCCCTCGACGCCCTCGACCTCGGCGCCGTTCTCCTGCGCGACGGTGTACCAGTTGCTCGAGAGCGACTGCGCAGTGGTCTTGCCGGAGAGGCCGGCGAGGTCGGTGATCGAGGTGTCGCTCGAGGGGACGATCACGACGCCGGGGCTGACCGAGTACGGCTCCGAGAAGTCGTACTTCGCCTCGCGTTCGTCGTTGATCGAGACCTGGTTCGCGATCACGTCGAAGCGCGCTCCGTCCAGGCCCGCGAACATGGCGTCCCACTGCGTCTCCTGGAAGTCGGGCTCGACGCCCAGCTTCTCGGCCACGGCGGTGATCACGTCGACGTCGTAGCCGGTGAGAGCTCCGGTCCCGCCGTCGGCGTGGAAGGAGAAGGGCGGGTAGGTGCCCTCGGTGCCGATGGTGAGCTTCCCCGACTCCTCGACCTCGGCCAGGGTCAGGCCGGAGCTCGCGGAGGCGGTGCCCTCGCCGCTCGAGCCGGAGACCACGTCGTCGGTCGAGGCGGGCGCGCAGCCGGCGAGGACCAGGGCGGCGGCGGCGGCGGTCGTGCCGAGCAGGACGCGCAGGGAGGTGCGGGCGGAGAGGGTCACGGTGTTGTCCTTCGGTGCATCACGGAGTCGTGGCGGTCCCGCTGCGCCGGATGCGGCGCGGGGATCGACGAGGGGACGGGTCGTCCCGGGGCGGACCGCTGCTCGGCGGAACCGCCCGGAGTGACGATAACCAGTGGAGGGGGCGGCCCTATTCCCGGATGTCGCCGTGTGACGCCGGGAGTCCGGCCAGGAAGTGCTCGGCGCCGGCGACCTCGTCGCTCGTGAGGCCCGTCGCCGACTCCGGACGCACCAGGTGGAAGGGGGTGCTCTGCTCGCGGGCCCAGTCGTAGGCGTCCTCGTGGAGGTTGTCGTCGATCCACACCACGGCGTCGATCGCGCCGCGCTCGGCGGCCGCCTCCAGCCACACCGCGACGGGCTGGAGCTTGCTCGTCCGGCCCGGGAACCGCGGGTCGCGCGGGAGGCCGCCGTCGAAGACGATCGCCTCCGTGCCCGCCGGCAGCCCGAGGTCCTGGGCGAGGACCCGCGTCAAGCGCGGCGGCCAGGTCGTGGCCCACACGATCGTGCCGACCGCGGCCAGGCGGGCGACGAGCGCCGCCCGCTCCGGCTCGAGCTCCAGGCGGTGCGAGCCCGAGGCGCGATCGCTGCGGACGGAGGGGTTCAGGACGCCGTCGACGTCGAGCAGGATCAGGGCGGCCATGCCTGTCACCGTAGCGGCGGCGGGGCGGATCGCGCGAGGAGCGCTAGCGTGACGGGATGCCTCCGTCCCTCCTGCTGCCGGGAGGCCGCACAGCCGTGCTGGGGCCGGATCCCGTGCGGCCGGAGGCGCTGCTGCTCACGGTCGACGGCGCGGAGCAGTCGCTGATCGATCCGGGCGATCCCCGGGCTCTGCACCTCGAGTACCTCGCGCGCCTCGGCGCGGTGGTCGACGCCGCCGCCCCTCCCGGCGAGCCGCTGCGCGTGCTGCACCTCGGAGCCGGAGCCCTGGCCCTGGCCCGGTACGTCGCCGCGACCCGGCCGGGCTCCGAGCAGCTCGCGGTGGAGGGCGCGGCAGGACTCGTGGAGTTCGTGCTCGAGCACGCGCCGCTCCCCCGCGGCGCGCGCGTCCGACTCCTCACGGCCGACGCCGCAGGGCCCCTGCCGCCCTGGAGCGCCGACCTCGTCGTGCTCGACGTCTACGACGGGGACGAGATCCCGGAGCCGTTCTACCGCGCGTCCGTCCTCGCTCCGCTCGCCGCCCGCGTCGGCGCCGACGGGCTCCTCGCGGTCAACGTCGCCGACGACGCCGACCACCGGAGGCTGGACCGCCTGCGCGGGGTCGTCCGGGAGCTGCTCCCGGTCACCGCAGCGGTCGGATCGACGGCCTTCGTCGAGGGGCGCACCGGCGGGAACGCGATCCTGCTCGCCTCAGGCTCGGCGCTCGCCGACCACGTCGCCGGCCGCCTGCTGCGCGCCGGCCCGCACCCGGTCTCCGCCGCGGCGGATGGCGACGTCGTGGTCGCCGAGGTGGCGGTAGAAGTCGACCCGTGAGTCGAGAGTGACGCCGGTCTCGAGGTACTTGGCGCGGATCCGCTTGATGTAGGTGCGGACGGTGTGCTCGGCGACGCTGAGGTCGACCGCGACGGTGCGGACCGCGGCACCCGCTCCGTAGGCGCGCATCACCCGGCTCTCCTGCGGGCTCAGCACCGGGCGGCGCTCCTCGCGCCCGTGCACGAGCCGGTGGCGGGCGGTGTCCGAGATCCAGGTGCGGCCGGAGGCGACCGAGACGACCGCCGCCGCGAGCTCGCTGGGGTCGTCGCCCTTCCAGACGTACGCCGCCCTCTCCCGTCGCAGCACGGCCCGCACCGGCTCCAGGGAGTCGGAGGAGGAGAGCACGACGAGGCCGACGGTCCAAGCCGCCGCACGCTCGAGGGCGTCGGCCACCTCCTCGCCGGGCACGCCGTCCAGGTCGAGGACCGCGATGCGGTCGACGCCCTCCTCGTCGTGCGAGAACTGCGGCAGCAGCTGCGCGAGCAGCGCCTGCAGCGCGGCACGCTCGATCGCTGGTCCGTCGACGACGGCCAGCGTGAACCGATCGAATCCGGTCACGGGGGTCCCCTAGCAGGGGCAGGTTCGGGTCCGCCCCGGCTGCACCGTAGCGGTCCGCGACGTCGTCGTGCACGTGATGGGACATTCCGTCTCAGTGGGAGGACGCCCCAGAGCACTCCGGATCGGCTCACGGAGCGCGTGGAGGACCACCCGCGGCACCGTCTCCGGCTAGTGTCCCTCTCCATGGACGACAGCGCAGAGGGCTCCCGGCGGGCCCGGAGGATCCCCGCGGAGCAGGTCCGCAGCCGCATGATCGCCACGGCGCGCGACGTCGTCTCGAACCACGGCCTCACGGTGAGCTTCGCGCACCTGCCCATGGAGGAGTACATCCGCCTGGCCGGCGTGCCGCGCAGCTCCGTCTACCGGATCTGGAGCACGCGCGAGGAGTTCGTGGCCGACCTGGTCGGCGAGGTCTTCGTGCGGGACCGGTACGCGGAGGGCGCCGATCCCGAGGCCCAGCAGGAGATGCGCGAAGTCTACGAGCGCTCCACCGATCTGCTCTCCACGGCCGCCGGCCGCCGCCGGGTCGCCTGGGAGACCATCCGCATCGGCGCGCGGGCCAATGCCGAATCGCTCCGCCGCTCCGCCGACTGGTCGTCGTACAACGCGCTGCTCGCCTGCACATTCTCGATGGAGGAGGGGCCTGCACGCGACGCCGTGCGCGCCACGGCGAAGCGGATCGAGGGCATGCTCACGCGCCGGATGCGCGACTTCTACGAGGAGACGCTGCAGGTCTTCGGCGGGACGATGCGCCCGGGATTCACGACGCTCCAGCTCGCCCACCTCACCGCGATCGTGATCGACGGGCTCGCCCACCGCGGCCGGCTCCTCGACGACGACCTCGACGCTCCGGTGACCGCCCCCGGCCTCGACGGCGAGCCGGTCGAGTGGACCCTGGCGGCCTGGACGATCCGCTCGATCGTCGACGGGATGCTGGAGCCGGTCGCGGAGGACTGAGCGGACCCCGCGACCCGGATCACTCGTCCGGTTCGGTGAACCCGTCGATCAGCAGCAGCACCGACACCACCGCCAGTGACGGTCCGTCGGGATCGGCCGGGTCGAGCGGGCCGGTCACCAGCTCCGGTGCCGCGATCCGCGCGATGCACAGCCCCTCGATCAGGGCCGAGACGGCGGAGGCGAGAGCGGCGGCGCCGCGGTCCGGGCGCAGCCGGAGCCCCGCCTCGGCGAGGGTGTGCTCGTAGTACTTCGCCATGTTGTCGATGAAGTGCAGCTGGCGGGACCGCAGAGCGGATCCGATGGCGGTCCGCGCCGGCTCCTCGTGCGAGCCCACCGCGCCGGCGAGAGCGATGAAGTTGCGCCAGTGCTGCGACGAGAAGATGTTGTCGACGTTCGCGTCGACGGCGACCCGGACGGAGGCGATCAGGGCCTCGCGGCGCTGCGCCGGGGTCGGCTCGGGGTCGAGGCTGCGGTGGAGGTGGGAGTTCCCGGCCCGCAGGGACGGCTGGTCGAGGCGGGTGGCGAGGACCCGCTCCGGGATCGCGGCGATCAGCTCGTCGTAGAACGACTGGCGAGTGGGCCAGATCCGGTACACGGTGCTGCGCGGAACACCCGCCGAGCGGATGACGTCCTCGAGGGGCAGGTGGGCGACTCCGACGCGCAGGCCCTCGGCGCGGACGACCGCGAGAGCGGCGTCCAGCAGGCGGGTGCGGACCTGCTCGCGGGTCAGGCGGGGAGGACGCGCCGGCTCCTCCGCATCGAGGGGGTCGTCGCTCATCAGGCCTCCGGCGCCGGGATGCACGGAGGAGCCTCCGACATCTACTGTCCAGCCGAGCGTACCCGGAGGGAGCGCGGAACGTGAGAGGAGATCGGAGACGGGCGCGGCCCGCGCATGCGGCTCGGGTGCCGCGCGGGCCGCGCTGCCTGTCCCCCAGGCGGCCTCCCCATGGGCCGGTCCGACCGTATGCTTCCCGACAGACGTCCGTCAACTGACGCGACATGGTGTCTCCTCGGCGGTGTCCGCCGACCGGTCACGAGGACCGCCTCCGGGACTCCTCCGCCGCCGGGAGCGCCCTCGCCGCGGTCTGCACTCGAGAGGCGTGCGGAGCGGACAGCTCGCCCGCGACGACGTCCGACACGACGCCGGTGGCGTGCTCGACGAGGTCGACGTTCCGGGTCAGCCGCGCGTGGTGGCACGGGCTCGCGTCGACGTCGACCACGAGCTTCGCGAAGCGCAGAGCATCGCCGAGCCGCGCGAACGGCGAGAGCTCGGCGACGAGGGACGGCACGTCCGCCGCGGCGAGGTAGGTGTAGCGGCAGGTCGAGACCACGTAGTCGTCGACTCCGGCCGTCGCCGATCCGGTCGCGACCATGATGTCGCCGAGGTCGACCGGCGCGGTGGCGAGGCCGAGCGCCACCGCGGCGGTCACCTGGATGTCACCCACCAGCGCCGTCACGTGCACGCCGGCGGGCCAGGGCGGCAGGGAGCCGAGCTCGGTCGATCCCGTCCGCAGGCCCTTGCCCGCCGCCGAGGCGAGGGCGTCGATCATCGGCACTCCCGTGCACTCCCCCGCGTGCTCGGCGTCCTCGGAGACGGCGTCCCCGCAGGAGGCGAGCATCGCCGAGACGCTCAGCCGGCTCTGCGGGTCCAGTCCTGCGAACACCGCGGGGCTGACCTGGCCGGAGTCGTCGACCATTCGTCCGAGGCGCTCCGCGACGTCGGATCCCGTGTTCGGGGTGCCGAAGGTGAGGACGGACGAGACCATCGAGGCGACGGCGGTCCCGTCGACCGAGCCGCTCAGCGCCTGGCGGGCGGCGAGCCCTCCCATCGAGTGCGCGACGACGACGGCGCGGTGCCCGGTCGCGGAGACGAGGCAGGCGATCGAGGAGGCGAGCGCGTCGCTGATCCCCGGGTCGGTGACCCAGCGCGCGGCGAGCCGGCGGTAGTCGAAGGTGTAGACCGCGGCGCCGTCGATCTGCTGCAGCCGGCCGAGGAGGGACGGCTCGGGAGCGTCGAGCGGAGCGGTCGCCGACTCCGACGACACCATGTCGACGAGATGGGAGAAGGCCCCTGTGCGGTCGGCGTCGTGCGTCGCCGTGCCCAGCCAGCCGTGCAGCATCACGATGGGGACCAGCGCGGCGGCGGAGCGCGGCCGGACGTCGTCGCCCGCGAGCACGGGAGCCAGCTCCGCGACGCCGCAGGACGAGGGTGCGACCGCCTCTGCCGCCTCCGCCCGCACCGCGGGCACCACGACGACGCCGACCACCACGAGCAGTGCGGCCAGCACGACGATCACGAGTCTCATCCGCGCGTTTCCTCACGTGCCGCGACCAGGACGGGGAACGGGTACAGGCTCGACCCGACGAGCACCCATCGAGTCAATCACCCCGCTCCTGCGGGGAAGGCCGCTCGTCGCGAACGGGCGGCCCCCCGTGCGGGTGACCGCGGGTCGGGGACGCCGAAGGCCCCGCCGGTGTCCCGACGGGGCCTTCGATCGTTCAGCTCACCTGGATCAGCTGTAGTTGCCCGGCTCGTAGCCGTCGCTCGAGAACGAGTCGAAGTCGACGAACGAGAGGTCGGCGTCGCTGAACGCGGCGTCGTCCGCGAAGATGCGGTTGGGGTACCGCTCGGCCTTCGCCTCCTCGGTCGCCTCGACCGACACGTTCCGGTACTTGGGCAGACCGGTTCCCGCCGGGATCAGCTTTCCGATGATCACGTTCTCCTTCAGGCCCATCAGCGGGTCGCGCTTGCCCTCCATGGCCGCCTGCGTCAGGACGCGGGTGGTCTCCTGGAAGGACGCGGCCGACAGCCACGACTCGGTCGCGAGCGAGGCCTTGGTGATGCCCATGACCTCCTGGCGGGCGGACGCGGTCCGCTTGCCCTCGGTCAGAGCCGCACGGTTGACCTCGCTGTAGCGCGAGCGGTCGACGAGCTCGCCCGGCAGCAGCTCCGTGTCGCCGTGGTCGACCACGGTGACCTTGCGGAGCATCTGACGCACGATGACCTCGATGTGCTTGTCGTGGATCGGCACACCCTGCGAGCGGTAGACGCCCTGGACGCCGCCCACCAGGTGCTTCTGGACCTCGCGGACGCCCAGCACGCGCAGGACCTCCTTGGGGTCGACCGTTCCGACGTGCAGCTGCTGCCCGAGCTCGACGTGCTGGCCGTCCTCGATGAGGAGCTGCGAGCGCTTGAGCACCGGGTAGATGACCGCCTCGTCGCCGTTGTCCGGCTGGAGGATGACGCGGCGGGCACGGTCGGTGTCCTCGATGGTGATCCGGCCGGCGGCCTCCGCGATCGGCGACGCGCCCTTGGGGGTGCGGGCCTCGAAGAGCTCCTGCACGCGGGGAAGACCCTGCGTGATGTCGTCGGCCGAGGCCGATCCACCGGTGTGGAAGGTGCGCATCGTGAGCTGCGTGCCGGGCTCGCCGATCGACTGAGCCGCGATGATGCCGACGGCCTCTCCGATGTCGACGAGCTTGCCGGTGGCGAGCGAGCGGCCGTAGCAGGCCGCGCAGACGCCGACGGCGGACTCGCAGGTCAGGACGGAGCGCACCTTGATGTGGCGCACGCCCGCTCCGACCAGCTTCTCGATGAGCACGTCGCCCACGTCCTCGCCGGCCTCGGCGACGAGCTCGCCGGCCTCGTTCGACGCCGGGGTGGCGAGCGAACGGGCGTAGACGGAGTTCTCGACGTTGGAGTCCTTGATCCAGGCGCCGGTGGCGTCCTGGAGCATGATCGGCAGGTCGAGGCCCTTCGAGGTGCCGCAGTCCTCCTCGCGGATGATGACGTCCTGCGAGACGTCGACGAGTCGACGCGTCAGGTAGCCCGAGTCCGCGGTGCGGAGCGCGGTGTCGGCCAGGCCCTTGCGGGCACCGTGCGTGGCGATGAAGTACTCGGCGACCGACAGGCCCTCGCGGTACGAGGAGATGATCGGTCGGGCGATGATCTCGCCCTTCGGGTTGTTCACCAGGCCTCGCATGCCGGCGATGTTGCGCACCTGCAGCCAGTTGCCGCGGGCACCGGAGGTGACCATGCGGTTGATGGTGTTGTCCGTCGGGAAGTTCGCGCGCATGGCCTTGGCGACCTCGTCGGTCGCCTCGGTCCAGATCTTCACGAGCTCCTGGCGGCGCTCGGCCTGAGTGGTCAGACCCTTGTCGTACTCGGACTCGACCTTCGCGGCCTTCTTCTCGTAGCCCGCGATGATCTCGGGCTTCGACGGCGGCGTGAGGATGTCGGACAGCGCCACGGTGACACCCGAGCGGGTGGCCCAGTAGAAGCCGGCGTCCTTGATCCGGTCGAGGGAGGCGGCGACCTCCACCTTCGGGTAGCGCTCCGCGAGGTCGTTGACGATCCCGGAGATGGTCGTCTTGTCGGCGACCTGCTCGAAGTAGGGGTAGTCGACCGGCAGCGCCTCGTTGAAGAGGGCGCGGCCGAGCGTGGTCTCGAGGAGGACCGGCGCGGTGACCTTGCCGTTCTCGTCGATCTCGACGCCCTCGGGTGCCTGACCCTGCGCGAAGTACACGTCCGACATGCGGATCCTGACCTTCGAGTTCAGGTGCAGCGAGCCCTGGTCCTTCGCGAGGATCGCCTCCGAGACGGAGGAGAACGCGCGGCCCTCGCCGGCGGCGCCCTCGCGGATCGTCGTCAGGTGGTGGAGGCCGATGATCATGTCCTGCGTGGGCAGGGTGACCGGACGGCCGTCCGAGGGCTTGAGGATGTTGTTCGACGCGAGCATCAGGATGCGCGCCTCGGCCTGGGCCTCGACGGACAGCGGCAGGTGGACGGCCATCTGGTCGCCGTCGAAGTCCGCGTTGAACGCGGCGCAGACGAGCGGGTGCAGCTGGATCGCCTTGCCCTCGACCAGCTGGGGCTCGAAGGCCTGGATGCCGAGACGGTGCAGCGTGGGCGCGCGGTTCAGCAGGACGGGGCGCTCGCGGATGATCTCCTCGAGCACGTCCCACACCTGCGGGCGCGAGCGCTCCACCATGCGCTTGGCGGCCTTGATGTTCTGCGCGTGCGACAGGTCGATCAGGCGCTTGATCACGAACGGCTTGAACAGCTCCAGCGCCATCTGCTTGGGCAGACCGCACTGGTGCAGCTTGAGCTGCGGGCCGACGATGATGACCGAGCGGCCCGAGTAGTCGACGCGCTTGCCCAGCAGGTTCTGGCGGAAGCGACCCTGCTTTCCCTTGAGCATGTCGCTCAGGGACTTCAGGGCGCGGTTGCCGGTTCCGGTGACGGGGCGGCCGCGGCGGCCGTTGTCGAAGAGGGCGTCGACCGCCTCCTGGAGCATGCGCTTCTCGTTGTTCACGATGATCTCGGGGGCACCGAGGTCGAGCAGGCGGCGGAGTCGGTTGTTGCGGTTGATCACGCGACGGTAGAGGTCGTTCAGGTCGCTGGTCGCGAACCGGCCTCCGTCGAGCTGCACCATCGGGCGCAGCTCCGGCGGGATGACCGGGACGACGTCGAGGACCATCGCGGCCGGCGAGTTGCCGGTGGCGAGGAACGAGTTGACGACGCGCAGGCGCTTGATGGCGCGGATCTTCTTCTGACCCTTGCCCTCGGCGATCTGCAGGTGCAGCGTCTCGGCCTCGGCCTGGAGGTCGAACTGCTCGAGGCGCTTCTTGATCGCCTCGGCGCCCATGTAGGCCTCGAAGTAGACGCCGTACCGGTCGACGAGCTCGTTGAAGACCGCGTCCTCGGGCTTGAGGTCGCCGACCTTGAGGGTGCGGAACTGCTCCCACACGCTCTCGAGCCGCGCGATGTCCTCGTCGAAGGACTTGCGGATCTGGCCCATCTCCTTCTCGGCGCTGTCCTTCGTGCGGCGCTTCTGGTCGCTCTTGGCGCCCTCCGCCTCCAGGGCGGCGAGGTCGGTCTCCAGGCGCGCCAGGCGGTCCGCGATGCGGGAGTCGCGCTGGTCCGAGAGGGTCTTGATCTCGAGCCGGAGCTCGTTCTCGAGCCCGGGCATGTCGGCGTGACGGCCGTCGTCGTCCACGTCGATGATCATGTACGCCGCGAAGTAGATGACCTTCTCGAGGTCCTTCGGCGCCATGTCCAGCAGGTATCCGAGGCGCGAGGGGACGCCCTTGAAGTACCAGATGTGGGTGACGGGCGCGGCGAGCTCGATGTGGCCCATCCGCTCGCGGCGGACCGAGGACTTGGTGACCTCGACGCCGCAGCGCTCGCAGACGATGCCCTTGAAGCGGACTCGCTTGTACTTGCCGCAGGAGCACTCCCAGTCGCGAGAGGGTCCGAAGATCTGCTCGCCGAACAGGCCGTCCTTCTCGGGCTTCAGGGTGCGGTAGTTGATGGTCTCGGGCTTCTTCACTTCACCGTGCGACCAGCGACGGATGTCATCGGCCGTTGCGAGGCCGATGCGCAGCTCATCGAAAGTGGTTACGTCGAGCAATGTTTTCTCCTTGTCGGAAAACAGGGTGTCTCGTCAGAGACGGGAGGTCGTCAGATGCTGGCGCGGATCAGATGTCGTCGACGGAGGACGACTCGAACCGGGAGGAGATGTTGATGCCGAGCTCTTCCGCGGCGCGGTAGACCTCGTCATCGGTGTCGCGCAGGCTGACCGCGGTGCCGTCGGCCGAGAGGACCTCGACGTTCAGGCACAGGGACTGCATCTCCTTGATGAGGACCTTGAAGGACTCCGGGATGCCGGGCTCCTGGATGTTCTCGCCCTTGACGATGGCCTCGTACACCTTCACGCGGCCGAGGATGTCGTCCGACTTGATGGTGAGGAGCTCCTGGAGGGCGTAGGCGGCGCCGTAGGCCTCGAGGGCCCACACCTCCATCTCGCCGAAGCGCTGTCCGCCGAACTGCGCCTTACCACCGAGCGGCTGCTGGGTGATCATCGAGTACGGGCCCGTCGAGCGCGCGTGGATCTTGTCGTCGACGAGGTGGTGCAGCTTCAGGATGTACATGTAGCCGACCGAGACCGGGTCCGGGAAGGGCTCCCCGGAGCGGCCGTCGAACAGCTGCGTCTTGCCGGACGAGCCGATCAGGCGCTCTCCGTCGCGCGTCGGGGTGGTGGAGTCGAGGAGCCCTGCGAGCTCCTCCTCCGCCGCGCCGTCGAAGACGGGGGTCGCGACCTTGGTGCCGGGCGCCGCCTCGCGGGCGTGCTCGGGCAGGCGCGCGGCCCACTCCGGCTGACCCTCGACCTTCCAGCCCTGCTTCGCGATCCACCCGAGGTGGATCTCGAGGACCTGGCCGAAGTTCATGCGGCCGGGGACGCCGAGCGGGTTGAGGACGATGTCGACCGGGGTGCCGTCGGCGAGGAACGGCATGTCCTCGACCGGCAGGATCTTCGAGATGACGCCCTTGTTGCCGTGGCGGCCGGCGAGCTTGTCGCCCTCGGTGATCTTGCGCTTCTGGGCGATGTAGACGACCACGCGCTGGTTGACGCCCGAGCCGAGCTCGTCGTCGCCGTCCTGCGCGTCGAACACCTTGACGCCGATGATCGTGCCCTGCTCGCCGTGGGGCACCTTCAGCGACGTGTCGCGGACCTCGCGGCTCTTCTCGTTGAAGATCGCGCGGAGCAGGCGCTCCTCGGCCGAGAGCTCGGTCTCGCCCTTGGGCGTGACCTTGCCGACGAGGATGTCGCCGGGGCGGACCTCGGCGCCGATGCGGATGATGCCGCGCTCGTCCAGGTCGGCCAGGAGCTCCGGGCTGACGTTGGGGAGGTCGCGGGTGATCTCCTCCTTGCCGAGCTTGGTGTCGCGGGCGTCGACCTCGTACTCCTCGATGTGGATCGAGGAGAGGACGTCGTCCTTCACCAGGTTCTGGCTGAGGATGATCGCGTCCTCGAAGTTGTGGCCCTCCCACGGCATGAACGCGACGAGCAGGTTCTTGCCCAGCGCGAGCTCGCCGTTCTCGGTGGCGGGGCCGTCGGCGACGACCTCGCCGACCTCGATGCGCTCGCCGGCCGAGACGACCACGCGGTTGTTGTACGAGGTGCCCTGGTTGGAGCGGTCGAACTTGCGGAGGAAGTAGGTCTGCGTGCCGCCCTCGTCCAGCTGGACGGTGACGGAGTCGGCGGAGACCTCCTGGACGACACCGGCCTTGTCGGCGGTGATGACGTCGCCGGCGTCGATGGCCGCGAAGCCCTCCATGCCGGTTCCGACGACGGGCGACTCGCTGCGCAGCAGCGGGACGGCCTGACGCTGCATGTTCGCGCCCATGAGCGCGCGGTTCGCGTCGTCGTGCTCGAGGAACGGGATCAGCGAGGTCGCGACCGAGACCATCTGGCGCGGCGAGACGTCCATGTAGTGGACGCGCTCGGCGTCGACGAGCTCGACCTCTCCGCCCTTGGGGCGGACCAGGACCTTGCCCTCCGCGAAGCGGAAGTCCTTCGTGAGGGGGGCGTTCGCCTGGGCGACCAGGTACTCGTCCTCCTCGGACGCGGTGAGGTAGTCGATCTGCGAGGTGACGGTGCCGTCGACGACCTTGCGGTACGGGGTCTCGATGAAGCCGAACGAGTTGATGCGCGCGAAGGACGCGAGCGATCCGATCAGGCCGATGTTCGGGCCTTCCGGGGTCTCGATCGGGCACATACGGCCGTAGTGCGAGGGGTGGACGTCGCGGACCTCGACGCCGGCGCGCTCGCGGGAGAGTCCGCCGGGGCCGAGCGCCGACAGGCGGCGCTTGTGGGTCAGACCCGCGAGCGGGTTGTTCTGGTCCATGAACTGCGACAGCTGGCTGGTCCCGAAGAACTCCTTGATCGCGGCGACGACGGGGCGCACGTTGATCAGGGTCTGCGGGGTGATCGCCTCGATGTCCTGCGTGGTCATGCGCTCGCGGACGACGCGCTCCATGCGGGACAGTCCGGTGCGGACCTGGTTCTGGATCAGCTCGCCGACCGCGCGGATTCGGCGGTTGCCGAAGTGGTCGATGTCGTCGACGTCGAGACGCAGCTCGACCGACTCGCCGTCGCGCACGCCGGGGAGGGCGGTGCGGCCGTCGTGCAGGGCGACCAGGTACTTGATGGTCGCGATGATGTCCTCGACCGTGAGCACCGAGTCGGACAGCGCCTTGTCGATGCCGAGCTTGCGGTTGATCTTGTAGCGGCCGACCTTCGCGAGGTCGTAGCGCTTGGAGTTGAAGTAGAAGTTGTCCAGCAGCGCGCGGGCGGCCTCGGCGGCGACCTGCTCGCCCGGACGGAGCTTGCGGTAGATGTCGCGGAGGGCGTCCTCCTTGGTGAGGATGTTGTCCTTCTCGAGGGTCAGCTCGATCGACTCGTAGCCGGCGAACTGCTCGAGGATCTCCTCGCTCGTGAGGCCGAGGGCCTTGAGGAACACGGTGACCGACTGCTTGCGCTTGCGGTCGATGCGCACGCCGACCTGGTCGCGCTTGTCGATCTCGAACTCGAGCCAGGCGCCGCGGCTCGGGATGACGCGGGCGGAGTAGATGTCCTTATCGGACGTCTTCTCCTGCTGGCGCTCGAAGTAGACGCCGGGGCTGCGCACGAGCTGGGACACGACGACACGCTCGGTGCCGTTGATGATGAACGTGCCCTTCTCGGTCATCAGCGGGAAGTCGCCCATGAAGACCGTCTGGGTCTTGATCTCACCCGTGAGGTGGTTCATGAACTCGGCCTCGACGTACAGCGGAGCGGCGTAGGTCTTGCCGCGCTCCTTGCACTCCTCGATCGTGTACTTCTCGGGCTCGAGGTACGGGTTCGTGAAGCTCAGCTGCATCGTCTCGCTGAGGTCCTCGATCGGGGAGATCTCCTCGAAGATCTCGTCGAGGCCGGAGTTGGCGGGGAGGTCCTCCCGGCCGGCGGCCTTCGCCTCGGCGACGCGGGTCTTCCACGCCTCCGAGCCGACGAGCCAGTCGAAGCTCTCGGTCTGCAGCGCGAGCAGATCCGGAACGGTCAGGGTGTCGCTGATCTTGGCGAACGAGAGACGCGAAGCTCCGCGTCCGTTCTTGGGTGAGGTGGTGGTCGCGGTGGACGCAGCAGCCAAGGAAGGAACCTCCGTAGACCCTCGCGGGTCTCAATCTGTGGGATGTGTGGAGTGGGCTCCCGCCGGACGGGCCGCCACCCCTGCCCGCACGCCGTGCGGACCGAGGCGACTCGGTCTTGGGGGCGGGGCTAGAGTGTGGCAACGGCATCCACCATCTGATGCCGGGTTCCGGTGACCTGCCGACCGCGATATGAGGGCATGGGTACTCGGGAGCGCAAAGTACGAATATAGCCGCATCGCGCCACGCCGCGCAAGTGCGGATGCTTGCGCCGCCCCGCGGGGTCCGGTATACGAGGCCACGGCCTCCCGGACCGATCCGACCGGGCCGGGCGCGGAGCCCCGCCGTCCCGCCGCCGCGGCAGACTGGTCGGATGCAGGAACGCACCGGCCGCCGACGCGGAGACGACTCCGAGCACCCCCGCGCCGTGCTCGCCAGCGGGTACACCGCGCGGATCGAGCCCGACCGCCACTCGCCCGAGGCGGCGACCCTGGTCGTCGACGGCACTCCGCAGTCGCACGTCGACCTCGCGGATCCGACGCACCTCTCGTTCGAGTACGTCCGCCGGATCGGCCACGCGATCGACCTCGTCGCCCCCGAGGGCGAGAGCGTCACGGCGCTCCACCTGGGCGCCGGAGCGCTGACCCTCCCCCGCTACGTCGCCGCGACCCGGTCGGGCTCGCGCCAGCAGGTCGTCGAGATCGAGGGCGCTCTGGTCGAGCTGGTGCGCGAGGCGCTCCCGCTCCCCCGCGGGGCGCAGATCCGCATCCGCCAGGGCGACGCCCGCGAGGTGCTCGGCAAGCTGCCGCCCGGGCTGCGCGGCACGGTCGACGTGGTCGTCGTCGACATCTTCTCGGGCGCGCGCACTCCCGCGCACGTGACCAGCGCCGAGTTCTACGGGGCGATCGCGCCGCTGCTCGCCCCCGGCGGCCTGGTCGCGGTGAACGTGGCCGACGGCGGCGCGCTCGCCTTCGCCCGCGCCCAGGCCGCGACGCTCGCCTCCGTCTTCGCGCACACCGCGATCATGACCGACACCCAGATGCTCAAGGCCAAGCGCTTCGGGAACGTGGTGATGCTCGCCTCGGCCGATCCGCTGCCGCTCGACGGCCTGCCGCGGCGCCTCGCCTCCGACCCCGCGCCCTCCAAGCTGGTGCAGGGGCGGGAGCTCGAGAACTTCATCGCCGGCGCCCTCGTCGTCACGGACGAGACCGCCACCCCGTCGCCGCTGCCGGCGCGGAGCGTCTTCCAGGTGCGACGGGGCTGACCCGGGCCGCGCGTCGGGGCGCCGTCCGGGGACCCGCCGGTACACTCGACGCCGGGGTCAGCGACCCCGACCGTCCTCTCGTCCGCCGCGCGCGACGATCCGGATCCGCACTCCACGAGGAAGCATCGCCCTGAGCATCATCATCCGCCACGACCCCGCGACCCTCCACGAGGAGATCGACGTCGACGCCGCCCAGGAGCGCCTGGAGGAGATCGGCGCGCTGCGCAGCCTCGCCGCGCTCACCGAGAAGGCGGAGCTGCTGCGCCTGCTCGGGCGCGTCGACGAGGCGTGGGACCTCGCGAACGAGGCCGTCCGCCGCACCCGCTTCTCCGGCGACCGCGCCGAGCTGCTCACCGCCCGCGTCCGCCGCGCCCGCCTCATGCAGCTGCGGGGCCGCACCGACGAGGCCCTCTCGGAGCTCGCGCTCTGCGTCGAGGAGGCCCGCACGCACGAGTGGCACCTCGAGCACTCCTTCGCGCTCAAGCACCGCGGCCTCACCTTCTTCGAGCTGGGCGAGTACGGCCGGGCGATGCGCGACTTCGACGCCGCGACCGCCCTCGGCGAGCGCGTCGGGGTCCCCGAGGAGGAGCTCGAGGTCGCCCGCCTGGGCTACGCCGCCGCCTCCGAGTTCCAGGACGGGACCGACCGCGAAGCCCGCACCGACGGCACCGCCCGCGGCCGCCGCCGCGCCGACGGCGACGAGTCCTAGGCAGCGCCACCGTTGGCCGACCTCGAGGACGTGGCCCGCTGGGCCGACGCGCTGATCGAGGAGCACCTCGACCCCTCCTGGTCCTTCGCGCTCGACCACGCGCGCACCCGCGGCGGCGCCTGCCACTGGACGCGCCGCCGGATCACGGTCTCGCGCCACCTCGCCGCCCGCTGGAGCGACGAGGAGGTCCGGCAGACCCTCCTGCACGAGGTCGCTCACGCGCTCGCGGGGCCCGACGCCGGGCACGGACCGCAGTGGCGGCGGATCGCGGCGCGGCTCGGCTACACGGGATCGCGCACCCACAGCAACCCGACCGCGGACGAGCTCGCACCGTGGGTCGGCACCTGCCCGGGCGGACACCTCTTCTACCGCCATCGCCGGCCCACCCGGCCCCTGGCCTGCGGCCGCTGCGCGCGCCGGTTCGAGCCCGCGAACGCGATCCAGTGGCGGCGCCGACCGGTCCCGGCGCCGTGACCCCGGACGAGGCCCCGCACGGCGGGCGCACGCCGGTCACCGGGCAGTGGCTCCCCGAGGCCGACGGCCGGCGCTGGTGGTTCGACTCCGGGAGCCTCGCACTCGACTTCGCCACGACCGGAGCACTGCCTCCGGGAGCGGCCGAGCACCTCGACTCCGATGCCGCCCTGGCCGCCTGGCTCGCCGAGCGCTTCGAGGCGGTCGTCCCCGAGAGCCGGGACGCGCGCCTCGACGACGCGCTGATGCTCCGAGGCGCTATCGCCCGGCTGGCCGTCGCGGCCGAGGCGGGCACCGCGCTCGACCCGCGCGACGTCGACGTGGTCAACCTGGTCGCGGCGATGCCCGACATCCCACCGGTGCTGGGCGGAGGGTCGCGGCAGGCAGGACGGCTCCATGCGGCGGGCAGGCAGGCGCTCGCGTCCATCGCCCGGGAGGCCGTGGGGCTGCTGGGCCCGGCCGTGGCCGGACGGCTGAGGCGCTGCGCGGATCCGGAGTGCCGGATGCTCTACCTCGACACGTCCCGCGCCGGCTCGCGCCGCTGGTGCTCGATGCAGCGCTGCGGGAACCGGTCGAAGGTCCGGGCCTACCGGGCGCGCGCCGCAACCCCGCGCGGCTGACGCACCGCCGCGGCACCGGGAGCGGCGCCGCGGCGGGACGGGTCAGTCGGAGACGCGGACCGAGCGGTCGAAGGCGACGTAGCCCGAGAAGTCCTTGCCGACGCGGTCGAACGCCGTCGGGTAGGGGTGCGGGTACGACCAGGCCTTGTCCTTCTGCAGGCCGTCGCCGGTCTGCACCGAGAAGTACTGGCACTCGCCCTTCCACGGGCAGGTGTAGGGCGTGGGGCTCTCGACGAGCACGCCCTCGGCGATGCTCGACGGCGGGAAGTACCAGTTGCCCTCGATCGAGATCAGGTCGGAGTCGGGGGCGTCGGCGAGGACGACGTCGTTGAGGACGGCTTTCATGCGGGCCAGCTTTCGGTCGGGGCGGGGGG
>NZ_PSVY01000028.1:0-43615 GCF_002932635.1 Rathayibacter sp. AY1D1
CCCGACCTCAGGACACCGTGAACCCTCAGGACACCGCGAAAGCCCCCGCCTTCCCCTGGATCGGCCTGCTCACGCTCGCCGGCGCCGTCTTCGTCTCCGTGACGAGCGAGTTCCTCCCGACCGGGCTCATCCCCGACATGTCGCGCGACCTCGGGGTGAGCATCTCGCTCACCGGCCAGCTCGTCACGATCTTCGCCGCGACCGTCGTCGTCGCGACGACTCCGCTGACCCTGGTGACCCAGCGCTTCTCGCGCAAGAGCCTCCTCCTCGTGGCGCTGTGCACCATCGCGGTCGCCAACGTCCTCGCCGCGCTCGCCCCCACCTTCGGGCTGCTCATCGGCGCGCGCATCCTCGGCGGGCTCGCCCACGGCCTCTTCTGGGCGATCGTCGCCGCCTACTCCGCGCACCTCGTCGCTCCGGAGCAGCTCGGCCGCGCGACCGCGATCACGGCGGGCGGCGGATCCGCGGCCTTCGTCCTCGGCGTCCCCCTGGGCACGGCGCTCGGGCACGCGTTCGGCTGGCGGCCCACCTTCGCGATCCTCGGCGGCGTCGTGCTCGTGCTCGCGCTGATCGTGGTGAAGTTCCTGCCCGCGGTCGACCACCACATCCCGCTGCGGACCGGCGAGATCCGCCTGCCGGCGCGGAAGGACCGGACGCTCCCCCGCATCATCGGCGTCTGCGTCGTCATCCTGCTGGTGCTGATCGGCCAGAACACCCTCTCGACCTACATCACGCCCTGGCTCGAGAACGCCTCCTTCGCCCCCGACACGGTGCCGCTCGTGCTCTTCGCGTTCGGCGGCGCAGGGGCGGTCGGACTCGTCCTGGCCGGCTTCGCGACCGACCGGTTCCCCCGCTCGGGCTTCGTGGTCGCCGCGATCGCGGTCGTGCTGGCGCTCGCGGGCCTGGCCGTCGCCGCGGGCACCGGCGCCGCCACGGCCGTGGTCGTCGCCGCGGTGATCTGGAACATCGCGTTCGGCGGCATCCCGGCGATGCTCCAGACCCGGATGCTGCGCACCTCCTCCTTCCAGCTGCGGAGCCTCGCCGCGGCGCTCCAGACGACGGCCTTCAACATCGGCATCGGCGGCGGCGCGGTCGTCGGCGGACTGGCGATCGACGCGAGCGGGCTCGACGTGCTGCCGTGGGTCGCGATCGTCATCGTCGCAGTGGGGCTCGTCGTCAGCCTGATCGTCGACGCCCGGGCGACGGCGGCGGTGCGGGCGGAGGCGGTCCCTACTCGCTGATCGTGTTGATGACGGAGGAAGAACGCGTTCCGGCGCATGCCGATCCGCGTGTTCGCGCTTGAGTCGGAACGTTCTTCCTCCGTTGTAAAGACGGCGGCCTCCGGCTTCGTGGACACGGCGGCGTTCCTCCGGCGCGAACACCGGGATGTCGTCCGCACGGCCGACGCGGCGGCGCGGGGAGCAGGGGATACGGTCGAGGGATGAGAGACGGAACCCGATGAGCCCGAGCACCCTCGAGCCGCCGCTGACCCTCCCCTACTACGGGGCTCCGCCGATGGCGGCGCTCCGCCGCTTCTTCGGCAACTACCTCCGCTTCCGCGGGAGGGCGAGCCGGGCCGAGTACTGGTGGATCATCCTCCTCGGCAGCGTCCTCACCGCGCTGCTGCAGCTGGCCGACGGCGGTCCGTGGCGCCTCGACTTCACGCTGACCCCGTACCCGAGCGGCGCGCCGTTCCAGACCTTCTGGGTGTCGCTCGCCGCGGGCGCGATCGCCCTGGCGACGTTCCTCCCGTCGCTCTCGCTGATCTGGCGGCGACTGCACGACGTGAACCGCAGCGGGCTGTGGATCCTCGCGATCCTCGTGCCGATCGCCGGCTACGTGTTCCTGCTGATCCTGTTCGTGCTGCCGCCGCGGCCGGAGGGCGCGCGGTTCGACTGAGCGGCGGGCGCCTCGGCGGTGGAGTGCCGGACCCGGCCGACGAGTCGGCAGTGCGGCTCGCCTGCCGCCCGCAGGACGACGCCCGTTCTCGCATCAACCGCAGGAACCGTGATGCGCCCGAGCCCCAGGGTCGTGTAACCGGCTTCCTTCTCACCGGTGACCCTGGACGTGCCGATCGCGAGACAGATCATTGACCAAGCGAGAGCGGCGAAGAACAGCACCAGCTGCACGAAAAGGGGCAGACGCGATCCCGGAGGAAGGACCGCGAACCCGACGAAGAGCCAGATACAGGCGATCGCCTGGGCGAGAGTTCCCCACCCGGTGCTGAGAACACGGGTAAGCGCAGACCAACGGGGCATCACTTCCACCCTCTCCGGCACCAGCGCAGGTACCCTCTCCGCCCCCGACATCATGCGCCCTCCGTCGGCGGCGCCAGGGCGACAGCGCCAGCGGCGCGCGCATCAGCCCGCTGCACCGCCCGATAGACCGTCGACCGCGCGACCTTGAACTCCGCCGCGAACTCGGCAACGGTGCAGTTCCCGGCACGATGCTCTGCGACCAGATGCGCCTCGATCTTCGGCGACAGCTTCGGCTGACGGCCACGCAGACGCCCCTTGGCCTTCGCGACCTTCATCCCCTCACGAGTGCGGGCACGAATCAGATCCCCTCGAACTCCGCGACCATCGCGAGCACGTTGAACAGCAGCCGGCCGATCGGATCCTCCGGATCGTGGACCGATCCCCCGATGCTGAGCTTCACCCCGCGGCGGGTCAGCTCATCAACGATGTCGCGAGGGTCTGTGATGGACCGCGCGAGCCGGTCGAGCTTCGTCACGAGCAGAGTCGATCCGGCGTCGCACGCAGCCAGCGCCTCTCGTAGCGCGGGACGCTCGCGGTTCCGGCCGGTCAGACCCAAGTCGGCGTAGATCCGATCGGATGGGACGCCGGCCGCCCGGAGCGCGTCGCGCTACGCGGTCGCATCCTGCTTGTCGGTTGAGACGCGGGCGTATCCCACGAGCGACCGTGCGCTCAGTGTGTCAGTTGACGCCCCACCATCGGGCATCTCATCGGGCGGGTCTATTGCGACAAACAGCGCCGCGAGATTCCGGTCTCATGCACGGCCATCCTGGGCGGCCGGATGACGACCCCTCATCGGACGCCGGACGCATCGACGCACTAGCCCTCCGAGGCTCGCGCCGCACTACCGTCGAATGCGCCCGCCCAAGGCACCCCTAATCCAGTAAGGGGGTGTCCTGCCCGCAGCATGGTGAGGGTGGCAGCCCGTTCGAGCCGGGCCGGGTCAGAGGAGCCTCGCGCTGCGGGCGCGAGGCTCCCGCTCGACGCGGAGAGCGATTCCCTATCGGTACGCATGTCCAAATCCTCGCGCATCGAACAGGGGCCGGAGAGGCTCCTCGACGCCGGAGCGGCTGTCCTCATCTACTCCGGAGGTGTCCGTTAGGGGGACTTGGGTTCAGCCGGTCGTTGCAATACCACCGCGAGTCGGAGTGTTGGCGATGGGATCGAAGTTGAAGCAGCGTGCCCGGGGTGGCGCGGTTCTGGGAGCTGCCGAGGGAAGGGTCGAGTCGGTCGGCGGCCCGTGATGCTGTCGGCGTGCCGGTGAAGAGCCGCTCAACGGAGCAATCAGCTGCTTTCCGTCCGTCGCCTCGCAGGGGGTGTCTGCTCGGATCTTATGCTTGATTCGTCACATTGTTTAGTGGTTCAGTATCGCGTCGACGTTTTCGGTCGTTCCGTATCCCACCATTCGATGAGGTTGGCGTGCAAGATTAGCGCGAAGGCTTCGACTGCAAGGTCGCCTCCGGTGGTCAGGGAATCGATTGCGGCAGGGTCCCACTGGTCGAGATTCACTACCTCGTCAGTGGAGGTGGGTGTAGCTCGAATGGTTGTGTCAACGCTCCATCCGTTTGAGCTGTGGGTTGCGGTAGCCGCGATGACGTCGTACGGGGTGGAGTAGTGGCGGCGCATCCACCCCACGACGTCGGCGAGGTCGCGGGTGTCGGTCAATCGTTCTCGATCGGGGTGTAGACGGGGCATCCGGTCCCGTAGGGCGGTTGGATGATGGGTGCGGCGGTGGTGCTGCTGGTAGATCGGGTGTTTATGGTGCTGTCGATTTTGTAGGCGTTGACGATGCCGATGGGGTTAGCGAGGGGATCGGAGCCGTTGTAGGCGTTATATCCGAAGAGAACGAAGTAGACGGGTGTGCAGTTCGCGTCGTAGAGCGTCTTAGAGCCTGAGCTCCCGGGTGCCTAGAGGCCGTAGCTGAGTGTCTGCTGAATATCGAAGTTGGTGTCCGCGTCAAAGTGGCCGCGAGCGATGATGTGATTCAGTCCGAACCGGGAATTTCCGCAACGCAGCGGCAAGTCCCCCTGGTCGTTGCTGTAGCTGCCGAGCGAGTGGTCGTACGTCTGTCCGTCGCAGGAATGAGTGTTCAGTCCTGGTACGTCAGCCTGAGCGGCAGGTGCGACAACCGTACCCAGGACGAGCGCAACGAACACCGTGGCGATTTTGCCAGCGGACCGATTTCGTGAGGTGTGCATGACTATTACGACCTTCATCCAAGTCCCCGCGCTCATCCCTTGTGAGCGGTCGTCGTGCACGTCTAGGTCTACTCCGCATAGCTCGGCAATACAACCCTGGGTGTTGCCGACACCCGGGCTTGGCAGCGGGACACGCATGCCCTTCGAAGATCATCAGTGGGACAGTGTTCGTGGCAGCGAGCTGCAAGTTGGCGTCTGCGGGAGGGCCGTTCCCCGCACCAGCCCGGCGCGCGGGATGCGCCGCGCGCGGGCGCGGGCGGCAGCGTTCCGCAGGACAGCCGCTCGCGGCCATCACTGCTACTGCAGCGACCAGCGCCAGTTCCGAGCGCAGTAGGAACATCCCGCGCTGATGTCCTCCGGCCCGAACGTCGGAGTAATGATCGACGGTGCGAGCTTCACCGCCACAGGCTTCGCGGGACGATACCGCTGCCCGCAGACGTCTAGGCGCCCGGCCAACCATCCCCATACGGGACCAGGCGGTCTCGGGGTGGAAGAATCTGCGGTAGCTTCACGACCGCGGGTGGTCATGGTGGAAGTACTCAAAGGCTTGAGCCTGCTCGCGTCGGGTGTCGTGATCGCCTTAATCTGCTCGGCGTTGGGGTTTCGGGCCGGCGTTCGTGCGGACCTGAATCAGACCGGGGGCCAGCTCAGCCCGGTCCTGGTCGTGGGCTTTCTGATCGGACTCGTCGTGTCAGCCGTCGGCGCGATCCTGCTCTACCGGTGCTACGAACGTGCCCGCCGCGTTCGATAGCCGCAGTTGCTTCCCTGACGGTTCATGCCTGAAGCTCATGGAATGACCGAGCTGATTATCGAGATCCACATCCCCCTCGTCGCAGACCCCTCGATATCGGCTGATGAATACCCCTACCCCTGGATCGACGACGTCCAGAACCACCTCGCCACCCTCGACGGTCCCGGCGAGGAGTATGACGACGGCGAAGAATGGGCCACCCTCGATGGCGACCCGGAGTACCTCTTCTTCCTCGACGGCGCCACCGAACCGGAACTCCTCGCGATCGCACGCGACGTCGCCCAACTACCCGGCGTACCCACCGGCGTCTACGCCACCGCAAACGACCCCGACGGCGACATGGGCCAAGGACGGCGCATCGACCTCGGTCTTTGACCCCACCCGGCCACCGCACCGAAGTACCGCCCAAAAAGCTCTACCGGTTGCGTCTTAGCCGCCCGGGATCGCGGCGTGTCCGCTTGGCCAAACGGCCGTAGCCGGTGCTGTGATCGCCGCACCGGGTGCCATCCTCTGGCGCCGCGAACGTCGTTCCTGACGTCCCGTCGCACGGATCACGGCGACCCGCTGAGCGATCCCCTACCGGACGCATGGTTGACGGTCCCATGGAGGGCGGCCGCCTCCACTAGACCTCTTTATCCGACTGGGGTAGCTACCCTCGAGCCCATGACCGACCAGCAGAACGATGCACGGTTGCGCGCGAGGCGGATCGCCGGTGCGACGGCGATTGTTCTCACCGTTGTCGCCGCGCTTCTCGTTCAGGCCGGCGCGAGCTTGCTGACCCTCGCCTCACCAGCCATGACGGACTGCCGGCCGCGCGAGATCCCGCTGAGCGCAGCAGCCTGGTACCTCGGCGCCCTGCTCGTTATCGGAGGATCCGTCTATGCGGCGGCGAAGACCGCGCGTGCGCTCACGTCGACCGCGCTCCCCTACGCCCTCCTCCTCACAGCGATCCTCGGAATCGTGACGTTCTCGGGACTAGCGATCCTCATCGCCGGGCTGATGGGCTTCGCGGAGATGGATGACCCTGGACCGCCTCCGACAGGCGGACCCGTCCTGCTCCTCATCGCCGCACTCAGCACACCTGCCTGGGCGCTCGGCGCATCCAGCATCCTCATGCTGTCCAAGAGACGCAGAGTGCCGTCTCGTCCGGCGGCGTCGCTCATCGCGTTCGCTGCCATCACTGCGACGAGCGTTGGTCTCCAGCTCGTCAGGTTCACCCTGACCTGCTGACGGTGATCACAGAGGTCCTCTACGAAAGGGGCAACGACGGTACCGCCACACGGCACCGATCATCGGCACCGCGGGACTCGAGAAGTTCCTGCTCAGCGACCCCCTTACGGGACGCCAGAAGCGATGGAAGCACGGCGGAGCGCGCGACGGCGTGGCGATGCGCTCGCTACGCTCACGGATGTTCGGCCTCTCGCGTTGGCGCCCGCGAGCTGACGCGCGCCGTTCGCGCCGCGCTCGGTTCCGCTCCCTGCTCGCTGAGGCCTGTTGCGCGTGCTCTCACCCGTGGGTGGAGCACGTCGCGGATGCCGGACCGGCCGGCGGTCACGTCTGCTCGGAATGCGTCTACGAGCTCGAGCACGGGTTCAGCCACGGGCCGACCTGTCACCGACCGGTTCCGATCGACGTGTCGAGTCGCGCTGACGCCGCCGCCGCGACAGCAGCGCGGGGCGGCAGCGAGCGACTGGTCGGAGGAGGTCGGATGCGAGACGATGCAGAAGACCGTGATGACCCTTCGATCCCGACCCTGCGCGAAACGACAGCCGCTCTCTTCTTCGGGCTGGTCCAGCCCCGAGACGTGATCGCTCTGGCAGCGAATCTCGTCGCAGCAGGGAGTGACAGCGAGTCCCTTGTCGCTCTCGCGTCCCTCTACTCCAGCGCCACTCCCGCCGACGTCTTCGACCTCAGCTCGGCGGCACTCATCGAAGCGGGCGCGCGGCCATTGGATCGGGACGGTGAGGAGATCCCGCTTCTCGCGCTGCGCGTCGCATGCCGTCGTTTCCTCACCGGCGACTGGGATCTCCGCTCCTTCTCATCCTGGGTGCACGACCGGATCGGTCACGACGGACCGGCAGCTGCGCAGCCGCTTGTCGAGGTCGATGACGAGCTCGACGCGCGAGGCATCGGAGCCTGCGAGCGATACCGCCAGAAGGTCGCTCGACTCGCCGCCGCCTTCCTCGCTGACACAGAAGGGCCGGCGAGCGAGAACCCCTAACGAATCCGTCCGGTGCACGATCGGCTATCGAGACTGAAACTCCTACCGCCTTGGTACGCGACTGGTTCCCCCGCATCGACCGCGACGCCTGCTGACATGATCGTGGTCATGCCCTCAATTCGTTCGGCAAAGTTTCGGGCAGAGTCGTCGGTGGACGCTGTGCTCCTGCGGGTACTCGCCGGGCACGAGTCGAAATCGGTGCGCATCGCTGTTGCCGAGAACGCCGCTGCGGATGACCTGACGATCGGGCGTCTCCTCGCTGATGACGTCGACGCCGTGCGCCTCGCCGCCGCCACCAGCCTTCGTGAACGCCCTCAACTCCACGAGATCGCGGCGAAATCAACGGACAAGTGGGTCCGTGCGATCCTTGCCCACCTGTACGCGGACGACGACCAAAGGTCGCTCGCCCTTGCGGTACAGAGAACACTCGCGGCGGATCCCTTCGGGGAGACTCGTGGCCGGACGGCTCAGACCACCGACGACTTGGAGATCTTCGAGTCGCTTCTCACCGACCCGTCACCGGTTGTCCGCGGCATGTGCGCGCGCAACCCCCGCATCTCCCTGACACAGATGGAGCGTCTCATCACCGACCGCGATCGCGCCGTCCGCGCCGGAGCCGCAGAGGGCGGACTCCAGTACCCCAATGACGAGCAGTTGCTCCGGCTGGCGCGCGACCGGTCGGTCGAGGTGCGCTGGGCAGTACTATTCCGCGCCGACCGACCCAGACGAGCAATCGAACTCATCGCAGAAGACAGCGACGAGATTAACCGACACCACGCGCGGATCGCCCTCCACGACGAGCACGACATCATCGCGCCAGCGGTGACGCACCGTGCACGCGCAGAACGTCGACGGGCACAGCTTGTTCGCTCATTCGGTGAGTGAACGGCGGGGAGTGAAGAGCGCCTTGTACGGCACGCGGTCTCGTTAGCCGATCCCCATATGGGACGGAGCTGAGCGGATAGCGTCACCGGCATGACCTCGGGTTCGCGTCACCGCATTCGAGTTGCTGCCGCACTCACAACCGGAGCGGCGCTGCTCACCGCCGCCGGCTGCGCGCCGGCGGTGCAGACGTCGGGATGCCCGGGCTGGGCGTATTTTGGATCCGCGGAAGCCCGCTACGAGGTCGCCGAAGCGGTCATCACGACCGCCTCCCCTCGCGCCTCGGGAACTCAGAGCGTCTTCAGCGTCGCAGCATCCGCATACATGGTCACCGTGGATGAGACAGAGAAGGGACCGTTCATTGCAGGAGAGACAATCCGTGTCGTGTCGATGCCTGATGCGTGCAGCGGCACCGACCTCTACCCGGACGGAGACCCGATGGACACCGACCAGCCCCTCCGCCTGTACCTCAGTTCCGGGAACGGATTCTGGGCGACGCTGACTCCGCTCGAGGGCGCTGAACCGATCGAGGAATAGCCCGCCAGTCGATCCTCTTACGGGACGTAACGCCTTCCGTGGGATGGCTCAGTCGGCAGATGCCGCGAGTGCCGGCGCTGCCAGGCCGAGTCCTTCGCAGAAGGGGCCAGTGGGCTGGCCCGCTCTGTTCGGGAAGACGCCGAGCCTGGTGTCCGCGAGGACGCAGACCGTCGGGTTAGGTACGTTGATGGGTCCGCTTCCCGGGTAGGGCTCGTCGGGGACGGCGCTCCAGCTCGCTTCGCATCGTTCGAGGGCGGCGGCGACCCGCTCGGACAGTGGAAGCAGCTCGAATGCGTTGCGGTCGTCGTCCACGAGGATGCTCGTGGTGTGGTCCGCGCGGACGTCGGCGACGGAGTAGCAGTCGAAACTCGTGTTGGCTTCGTCGTTGCTAGCCTGCGTTACGGTGATCGCGGCGGCGCTGGTGCCGATCGCGACGACGGCCGCGAGGCCGAGCCCGACGAGGCGGCGGCGCTTGGTGGAGCGGTGGCGGGCAGCGATGTCGGTGAGGATGGTGGCGCGCATCCTGGTGAGCTGTCCCGTGGTCGGGCCGAGGTCGTGGGTCATCAGTTCTCCCTTTCAAAGGGGCGCAGGGTGGTGCGGAGCGCGGTCCGGAGCCGGCTGAGCCGGTTGCGGATAACGCCGTGGGTGGAGCCGAGTGCTTTCGCGGCGTCGGCGTAGCTGCTGCCCTGCTCGATACACAGGTAGTACAGCGCTTGATCGGTGTCGGAGAGCTCGGAGACGGCTTCCTCGATCGCCGCGGCGAGCTGGCGCCTCGCAACTTCTTCGTCAGGGGTGCCACGTCGATCCGGGTGCAGGGACAGGTCCGCGTCCTCGGTGCGGTTCCGTGCACGGGTCTTGGTTCGGACGAGGTTCAGCGCGGTGAACCGGGCGGTGGTGAGCAGCCACGGAAGGGCGGATGCGTCCACGATCGCGACGTCGTTGATCCGCGTCCACGTGGTGAGGAATACGTCTTGCACGACGTCTTCGGCGTCGCTGGGCGTGCGAACGATGCTGAGGGCGTAGCGGTAGGTCGTCGCCGCGTGCCGGTCGTAGAGCCGGCCGAACGCAGCCCGGTCGCCTCGCCTCGCGCCGTCCATCAGGGCGGCGTCATCAGTGCGCGCCGCAGCGTCTCGCGCGAGTGCTGCTGCTTCCGGTGGCGTGCTCATGCCTAGTGGTGTCCGATCCGAGCCGATCGTCTCAGACGAGATCCGCTTTGCAACTCTCCGCTCGAGGATCCCCAAACGGGACTGGCTGACGTCTCCTCAACGCCCTGCCGGTTTCACGTCGAGTTGTATCACTTGAGTTTGATTTGGAACCAACTCGATCAAGCGGACACTTCTAGGCATGGGTGTGGAATGGGAGACGGATCGCGAGGTCTGGCGGCGCGCGACGGGGGCTGATCCGCGGGCATTCGCGCTGATCTTCGACCGGTATCACCTGCGCGTTCGGGCCTACTGCCGTCAACTGCTCGGGGAGTCCGTCGACGCGGAGGATGCCGCGGCCGTCGTGTTCCTTGAGGCGTGGCGTAAGCGCGCCGACGTCCGCTTCGTCAACGACTCGCTCGCCGCGTGGCTGCTCGTCGTCGCCCTGAACGTCACCCGGAACATCGGTCGCGGTCGACGCCGATACGAGCGGATGCTGCGCACTCTTCCACCTCCTGTCAACGCGCCCGATCCAGCAGTGACGGTGGCAGCCGCAGCGGCATCCGCCGAACGCAGCCGCACCATCAGAGCTGCACTGACGATGCTGCGGCCGGCGGATCAGCAGATCCTCGCGCTCTGCGTCATTGAGCAGCTCACCCTCGAGGAAGCAGCCGCCGTGCTGCGCATTCCGGTCGGGACGGTGAAGTCCCGACTGTCCCGCGCCCGAGGTCGCCTACGCGATGAGTTCACACGCAGGCGGACACTTCCCCACACCTTCCGACCCGCGGAGTACTGACATGACAGCACCAGAGCACGACCGTACCCTCGCCCTCCGAACGGTGATCGCGCAGGCCGCAGAGAATGACCCAGGCAGCGGGCGCCACCGACGTCACCGGATCGCGATCGCCGCGGTTCCCGCGGCCGTCATCCTCGCCGCGGTCTCGGGCGGACTCTTCTTCGCCCAAGCGCCGGTGTCCGACACCATGACGGTCGCTTGCTTCGCGCGAGCAGAACGCAATGGGTCCGAGTTCCCCGGCACCACAGGAGCCCTCGCAACACAAGACGGAATACCCGGCAGCGGCGATCAGGTGCCGATCCCGGACGCGATCGCGTTCTGCTCCGACCTGTGGAGGCAGGGCGCACTTGACGTCGACACGGCGAATGGCTCACCAGTCGGCCTTCGACCAGGACAGATTCCCTCCGAACTGACCGTCTGCGTCATGCCCGACGGCATTGCAGCTGTCATTCCCGGTACCTCCGACGTCTGCGGGCAGCTCGGCCTCGCCAACCGCGTCAAGTGACTACCAGCGCACCCGATGAACCATCCCCTACCGGACGCCCGCTGGATAATCCTCCGATGAAATACCCGTGCGCCCTCTTCGGCACTGCTCTGGGAGGCGCCGAACTACAGCTAGGGAGAGACTTGAGGCATGTGGTTAGAGGGAATCGCGCTTGAGCGGCGGTTGCGCGAGCTGGACATCCCTGGGCCCGGCGATGAGCCGGTTGACTTCGACGGTCAGCGACTGGCGGCAAAGGTGGACGCCCTCGTCGCACTGCTCGATGAGAGCTTTCCCAGTGCTGTAACGGCGGATCGTCCCTGGGAATGGCAGGACTCCGCGACCTTCACGCACGTCACGATCGACGGTGCAGCAAACCGCACTTCGGCGAACCTCGTCATCTGCATCAGCCGACACGGGGACCTTTGCTTCATTGCCCTCGAAGCCCAGGAAGCGTATACACGCGAGGAGTTCGATGCGCTGGTCGAACCAGAGGACTTGTCACCGATACTGGCAGCCCTCGACACCGTGAACTTCACAGTCACTGCCGAAGAAACGCTCTGGGCCCGATACGACGGACCGCGCGTGATGAGCAACTCGAGCTGGATCGAACGCTACTTCGGGTATCCGATTTGAGCGCGCCCGGCGAGCAGGTCCGCGCGCCGAAGCTGCGCTGACCGGTAACCCATCCCCAGTACGGGACATGTCGAGCTACACCGCCCACTGCTTGGGTCCAACTCCACGCAGCTCATCAGGCGTGCCGGAAGAGCTAGGTTTTCCCACGACCAGAACTGCTGGCGGTGAGCGGGCGGCCGGCAACAGAATCGCCGCTTCGGGTTTCTCCTGTGGCGACGAGTGCGTTGTCCCTACGCGCAGAAGAGAAGTATAACCAATGGACGAACGATATATTCAACTAGTAGCAGGCATTATTTTCATTACCGCCGCAATATTGCTGACATGGAAAGGAAAGGCTTACGCGCGCTTCAACGCGAGGATGATACGGAGAATTTACGGGAACAGGGCGGAACGTGTCGCCAGGTCATCAACCCCGGCCACCGTATTATTTGTTTCTATAGCAATGCTTGTTCTCGGGATTTCTTTCTTAGTATCATCTATTGTTAAAATCAGCGCCTAGCCGAAGCGATGCTTAGACAGCAAATTCCGAACGACTCAACGGTGCGGATCCACCCCGACGACGCTGTACTGGACGATGCCACAGGAGACCGCTGGACGCAGCCCGGCAATACTCTGTCCTGCACCGACGCAGCCAGCGAGACCTCGCCAGAGATCACGATCCACCACTACAGGTGGGACGCCACCGCCCTCTTCACCGTAGCCGCCGCCCTCGCTCTCGCGGGAACCGTCGTCGCGCTCAGAGCCGAACGCAAGCAGGAGCTCATCACCGAGTCGCAGGAAGATCGAGCGAGGACGTAGCGGAGAGCCCCTCTGCCGGTCAACGATCCCCTTACGGAACGGGGTGCGTTCGACGTCGCCTAGCTAGCTGGTGCCGTCCGTGACGAGCTCGTTCTCTGTGAGCAGTTCGCGGAGAGCTGTGCGGGCGCGTTGGTATCGTCCGCGGGCGGTGCTGGCGGAGAGGCCGAGGATGTTGCCGGCATCGATGACGGTGAATCCGTCCCAGAGCACGAGCTTGATGAGCTCCGCCTGGTCGGGAGCGATCGCGTCGAGCGCTCGTCGGACGTCGAGATGCTCCGCGGTGGGGTCCTCGAGTGGCATCGCCCGCAATGTCCCGGCGAATTTCATGGCCAGATCGGAGCGGCGGGCATTTCCCCGCTGAGCGTTGGCGAGGGTGCGGCGGGCGACGCCGAACAGCCACATTCGTGCTTGCTCGGGATCCGTTGGGATGGAGTCGACTTTGCGCCAAGCGACGAGGTAGGTGTCGCTGAGTAGATCCGCTGCGTCCGCGACGGGCGAGACGCGTCGCTCGAAGTAGCTGAGCAGGTCGGAGGCGTTGGCGAGGTAGACGGCCTTCAAGACGGCGGTCCTCTTCGCCTTCACGGCGCCTGCTCCTCGGTAATGTTGCAGCCGCCAGCCGATTCAATGGACACGCCTTCGCCGTATCCGGCCTCTCTGAACTGCTCGATGATGCGGTCCGCGATCAGCCGGGTCACCGCGATCCCAGGATCCGCCGTGAAGCCACGGGTGTCTGCCTCTGTTTGCTCCTGCTCGATGACGGTACGTCTGGCTTCGGCGTCGACGCTCGCGATCGTCGGGTCCCAGTCGTGGGTACTGAGGAAGACGCGCGCTTCGCGCGCCTCACGCTCGACGTCTGCGCCCTGGCCGGCGGAGTAGTCCGGCTCGACGCGAATCGCGACCTGGCAGAGAACGTTGCCCTGCCCGTCTCCGAGGTCGAAGGAGCGCTGCACGGCTGCGTCGGGGGTGAAGCCTGCCCAGTCGAGGATCGCGGGGCCTGCCACCGCGCCCGTGATGCCTAGGCTCAGGCCGGCGACGCTCAGCGCGCCGACCAGCCACAGGTTGCGACGTCGCCGCGGACGACGGGTGCTGTCGCCGACCTCCTCGATCGTCAGGCGAGCAAGACGGTCCGCATCGCCGCGCAACGCGGGATACGACTGGCGGGTGGGTGGTGCGGCGCGGCGGATCAGGTCGTCGAGTGGGTCGGCCACGGGTGCTCCGTTTCGGGTGCTCATACCGAGTACATGTCCGGCACCAGCCCGAACGTAATGGGAGCCGTACGAAACGGCCCCATCCGCCCGGGTGGCAATCCCCTAACGGACACCACCCGGAGCAAGGCAGCGTGAATGAGCGACGACTCCTTGGCACGACCACGGACACAGGCTTGGATGAGCACATGCAGACGCTCATCCCTCTGTCAGGCCGCGAGCTGTGGACCACGACTCATGGCGCCGGCACCGATGAAGACACGACGATCGCGATCGATCGCGGACTGCACGTCGCGCGTTGCTCGGTCCGCACTATGGTGCGACCCGGGACTCGCGTCGGACCCCGCGGTCACGTACACGGGATGGTGACCGACCCTGTGACGATCGCCTCCCTCGCCGCCGGCTGTCTCCTCCTCGGCACGCTCCCCACAGACTCCCGAAAGCGCGATGGGGTCGCCGTGATCGAGGAAGTCGAAGCTCGTTCGCTCGCTCTCGCCCAAGACCGAGACGGATGGACCGTCTCGATACTCTCTGTCGACGGGATCGACTACGCCCTCTTCTCGCGCACCATCCCGGAGGGCACGATCGCACACGCCGACCTCGGGTGGGCCGTCATCGCCATGTGGAGCACCGGCAGCGTCTACGACGGACCTCTACAGCGAGCGGACATCAATCCGGATGATCACCTGCCCGACCGGTAACCCATCGTTCAGCGGGACGGTCGGCGGACTAGCATTTCGAGCATGGGGCGACGTCAGCACACCAAGGCTCTGGTCCGGTTGGCGTGCGCAGCTACGCTCATGGGCGTCGCGCTGTGGGTGACCTGGGCAACGTCGTCCTACTGGCAGGCATGCACAGGCGCTAGATGGAATAAAATGAACCCGTCCTGCGCTGACGCCATGTCGTCCTACGACCTCATGCCCCTTCTGTACCTCTGGGGCGCCCTCGCTCTCGTCGTTGTAGCCCTGGTGGTCGCACGCCTCGTTCCCTGGGTTCCCGCAGGGGTAGCGACGGTTGCAGCAGTTGTTCTCGCCTGCCCTGTGGCAGACCCCGGGTTCTTCTGGGTCGAATGGGGCAGCGCCGACGGCACTCCCGGACACGGCCTCTGGACGGCGTGCTGGATTGCAGCTGCCGGTCTCGCCCTCGTCTACCCATCACGCACCTGGAACCCTGGGGCTCGCCCAAACACACCGGTTGAAGCAGCTGCTACACGGTCCTTCGCTAGCTAATTGTTCGGCCCGGCCCGCTGCGCACTCCGGGCTGAACACTGCGGCTGGACCCAGCTCGGCAAGAACCTGTAGGTCTGCGCGAGCTGACAGCAAGGGCACTCTCTCACTGAACCGCCGAACCCGGCGGAGAGACGACCCACTGAACGATCCCCATACGGTATGCGCGCGGAACGGCCTAAGCCGCTCACCTCGTGCCATAACCTCGTGCCATGCGCACCCTTGAGCGGCTACTGCTAGCGGCGCTCATCACTGCTGCCTGCGCTCTTGTGGCGACGACCACCCTCCTGGGGTTGGCGTCCCTCGACTCCCCTCGGGACACGACTCCGCCATACGACCCCACACCCTCGGTCCATCCGACCGCTCGTCCGATACCTCAGAAGATCGATGGCTGACCGGTCAATGATCTCTATACGGAACGTGCCGTGGTCTGCTCAACCGACGATCACGGCGGTACGCAGAGCCAGAACCCAGCTGGTGACGGCGCCGACGACCCCCAAGGCGAGCAGCAGCGACCTCCATCGAGCGTGGGAGCGCGTGCTGACGCGCATCGCTACGACCAGGAGAACGAGGGTCGCGAGGGCGACAGAGCACAGAGCCGGCCACGCGACGTGGAACCCCGTGCACTGAGGAGGAAGGGACTCGTTGCACGCAAACGTGAATCCGTCGAGGAAGACGCCCGCGACGAGGGCGAGGAGAGTGATTACGCCCGCGATCACGGCGGAAGCATTGAGCGACAGTGTCTGCACACCATCACTCTCGGACCAGCGAGTGAACGGCAGGAGCGCACTGGTCCATCCGGGTCGGATCTGTCCCGGAGACCGATCCCCATACGGAACGGATGCAGCGCCCGTTCCTTGGTCCGTGTCACGCCGGCGGTGCACCGCGCTTCGCGCGCGTGGTTACGGGATGAACTCTTGGGACCAGTAATCGGCCCGCACCTTCAGGAGAGGTCCCTCGATGGCGGAACTGACCGTGATGGTGCGCGGGTCCCAAAGCGTTCCTGCGATGCGCGCTTGCGGCGTCGTTCCGAGCTCGCTCGACAGCTGCTCGGGAGTCATCGCGTCGGGCGGGCGCACCGAGAACAGCCGCCAGCATCCACCGGAGGCGCACTCGACGGTCTCGCTGACGAGCTCGCTTCCGGCCGGAAAGTCGATGGCCGAGGCCGCCGGCACGTCCCCCTCGGTCCGGAAGACGGCCAGACCGGCGTAGTACACGAAAGCGCAGAGGACGGCTGCAGCCGCGATCGTCGCTCCCGCGACGACGAGCGGGTGTCCGCGCTTTCGGGGCTCATCCATAAGTCCGGACCCTAGCAAGGCGCTGTAGCCCCTAGCTGGCCTCAGCGGAGGGAACCGCGACCACTCCATCCAGTCGCCCCAACCGCACGACCAAGGGAAGAGCGAGGACGTCGCTTACCCTGAGCCAGTGGGGACATTCTCGAAGGCGCGAAAAACGGTCGCGATCGCAGCATGCCTGATCGTCGTCACGGGATGCACGCCACAGCCTGAACCGCCGGCTCCGCCTCCGGTGTCCACAGACAGCAGCTCCGACGCCGCACTGACCGGTGACCTTGGCGTGGCAACGTTCACGGGGAGCGATGGGACGGCCGGCAGCATCCGTTTGAGTGCGGCTGATGGCCGGCTGGCTCTGGCATCAGACGAGCTCGACATTCCCGCCGCGACCGCATCTTCCTCAGGTTCCGTTGCGGTCATGGCAGCGCTGGACCCGATCGATGAGGGCGCCACCTGTTTCGACATTGCTTTCCCAATGGGTCTCGCGGATGCGGAGCCAGGGAAGCCCTACAAGGCCTGGCGGAACCTCGCAGAGTTCCACGGCGACCCGACAGCGATCGATCAGCTCGTCATCACCACCAAGCCCCAGAACGACCCCGACTGCTCGATGAGGATCATTGCTGTCGCTGACGTCCAATGGAGCGTGAAGCCTCAACGCAGTGATCTCGTCGCCCAGGACGCCGGGCCGCGTGCAGCAGCGCGTGGCGAAACGACATCGACGGACGGAATGCCGACGACGTACACGGTCGCTCGCAACGACCTCGCAGAGGACGTCGCGGCACGATTCGACATGACGGCCGATAACCTGTTCTACCTCAACCCGTTCCGCTTCCCTTCCGACGAAATTCTGCGCGTCGGCGAAGAATTGAACCTCACCGTCGCGGCGCGATGACCTCCACGCGGGCCACTCGATACCGGGCCTGACGTTCCGGCTCTTGATCAATCTGGTGGAGCGCGGTGCATGATGTCCCGATGAACGTTGGAGAGCCCCCGCGACCGAGTGCAGCGACGCCCATCGTTCTCGCCTTGGTCTTCGGCGGTCTTGCAGCCGCCCTGGGAGCCGTAGCCTCCATCTACATGTGGGACCCGAGCGAGACGTGCAGGACCCGCGGCGGAGGCAGCCTGACGGGAGAGGGGTTCCTCTGGAACCCGCTGTGCTCAGATGGTTCAACCGTTCAGCCGATATGGATGACGTTGTCGACTGCTGCGGCGTTGATCGTGGCCGTGACATGCGTCGTCATTGCGGCCAGCCGTCAAGTTGAACGTGACGGACAGGAGATTGCGTCGCCCGACGTTCTGCACGACTACTCGCGCCAAACCCTGCCGGAGGACAACGGGCTCCGCAAGCTGGGCGATGAGTGGTGAGAGATGGCAACTCCGGGGGGGGGGGGGGGGGCACCCTCCCGATGAGCGTTAGACAGTCTCCTCGGCCGGATCACGCGATCCCCCTCGTTTTCGCCGTGATCTTCACCGTTTTCGCCGCCGCTCTCGGGTTGATGTCCTCTCTCTACATGTGGGATCCGGCAGAGGCGTGCGAGGTTCGTGGAAGCTACTCCAGCTCCGAGAGCTTCCTGTGGAATCCGCTGTGCGTGGACGGTTCGGCTGTCCAACCGCTGTGGATGACGGTGGCTGGCGCTGCCGCATTGATCGGTGCCGGCGTCTGCGTCGTCCTCGCGATCGCTTTTCGAGTGCTCAACCACGAGCGGGAAGTCCCGCCGCCCGTCGTCTCGCACTGGGAGTGAGCAGTCAAAGGTAGATTCGCCGGATGACGACGACTCGGACCTCCCACTCGACTCTCGCCCTGCTGCTCGCCGTTTCGGTGTTCGCGCTCGTCGGTTGCGCCGGTTCGACGGCGGGGGCTCCGGCATCGACGTCGGCCGCCGCGCCGGCGTCGACCGCGACCGCCGCCCCGACGTCCGCCCCCGCTACTCCGGCGGCGACCGCGACTGCGGGTGCGGCGGCGGCTGGTCCGGTGTGGCCGGCGGACCCGTGCCGGGACACGCAGCTCACGGTCACGGTGGAGGACCGGCCCGAGCTTTCCGGGGCGGGCCAGGAAGGGTTCGCGATCGTGCTCACGAACGCCTCGGATCAGGCGTGCTCGTACTTCGGGTGGCCGGGCGTTCTGATGCTCGGTGCCGATGGGACGCAGCTCACCACCGCCGGCACGTCGGGTGCGGAAGCGTTCCCGGGGGCTCTCGCTCCGGGTGAGTCGGCGCAGGCGGAGGGCCAGCTCTCGGCGGTCGGCGCATACGACTGCACGCCGACGACCGCGACGACTGTCCGGGTGCTCGTCACCTCGGACGGCGCCGGACCGGGAATCGACACGCCCTCCGATTTCCAGGTCTGTGGCGGGGACGGTCGGAGTGACTTCACGACCGGGCCGCTCACGCCGGCGTCCTGACTCTTCTAGAGTCGCGGCTGCGGTCATGGACGGGCTCGAGGGTGGAGACAGCTTCGTGCTGTTCCTGGTTCTAGGTGCCCTTCCCTTCCTCCTTCTGGTCGCCGTGGTTTCGGTCGTCACGATCGGCATCCTTCAATGGATCGGAGGGCGGGGGCGGCCCCGTCCGTAGACTGAGTGCAACCACCCCTTCGGCACGGCGCCGACCGGAACTCAAATGAGCAAATGAAGCAATGAGCACATGGGTGTGGAGTTGATCGCTTTGTGGCGGCAGTCTTTGATCGCTCCTTGACGTCGCGCTACGCGTGCGTCGGATCACCGAGGATTTCAGCGAGTCAGGAATTTCGCGAGAAACGTGCGGTAAATCACTGTGAGCTGCTGCAGATCGCTTACCACGACGTGTTCGTCGATCTGATGGATTGTGCTGCTGATGAGGCCGAATTCGGCGACCTCGCCATAGTGGGCGATGAATCGCGCATCGGAAGTTCCTCCGCCGGTATCCAACGAGGGAGTTCGCCCGGTCACGGATGTCACCGCCTCGGATAACAGCGCGACGTGGCTCGATCCAGCAGTGATGAAGGGGTCGCCACTTACCTCGACTAAGAGGGTGAAGTCGGTTGCGAACTCTTCTGCCGCCCGGCGGATCAAGCCCTCGAGGCTCTCGGCTGAATGAAGGTCGTTAAAGCGAATGTTCAGATGCGCGGTTGCTTCGGCGGGCACCATGTTGTTCGCCGCATTGCCGACGTCGATCGTGGTGATCTGGAGACTCGACGGCTCGAAGCACTCGGACCCCTCGTCGAGTGGTGTTGTGGCGAGTCGGTTGAGAACGCGGATGAGGCGGTGCACCGGGTTGTCGACGAGGTGGGGGTAGGCAACGTGCCCCTGGAACCCGCGCACCGTCAGGTTGGCGTTAAGGCTTCCGCGCCGTCCGATCTTGATCACGTCGCCGATCCGCTCCGGGTTCGTCGCTTCGCCGACAAGGGTGAAGTCCGGCATGTCGCCGCGATCGGCGAGCCACTCGAGCACACGCACGGTGCCACCCGTGGCCGGCCCCTCTTCGTCTCCGGTGATCAGGAGGCTGACCGACCCAAGGTCGAGCACTTCGGGCTGCGTCTGCGAGACCGCTGCGAGGAAAGCGGCGATGGCGCCCTTCATATCGCTGGCACCTCGACCGATGATCGTCCCGTCGCGGAGTGTCGCATCGAAGGGGTCGGAGCTCCAGTCGTTAGAGCCTGGGGGAACGACATCGGTGTGACCGGCGAAGCACAGGTGCGGTCCGTCGATTCCTCGGCGGGCGTAGAGATTCGGGGTGCCATCGAAGTCCAGCCGATGAACGATGAAGCCAAGGCTCTCAAGTACGCCTGCCACGACATCGAGGGCTCCGTCGTCGCTCGGGGTGACCGAAGCACATCGGATCAAAGACTGCGTGAGCGCGACGGGGTCCACGGGAGCGAAACTATTCGGCACGGAGACACCGTACCTGCAACATCAACTGCATCTCGGAAAACAACAGCTTTCTGAGACGCCCGGTCGGCATCGCTGTCGCGGTGTCGGGTCCGCGCGATTCCGAGGTCGCAGATGTCTCGAAAATGCGTCTCAACAGAAACCGTCTCAGGGTCATGACTGCGAGGAGTTTGTGAGTCAAACTGGTCGAGTGAGACTTCTTGGATACACCCGCGTGAGCACATCGAGTCAGGATGCGCAGTTGCAGCTCGACGCGCTGGTGGCTGTCGGCGTTCAAAAGCGCGACGTGTTGGCTGATGTCACCTCCGGGAGCAAGACCGCGATCGAGCGCCGAGGGATGAAGAAGCTCCTCGAGCATGCAGAGTCCGGTGACACCGTGGTCGTGTGGCGAGTTGATCGGCTTGGCCGCTCCTTGATGGACGTCCTGAACACGGTGAACCTGCTGCGTGACCGCGGCATCCACGTCCGGTCTATCTCTGATGGCATCGATCCGGCGACGTCGACGGGCCGGCTGATGCTCAACATGCTGGCCACCCTCGCCGAGTACGAGCGCGAACTGATCGTCGAGCGGGTGAATGCGGGGATCGCAGCGGCGCGGCAGAACGGCACACGCTTCGGCCGCCCACTGTCCGATCCTGCAGTAATCGCCGACAAGCTCGCCATCGCCTCCGATGCTCGAGCGAAGGGCCGCACCGCCGAAGACGCAGCACGACTCGTTGGCTGGAGTCGCGCCACCCTCTACCGTCACCAGCAAGCCCTCGCCGGCCGCGAGAGCACCGCCATGTAGCAAATGCCATGGACGGTGACGAGCGGTGGCGAATTCTCCGACTTCACGTCGAAGATCAGATACCCCTCGCCGCCCTCGCACGAGACATCGGCATCGGCCTCCGCACACTACAGCGCTGGCATCAGCTCTACCGAGGAAGCGGCGTCACTGCTCTCGATCCGCACCAGCGATCGGACGCTGGTGTACGTCGAACGCCGCCTGAGCTCGTGGCGTTCATCGAACGACTGGCTTTGAGCAGGCCGCGACCAGCGCTGACCACGCTGCACCGCCTAGCAAGCGCTGAAGCAGATCATCATGGCCTGTCGGCGCCGAGCTACGCCACCGTCAGGGAAATCGTGCAAGCTCTAGACCCGGCGCTCGTAACACTCGCGTTGGAAAGACCGGCCGCCTATCGAGACAAGCACGAGCTGGTGTTTCGCCGACGCGCCGAACGTCCCAACCACATGTGGCAGGCGGATCACACCGAACTCGACATCCTCATCATGGGCACCGGGGGCGCGCCCGATCGGCCGTGGCTGACGATCGTGATGGACGACTATTCGCGCGCGATCTGCGGCTACATCGTCTTCGCCGGGGCACCGTCCGCGATGAACACAGCACTTGCTCTCCGTCAGGCGATCTGGAGAAAGCCCGACCCGACGTGGGCTATGTGCGGGATACCTGACGTTCTCCACGTCGACCACGGCTCCGACTTCACCAGCCACCACCTCGAGCGCACCGCCATCGAGCTGCGCATCCGCATCATCCATTCCATCGTCGGCAGACCCCAGGGCCGCGGCAAGATCGAACGCTTCTTCCGCACCATCAACACCGAACTCCTCGCTACCCTCCCGTGGCACCTCGGGCCCGGCAGCAGAAGCCCCCCACCCAGTACTTGATCTGGCGGCCCTCGACCAGGCGATCGGCGCCTTCGTCAGGACCTACAACGAGCGCCCGCATCGCGAGCTCGAAGCCTCTCCGCGAGACGCATGGGTTGCTGACGGCTGGCTCCCGCGTATGCCTGACAGCCTCGAACAGCTCGATGGGCTTCTTCTCACTGTTCCGAAGAATCGCGTCGTGCAGCGCGATGGCATTCACTTCCAGGGCCAGCGCTACCTCGCCCCGACGCTCGCACCCTTCGTCGGGCACACCGTCACGATTCGATATGACCCACGTGACGTCTCAGAGATCCGGGTCTACGACCGCGACACCTTCGTCTGTGTTGCCGTCGACGAAGCTCACCCCAACCTCCGACTCAGCCTCCGCGACATCGAAGCCGCCCGCCGCGCCCGCCGACGACAACTCCGGCACGTCATCAACGACCGCATTCCCACCGCCACCGTCCGGGAGGAGCCGCACAGCGTCGCGCCCGTTCCCCATCGGCGCCGGCTACGCACCTATGAAGAGGACGAGTGATGAATTAGGCCTTCATCGTGACCAAAGAGCACCGACGCTTCACCGAGTTCGCCAACGCCGTCCGCAAGGAACGAACCATCGGCATCTGTCACGGTGATGCTGGTGTCGGCAAGACCAACTCCGCCCGCCGCTATGCGAACTGGGACGCTCTCGAGCCCTACATCAACGAATGGGGCCCGCGAGGAGATCACGACGCCAAGCACTACGCCCTCGCCAACCGATCCCGCACCGTGTTCTACACACCCGAAGTACTCTGCCGACCCAAAGACCTCATGCACGACATCGACCATTGGCAAATCAAAGTCGGCCTCTGCGCCGACGAACATCTGCGCTCCCTCGAACCTGACCCGCCTTTCAAAGCACGACCAGTGGCTCACCTCGTCGAGCTACTCATCATCGACGAAGCCGAACGACTCACACCCACCGCACTCGAGCTGCTCCGCGACCGACACGACCGCGAACACCTCTCCATAATTCTGATCGGCATGCCCGGCATCGACCAACGCTTCCGCCACTACCCGCAGCTCTGCAGCCGCCTCGGCTTCTCCACCATTACCGCGCCCTCGGCCGAGACGAACTCCTCTTCGTCCTCGACCGACACTGGAAGCGCCTCGGACGCACCCTCAACCCCGACGACTTCACCGACGCCCAAGCCATCGCCTCCATCGAACGCATCACCCGCGGCAACTTCCGCCTACTCGAACGAGTCTTTCCGCAGATAGCCCGCGTGCTCAAGATCAACGACCTCGAAACCATTACCGACGACGTCATCGAAGCCGCTGCCAGCATCCTCGTCATCGGCAACTAGCGCCACGCAACGATCAAGAGACGCCGCCACTTAGCGATCAACTCCACAAACGCGGCGCGCCGAGCAGTGTTGTCCTATAACTTGTCACTCATTCTACGACTCGCGAAAGGGTCGGGTTCGGGGTTCTGTGACGACCGATGCTAGGCGAGGGACGATGATCTCCGTGACTTCGCTGGTGCCATTACCGGGTTTTGATTCCCAGGCCCACGTCTCCTTCATTCGAAGCAGCCCAGTTGGGTCGAGAACAATCTCGGAGACGCAGGATCCCGTCGAGGTCTCGCCGTCCTCGTTGAGCTGGCAGTAGCGGAACGCCACCGTGTCACCGGTTCGAGTGCCGACAAGGAATCCCCGCCGGACTGCGCCGCCGGCGTAGGTGGCCCACACCTCGCCGTCCGCTTCGTGGTAGTCGAAGACAGTCTCAGGTCCTACTTCGCCGCCGACTGTGTCGCGGACAGCCGCGAAGCGGTAACCGTCAAGAGAGGGCAATGAGCTCGATGCGTTCATAGGAAAAGACTAGGGACGAAGTGACGGCAACTCCGGGGCAGGGGATCTACCGCGTCCAGTGCAACATCTCCGGCGAGGAAGATCATGCGCGAGCCGGCGGGAACTGTCGCGGCGTACGCATACTGCGCTGCGCCGGAGAGGCTGTTGGAGCGGATGAGGCTCACTACTGAAGTCACTGGCGTCACGCTCCGCTGTCGTCGGCCCAACGAGTCTTCCACGGCCGGGCACCAGATCGGCCCGGTGAACCATCCCGATACGGGACGGTGCCGGCCCCGCCTGCCGGTTGCAAGTAGACAAAGGCGCGGTCTTGAGTACGGTGGCGCCGTGAAACGAACAGGCGAGGGAATGGCGGGACGGCATTGCGCCGCTACGGCGCTCATTGCTGCTGGCGCACTGATGCTCGCCGCGTGCTCAGGTTCACCAGCTCCGGAGGGTGATCCGATCCGGGCAGCTCGCGCGTTGCGCGACGCGCCGCTGATCGTGCAGGAAGGCAACGCTGCCGACACCTGCGGAGAGTTCGTGCTTGATCAAACCGAGCTCGTGCCCATCAACGCGGTCGCAGGCCTCGACACGGCAGCAGCAGCGGGCGAGGAGGCGGAGCTCGCCTGGAGTTCTCTCACGGATGAAGGGGATCCCGTCGTCTCTTTCGCCTACACGGCACCCTGGAACGCAGGGATCGTCTTCTCTCTGACAAACGAATACAACTCCTACGCGGATGATCACGGTTGGACCACCGGCCTCTGCCCGGACGCAACCACCGCAACCTCCGATTTCAGCCCCGAGACGTGCCCCGGTCCTGTGGAGGGATGAGTCCACGCGGACGACGAAGATGGCCCGCTCAACCATCCCCTTACGGAACACATGATCGTGGAGTGCTGAACGTTCTGATTCATGGCGTGTTCACCGACGTGCCGGACCATGATGCTCATGGAAACACGAGAACTGGCATGGGGCATTCTGGCGTGGCCTGCCGTTGCGGTCCTCGCGCTGGTGCGAACCGCGGGCAGCTGGGATGTATCGGGCGGGTCCGCAGCAGGGCTCATCGCGGGCACGGCAGCTGCGTTCACTGTCGCGGGCGCACTCCTGTGGCTTCCCTCGAGTCTCTGGCTCGACCGGCGGACACTCCGCTTCCCGCGCGTCGGGCAGGCGGCCGCGTTCCTGGGCCTGGGACTCGCGATCGGCGCCGCCGCCTCCACCGCACTGGTACTCGCGTCGGGAAACGCGACCTGGCCCTCCTCCGCGGGCCTCATCACGGAATACGCAGTCACGGCAGGAATCGCTTCCCTCCTCGGCTGGCTCCTCGCCGCCACCCTTCGTGCGAAGAAGCTGCCGATCGTTCAGACGGCCGCGAATCGCGTGAACCGCTGAATGATCCGGGTCGTCGATCGATCAGCGTGCCAGCAGCAGTCCGGCCAAGCCGATGACGACCGGCACCACGGCAAAGGCCAGGAAGAGGTAGGAGAGCACGAGTCCCACCGTCGACTCCCAGCGAGGACCGACGTGTCGTCGCGCCTGATGACCGACGAGGACGCCGGCCAGCGGGAGAAGGTACTGCAGCGTGGTCGCGACTCCAATGACCAGGGGATCGCCCACCCACAGGTGGGCCACCGCCAGGTATCCGACGGCGTAGGACACGACGGCGAGAACGCCCAGCACGAACGCAGCCCGCGTCCACCCTCGTCCGCTCCGCCGCGCGGTACCCGTCTCCTTCATCACACTCATACCTCCACTGTACGAATCGCTCCTCGCGCACGCCCGCCCCTCGGAGCATGTGCCGGTCCTTCGCCCGACGTCTCGTTCGGTGACACGACCACGCCTCGGCGAGCTGCTGTCCAGCGTCAGCCGGCGAGCCGGCGTCCACAACGAGGACGCGACTCGGATTCGGAACATGTCCGATGGCTGCCTCGATAGCCTCAGCGCATGAAGATCCGAGCCGGTTCGCCTGACGATCGCGGGCCCTGCATCGACCTCTGGCTGGAGGCACTCAGAGCACGAGACGGATGCAGTCAGGACGACGCGGTCGCCGAGAGGGCTCGAGCGAAGTTCCACCGGCCTCTCGTTCGGTTCGCCGTCATCGGCTCGGATCCCCTCGGGTTCGCTCTCACCGTCGACACGGGCGATGGTCCGGGCCGACACAGTGCGCTGCTCGAACTGCTCGCCGTCGCACCGAGCGAGACAGGGCGCGGGCTCGGCCGGACACTGCTCGACGACGCGGTCCAGTCCGCCTCTCAGCTCGGCTACCTCGTCCTGAAGCTGCACGTCCGCGCCGGAAACGATCGGGCGGAAGGGCTTTACAAGGCGTCCGGCTTCGAGCCTCACGGGGATCCCGCGCCGCATCCGCTCGGTGGTCATCCGATGATCGAGTACGCGCGGACTCTGACTCACGTCAGCAACTGAGGACCTCCGGCCACCGATCCCCGTACGGGCCACCTCGCGCGACCGGATCACATGCGCACTCAACGCTGGTCGAGCGGTCGGGTCATGGCAACCTCATCCCATGAGCGTGAGCGACGGACAGGCCTGTGCCCCACGGGACCTCGACGTGCTCACCGACCGGCTCCGACTGTGCCGGCCCGCCGAGACCGACCTGGACGAGCTGTTCCGCCTCTACACCGATCCGCGGATCGCGGAAGAGGATCCGCTCCTCCTCCATCTCTCCGCCGATCAGACCCGGGCCGTGATCGCGTATCGAAGGACCCAGTGGACACGGGACGGACTCAGCAGCTGGGTGATCCGCCGGCGCGACTCCCCCATCGACAGCCGTGATCTGATCGGAATGGGTGGATGCACTCTGCTCTCCGATGCAGCCTGGAATGTGGCGTTCACCCTCCACCCCGACCACTGGAGCAAGGGCTACGCGCAGGAGGTCGCCCTCGCCGGCATCGAACTCGCCCACCGCCTCCGACCGGAGCTGCCCATCACCGCGGTCGTCGCAGAACGCAACGCACGCTCCCGCCGCACCATCGAGCGACTCGGCCTCGCGCTCAGATGGGAGGGTCCGGACGCGCACAGCCCAGACCCGACCGCACGAGTCGTGCTCTTCGCCGACCGCCAGCTCTCCGCTGAACAGGTCCGCCGGCTCACCGGCTGAACCCGATCGCCGATCGGCTCATCCGCCAGCTCAGCGAGAGCTCCCCTCACGGGCAGCGAGTCGGCACCGCCGGTGAGCATGGCGATCCTCCGCTGCGGGAACTGCAAGCGAAGCCGACCTGTCGGTCCACCAGCCGGCGCCTCCCCCTCCCCGCTCCTCGATCCCCGACCGCAGGGCAACGAGACACGACGACGCTGCGCTCGGGAGTCCACCGGCAACTCCTTAAAGGGGCACGGCGTCCGTCGCCGGACGGATTCACGTCCACCTCTTGTTCATTCCGGCTTCGTTGTCCAGCGCCGTCGGCTGCCCTAGCGTTCGGCAGGTGGACACCAGGAGATCGACCTCGACCGGCTCTAGCTCCGTTGTGTCCTGGGTCGCTCTCGCGTCAACCGGCGTCGCCGCCGCGACACTCTGGATCGCGGACGCCGTCTGGTACGGGATCCCCGAGTCGGGTGGCCCGGGAGTCAGTCTGCTCTTCATCGGCGGATGGGGTCTTCTCACGTGCGCCGCCCTGCTCACGGTCGGCGTGCTCATCCATCTGGCGCCCTCCGCGCTGAGCCGCCACGGAAAACGCCCCGTCGAGTTCGTGCTGCCGAGCGCCGCACTCGTCCTCATCGCGGGGATCCTGCTCGCGCATCCGCTGGCGGGCAGCGCTTTCGCCTGACCCTCACCGGCATCGACCCTCGAAAATGTCTCGGCGCCTCCGGGCCCTCTCGTCAACGGGCTCTGGTGGCTTCACAATTACAGCGAGGGGTGCAACCGTTCGGGTCGGTGCACCCCTCGCTGCCGGTTGGCCGAACGCGCGCCAACCTCGAACGACCAGCAGCCAGGGATCGCCGATCGAGCGGTCACAGCCTAGATTTTCTAGACGGTCTAACTAAGTCCCCTTTCCGGGTGAGGTGGATCGTGCAGGCGATGCTGGTGCTTCGGCTGACCGCGGGCGCCGAGTTGGGAGCGGCCGGCGTGTTCGAAGTACTCGCCGGCGACCGCTACACCGCCACCACCGCCGGGCTGTCCCCCGCAGACACAGTGAACCCCGCGATTGCCGCGACCGTCGCGGAGCTCGGTCTCGACATCAGCGACCGCACCCCCCGCGCCGTCACAGTGGAGGACCTCGAGAACGCGGACATCGTCGTCGCCATGAAGCCCGGCCTCGCGATCCCCGCGACGACCCGACCGACTGGAGCGCCGAGAACGTCCGCCCCGCCGCGAGGCCGTCGCCGCCCGGAGGCAGGTCGCTTCGGCCGGTACGGTGACCGCATGGACGACGACAGCGAACGTCAGAATCTCGTGATGAGTACCGAGATCATCAACGCCTGCATCAGAGCCATCGAGAACCCCGAGAAGCTGTTCCGGGTGTGCGCGAGCGTCTCGGGAGGTCGCGACGACGAGAGGGCGGCCGTTGCCGCAGCATTCGGGACCAGCGACGTCGTGGCCGATGCGATCCTCGACATGCAGGTGAGGCGTTTCACGCCGAGGTCGATCGAGCAGATGCGTGCCGAACTGGCCCGCTATGACCGTCGACTAGCTGAACTCGGCCGGCCGTAGGACGATTTCCGTACTGGACAGCAGAGCCGAGACGCGCTTGAGGACGACACCGGCCGAGCGCGTCGAGAAGTCCCGCCGATGTCAGGAGGGATCCCGGTCTCCGCGCACTGTGAGGACCCAGACGGTGTCGTTGTCCGCGTCCGATGGGGTGGCGTCGACACTCGAAATCGGCTTCTCACCGAGCGACGCGGGATCGATCTCGTGTGGGCCGTCGGCGCAGTCGATAGCGTCGAGGGTGGTCGTCGTTCTCGTCGTCGGTCCCCCAGCCGTGGAAAGCGATCCGATTTCGAGGTCGATCACTCCTGGTACGGGTCGAAGCGGTGGGCGGGGCGGGGTGCGGTGGTCGTGGTGGTCATGGTCAGGCCTTCCTGTGCAGCAGTGGGAGAAGAGGAGGGGGCGGGGACCGGCTCGAGCCGGACTCCGCGACCGCGAGGCCCTTTTTCACCGCGTCGGTCTTGGTGCCGGTGCGCTTGGCGATCGCTGCGGCGGACACGCCCTCGAACGCGAGCTGCGCCCACGCGGCGGTGCGGTCCGCGACGCTCAGCTCGGCGCGCTGGTCGTTCTCGATGATCTGCTGAACGATCCGGTACTTCCGAGCCGCCAGCAATCAGTCAGGTGGACGAGCCGGTCGTCGGCCCGGCCCCTACGCGCACCAGTCGCGCGAGCGTCCGTTGACGCTGCGCGCGGTGTCGCCGGTGCCGAGGTCGACGAGCACGGTCGAGGTCGCGCTGAAGCCCGGCTCGCCCGGGTAGTCGTCCGGCCGACCCTCGACCGAGACGGTCTCGACGGCGAGGTACTGCCCGTTCGGCGAGAGGCAGACGCCGCGGATGCGCCCCGTCGGCGAGGTGCGGAACACCTCCGAGGTGCCGGACGCGTCGACGCGGACGACGGAGTACTGGGTCGCCCCCGTCTCCGGCGCGTACTCGGCCTCGAGCTCGACGTAGCTCCCGGAGTCGAGGAGCAGGATCTGCACGGGCGACGCGGTCGCGCTCACGTCCGCCGGCGGGAGGGCGAGCGTCTCGACCGAGCCGTCGGCCAGGTCGATCAGCGAGCCCGACTCCGGATCGGCGACCACGAGCCGGTTCGCGCCGGGCACGAATCCGCGCAGCTCCGCGTGCTGCCCGAGCGGGCTGATCGACCCGGGCGTCAGCAGGTCGAGCAGGAGCACAGTGTCGTCGAGCGAGTGGGTGACGACCGAGGTGGTGCCGGGCACGAACATCCAGTCGCGCGCCCGCAGCGGCCCGCCGTCGATCCCGAGCACGGGGACCGCCTCGGCCTTCTGGTCGGTGAGGTCGTAGGAGTAGAGGGCGCGGTCGAGCGGGCCCGACGGCGCCTGCCCGGTGAAGGTCCAGCCGAGCACGCCCTTCTCGGGCGAGGAGTGCAGCTCGCGCACGGTCCCGGGGCCGGGGAGCGGGATGACGCCCTCGGAGCCGGTGTCGAGCGTGACCGTGCGGAGGAGGTTCGTGTCGTCCGGCTCGATGGTCACGACGACCAGCACCGGGCCGACGACGGCGTAGTCCTGGATCCGGTCGGCCGTGACGAGGACCCGGGCGTCGCCTCCGGAGAGCGGGCGGACGCGGACGGCGTCGGGCTGCGAGGGGTCGTCGGCGGTGCGATCGAGGGTGAAGAGATCGGGGTCCTTCGTGGTGAAGGAGGCGGAGACGTCGGCGGCCGAGCCGGTCGCGGCGCTGCGGGCGTCGTCGATCCCGATCTCGTAGCGGGTGGCGTAGCGGAGGGTGTCGGTGAAGGTGACGGTGAGCACGCCGCCGTCGAGCTCGGCGGTGTGCGGGGCGTCCGGAGCGACGCGGACGCGGTCGAGCGCATCCGGCTCGAGCGCCTGGTCGAGGTGCAGGCGGGCGCGGGAGCCGTCGCGCTCGACCACGCCGTCGGTGCTGACCTCGAGGGAGGCGACCCGGGGCCCCTTCGCGACGGTGGCGGCGGTCAGGCCTCCGACCGCGAGGACGAGCACCGCGACGACCGCCCAGAAGAGCCGCGGGAAGCGGGAGGCGCCTGCGGAGTCGAGGCCGGGAGCCCGCCGCGCGCCGCCTCCGGCCCGTCGCCCGCTCTGCGCCGACGTGCCGCGCTCGGGAGTCGCGCCGGGCTCAGGATTCGCGCCGCGCTCAGTAGACATACGGCATCGCCGGCTCGTCGATCGGAGTGACCGCCTCCGGCTCCAGCACGACCGCCTCGGCGCTGGTGACGCTCGGGTTCGCGCCGAAGCCGCCGCTCGCCTCCAGCCACTGCCCCTCCGACCAGGTGTCGGCCCAGCCGGCCTGGTAGACCGGCACGCCCACCGGCTGCGCGTCCACCGCGCAGCAGGTGACGACGAAGCGGGCGATGTAGAAGACGTTCTCGGGGTCGGAGGCGTCGGGGGTCACGAATCCGCTCACTGTGGCCGTGCGGCCGGCGAGGAACTGCTCGCTCGCGCCCTGACGCAGCAGGGTCGCCCAGTCGCGCACGCTGAACGAGGCCGTGTCGCCGGTGGGCGCCGCGGCGGTCACGGAGGCGTCGACGGCGCTCGTGTTGACCTCGCGCTGCGTCGCGGTCGAGGCGGTGAGGGCGGCCGGCGGGAGCACGAGCAGGGCGACGGCGGCGGAGGCGATCACCGCGACTCCGGCCGCGACCGCGACCACCCGGCGCCAGGGGCGGGCGGGCATTGGGGCGTGGAGGTGCTCGACGTCGTCCTCGTGCTCGTGGGCGTCCTCCTCGGCGCCCGGCACGACCGCGAACGCCGCGATCAGCAGCACTCCGGCGATCACCGCGAGCACCACCGAGAACTCGAAGTAGCGGGGGTGGATGTAGAGGCCGAGTCGGCCGGTCGCCGCGAGCCACAGGGTCGAGACGACGCCGATCAGACTGAGGACGACGCCCTTCCAGCGGGCGAGGAGGCGCTCAGAGCGCATAGTTCACCGCCAGTCCCAGCACGGCGGCGGCGAGGGCGACCAGCACGGTGACGCGCACCAGCGTCGCGGCCGAGAACGTGGTGCGCAGCAGCGCGAGCATCTTGACGTCGATCATCGGGCCGAAGACGAGGAACGCGATGATGCCTCCCGGCAGGAACGTGGAGCCGAACGAGAGCACGAAGAACGCGTCGACGTTCGAGCAGATCGAGATGACGAACGCGAGCACCATCAGCGCCAGCACCGACCAGAGCGGGTCGCCGCCGAGCGTGGTCAGCACGTCGCGCGAGACGCCGACCTGGATCAGCCCCGCGATGGCGGCGCCGACGAACAGCGCCGGCATCATCGCCCCGGTCTCCTCGGCGAACAGCAGCACGCTGCGCCGGGAGCGGTCGCGGAGGAAGCGGGAGGGCCGCTCGCCCGCCTCGCAGGCCGCGCGGAAGCGGTCGGTGAGCAGGCTCATCGGCTCGGAGTGGCGGCTGAAGATCCAGCCGACGAGGTTCGCGATCGCGAAGCCGCCGACGATGCGCCAGACGAGGATCCCGTCGGCCCAGCCGAAGGCCTGGTACGTCGTGACGATGGTGATCGGATTCACGATCGGCGCGGCGAGCAGAAACGTCATCGACTCCGACACCGAGAGGCCCTTGACGATCAGCCCGCGCGCGAGCGGCACGTTGCCGCACTCGCAGACCGGGAGGAGCACGCCGAGCAGCGAGATCACGAGGCGCCGCGGGAGCGCCCGCTTCGGCAGGATCCTCAGCAGCACGGCCTCGGGCACCCACAGCTGCACCGCGATCGAGAGGACGATGCCGAGGAACACGAACGGCAGCGACTCGATGACGACGCTGATCGAGAGGGTGAGGAAGTCGCGCACCGCGTCCGAGAGGGCGTCGCCCGCCGCGTCCGGGGCGAGCAGGCGCGTCGCCACGAGGACGGCGACCAGGGCGAGCCCGAGGAGCGGCCCGCGCCGCGACCGCCGGGCGCCCGGGGACGCGCGGGTCGGGGCGGCGAGCGCGGATTCGGGGGACATCCCGACCCATCGTAGGCGGGGGTCCTGCGCGGGCCGGCGCGGGGCGCGGCTGCGACGTACCCGGCGAGTGTGAGCCCGGCCCCGCGAGGTCCGGCCGACCGCGAGTGTCCGATGGTCGTCGCGCTCGCGCTCGAGTGCGACGACTTCTGGACACTCGGTGCGAGGGCGGGCGCCGAGGTTCGCGGGAGGCGGGCGCGGCACTCGCGCAGCGGCCCTCCGGGTGCAGGATGAGCGCATGCCCGCCTCCCCCGCGCACCCCCTCCGCGTGCGGATGCAGCCGCGCGCGATCGACGAGGCGCACCGCGTCTCGAGTCCGCTCGAGCTGCTCGTCGACCTGACCTTCGTCGTCGCGATCGCGCAGATCGCCCAGCAGCTCGCCCACGCGACCGAGGAGGGGCACCTCGCCGAGGGGCTCCTCCCCTTCGGCATGGTGTTCTTCGCGATCTGGTGGGCGTGGATGAACTTCACCTGGTTCGCCTCCGGGTACGACACCGACGACGTGCCCTACCGGCTGCTGACCCTCGCCCAGATGGGCGGCGTCCTGGTGCTCGCGGCGGGAGTGCCGGCCGGCTTCGAGGACGGCGACTACCGGGCGATCACCATCGGCTACGCGATCATGCGGTTCGCGCTGGTGAGCCAGTGGATCCGCGTCGCCGTGTCCACTCCGGAGCACCGCACCTCCGCCGTGCGCAACGCCGTCGGCTTCTCGATCGTGCAGGTCGGCTGGCTGCTGCGGCTGCTCCTGCCCGAGGAGGTCGGGGTGGTGAGCTTCCTGCTCCTGGTCGCCTGCGAGCTGGCGGTGCCCCTCTGGGCGCAGCGGGCGGGGGACGCGAACTGGCATCCGCACCACGTCGCCGAGCGGTACGGGCTGTTCACGATCATCCTGCTCGGCGAGGGCGTCCTCGCGGCGGTGATGGGCGTGCAGCGGGCGGTGACGGAGGCGGGCGTCAGCGCCTCGCTCGTGCTGGTCGCGGCCTGCGGGCTGGTGATCGTGTTCGCGCTGTGGTGGCTGTCGTTCTCGCATCCCTCCGGCGAGCTGCTGGAGCGGCGGCGCGGCCTCTCCTACCGCTGGGGCTACGCGCACTTCGCGGCGTTCGCGGCCCTCGCGGCGCTGGGGTCCGGGCTGGAGGCGGCCGTTGCTGCGACCGCGGGCCACCTCGAGGCGTCCGACACGGTGATCGGCGCGGCCGTCGCGGTGCCGGTCGCGGTCTTCGTCCTGACCCTGTGGGCGGTGCACGCGCCGCTCGGCGAGCACCAGCCGATGCCCGCGCGCCTGGCGCTCCCCGGTGTCGCGCTGGCGCTCGCGACTCCGCTCGTGGCGGGACTGCTCGGCGTGGGCGGGGTGCTGGTCGCGCTGGCCGCGGTGTCGGCGGGGCTGGTCGCCGCGGTGGTGGGGCGCGGGCGCACCGCGGAGTGACGGGGTCGGCGGGCGAGGCGCGGAGCCGTCGCGAGAGGCGCGTCCGAGGCGGTGTCCCGGCGGGAGCGGAACGCCTCTACGACCGCACTGCGGCAGCGGCTACCCCCGGCGCGGCAGCGGTTCCGGGCGGCGGGGCACCCAGCAGCGGACGCGCGAGCGGTAGCGCTCGAAGTCGGCGCCGAAGCGGGCGGCGAGGTCCGCCTCCTCCAGCGGGCGCACGGCCTGGTTCCAGACGACGGCGCCGAGGAGTGCGTACAGCACGACCAGCCACGACGAGAGCAGCAGCCCGACCGCCGCTCCCTGCACGATGCCGGCGACCGCCATCGGGTTGCGGACCCAGCGGTAGGGCCCGGCGATCACCAGCCGGTTGGTCATCGCGATCGGCAGCGGCGTGCCGTCGCCGAGGAGCGACATCGTGAGTCCCGACCAGATCCCGAGCGCGCTCGCCGCGACCAGCAGCAGGACGCCGACGCCGACGACCGCGGGCGGCGCCGCTCCGAGGCCCACGCCCCAGCGCTCCTCCAGCGCGGCGATCACCAGCGGGACGACGACCAGCGCGCCACCCCAGAACACCGCGATCTGCCCGAGGGTCGCGGCGAGGTGCGATCCGGGCCGGCGGCCCGCGGTCGCGACCCGGAAGGAGAAGGGACCGGAGGCGATCCAGCGCGTGGGCACCCGGCCGAGCAGGAGCAGGCACGCCGCGACGACGGAGCCGCCCGCCGCGGCGATCATCGCGACGACGCCCCAGCCCGCCTCCCCCGTCAGGGTGGCCCAGACGGCCAGGGCGACCGCGACGAGGAGCGTCCAGGCCGTCGCGGTGACGGCCGCCCAGCGGATGCCCGTGGCGGCGAGAGCGGAGGCGCCGACGAACAGCGGGAGGTCGAGAGCCGCGACAGGGACGGGATCGAGGCTGCCGAGCGTCGCGATCCGCAGGGCGGGGACGAGCGCCACGGCGACCCACCAGGCCGCGCCGCCGAGGGCCTGCACGGCGAAGTAGAGGCGTCCCCAGGGCATGGCTGCACGGTACTTCATAGCTGAACCCAAGGAACGACCCAGGGCGTTGACGGGCTCGGCGCCCTAGGCTCGGAACCAGTTCCCGCCGCCTCCACGAGAAGCGGCCCACCACGACGCCAAGGACGACGCCGATGAACCGCACGACCGTGATCACCGCACTCGCCTGCGGGCTCCTCCTCACCGCCGCCGCAGCCACTCCCGCTGTCGCCGCGACCTCGGACACCGCCGGGGACTCCACCCGCTCCGTCGACGAGTTCGGCGTTCTCGCCGCGACCGACGGCGACACGCTGCTGATCAACGGGCGCGCCTTCCTCCTCGAGTAGGTCCTCCCCGCCGGGCACGGCCGCGAGGACGCCACTCGCGGCGCCGGCCTCCTGATCCGCCGCTGCGTCGACGTCGACGCCGCCGCGGCCGTATTCCTGGTGACGACGGTGCACGGCTTCTCCGGGCCCGAGATCCTGCCCGCCTACCGCGAGGCGCTGCGGCACCCGCGCACCGAGCACCTGGTGTCGATCTCGGACAGCGACCGCTCCCCCGAGCTCGACTACGCGGCGACGGTGCACCACGGGATCGACGTGGACGGCTTCCCCGCCGGATCCGGAGGAGAGGACCTCGTGATCCTCGGCCGGATCCACCCCGACAAGGGCACGGCGGAGGCGGTCCGGATCGCCGCCGCGGCCGGGCGGCGACTCGTGATCTGCGGCATCGTCCAGGACGAGCGCTACTGGCGCGAGGAGGTCGAGCCGCTCGTCGACGGGACTCGCGTCGTCTACCGCGGCTCGGTCGGGCCGGAGGAGCGCGCCCTCGTGCTCGGCGGGGCGCTCGCGCTCCTGCATCCGATCGGCTTCGACGAGCCGTTCGGCCTCTCCGTCGTCGAGGCGATGGCGTGCGGGACGCCGGTGATCGCGTACCGCCGCGGATCCATGGCCGAGATCATCGACGAGGGCGTCACCGGGTTCGCGGTGTCGTCACGGGAGGAGGCGGTCGCCGCGGTCGAGCGGGTCGGGCTCCTCGACCGCGCGGCCGTGCGAGAGACGGCGCGCCGCCGCTTCGCGGAGGATCGGATGGTCGACGAGTACCTGGTGGTGTACGCGGGAGTGCTGGGGCGCTGACGCCGGCCTCGCGTCGGCATCGGATGCTCGCGTGACTCCCGGCCCTCTCACCGAGTCGCCCGGGAGGGCTCGTTCTCGATGCGGAGAACGAGCCCTCCCGGGCGACTCAGCGATGCTGATAGGAAGAGGCCGTGCCTCGACCTCATCTCTTCGTCACCCGCGGAAGCCTCCTCCACTTCGCCTGCGACGCGTGGCTCCTGCCGACGGACCGCTTCCTCTCGTTCACGGACTTCTGGCGCAGGGTCCCGCGGCTGGAGGATCGCGCACGCGCCGCGCTGACTCCGGAGTTCTCGGACGGCCGACAGGCGGCACTGCCGCTCGCGCCGCGCGACGGCGAGCCCACTCCCGTCCTCACCGCCGTCCCCGATCGCGCCGTGCGCGACGCCGAGGACAGCGAAGGACTCGCCGACATCGCCCGCCGCCTCCGGGCCTTCGTCGAGGTCGCCGCGCAGACGGCGACGAGGGATCGGCGCACGAGGCGGCCGCTGCCACTCCTGGCCGTGCCGCTCTTCGCGACGGCGGGCGGCGGATCAGGGACCCTCCGCGACGCCGTGCTCGCCCAGCAGCTCCGCGTGCTGCGGGAGGCCGCCGAGGCGTTCGAGGTCGACATCGCGATCGTCACCCTCCGCGCCGACGTCCACGCCTTCGCCCAGTCCAGGCGGCGACTCGATCCCGCGACGTCCTGGCCCGAGCTGGAGGCTCCGGCCCTCGAGGAGGCGCAGAGCCTCGCCGAGCGCGCCCGGCGCCGCCGGCTCGTGCCCTTCCTCGGCGCCGGGACCAGCGTCAGCGCCGGCGGCCCCTCCTGGGACGGACTGCTCGAGGAGCTCGGTCGCGAGATCGGACTCGACTCCGAGACGTCCGCGGTCCTCAGCGGGAAGAACGTGCTCGACCAGGCGTCCTACCTCGCGACGCTGTTCGACGAGGAGCAGCCCGGACGGTTCGCCGAGGCCGTCGCCCGTGAGATCGGATCCCTCGAGCGGTACGGTCTCGCGCCGGCGCTCCTCACCGCGATCGACTCCGAGCAGGCCATCACGCTCAACTACGACCGCCTCTTCGAGACGGCGTCCGAGGATGCGGGCGTCCCCCGCGCCGTCATCCCCGGCGACCACGAGGGCGACCACGAGCGCTGGCTGCTGAAGCTCCACGGCACCGTCGACGACCCGTCCTCGATCGTCCTCACCCGCGACGACTACCTCGGCTTCGACTCCTCCCGCCGCGCCCTCTCCTCGATCGTGAAGGCCACCCTCGCGACCCGGCACCTGCTCTTCGTCGGCTTCGGCCTCAGCGACGACCACTTCCACGAGATCGTCCACGACGTCCGCCGCGCGTTCCCCTCCTCCGCCTCGGGAACGCTCGCGACCGCGCTCACCCTCTTCGCCGATCCGCTCGACGAGCGCCTCTGGCAGGGGAGGCTGCGGCTCGTGCCGATGCTGCCGGTGCCCCGCGATCCGTCCCGCATCGGCGAGGCCGCCCGCGTCCTCGAGATCTTCCTCGACGCCCTGGCCGCCTTCGCGACGGACGCTCACTCGTACCTCCTCGCGCGGGGGCACGAGAGCGCGATGACGGCCGCAGAGCTGCGGCTGCGGGAGCGGTTGACCAGGCTGCTCCGGGAGGCGACGGCGGAGGAGCGGGCGACCGGAGCGTGGCAGGAGGTCGCGGGGATGAGTGAGCGGCTGGGTGGGGAAGGGCGCTAGCTCGGACAGCGCTCGTCGCTCGAGGGCCGAACGGCCGAGCCGGCGGTCGTCGGCGAGTCCTGCGCGAATGGACGAAGGACCAGCGGATCGACTGATCTCGGGCGAGAGGTCACCGACCTCCCGCCCGGCACCGCTCAGACGGCGTCGTGGAGCTCGACGTTGTCCTGATACTCGAAGTGCGTCTGGACACGATCCGAGACGTCGATGTTCTGCAGCTTGCTGGACGCTGGGATGAAGCCCACCAGACCAGCTGCCGTCTCACCGGCCTGAGCCGTCCGGTAGACGAACTTGAGGATCGCGTCGTTGCGGGAGTGGTAGCCGTAGACCGCTTCGTCGACCGAGGCGGTCAACGAGTCCCAGTTGCTCTTCGCTCCGATCGCGGTGCCGAGGAGATGTGCGGCCTGGATCCGCGGCCCTCCGGGCTTCGTGCCCATGGACTGCGCGGCGACGACCATCGCCCTCGCTCCCAGACTGTGACCGATGAGCACGTACGACTTCGCGTTCGTGCGTGCAAGGAGATCACCGATGATCACGCCCGTCTTGTCGGCGCGGTTCTTCGCGACGTGCCAGGGGTTCCTCGCGAGGTCCGAGGCGATCATCGCCGGCCCGGCGACGCCTCCGAGAAGCTTCGCCCCCGCCTTGTGCCCGAGCGCCGCCGCTCCTCTGAGCAGCCCCATGGCGACGCCCTTGCCTGCTGCGCCTAGGGCGAGATCCGTCAGATCCCGCAACTCCTTCGACCCCCATCGGACGCGGTAGACGGGCGAGTCCGGGTAGCGGGAGTCGACGATCGACTTCCACTTGCCCCACCGCTCTCCCTCACCGTCGGTGAGGAACCCGTTAGCGACGACCACGGGGACGCCGCCCGTTCCCGGACGGAGCAGCTCGATCTGGAACGACTTGTCCTCGCTCAGGTAGGCGTTCGCGACCGATGCCCCGAGGACACCTCCCACCGCCGCTCCGACGGCCGTCACGACCGCCGTGCCGCCGGCCATGCCGAGCCCGCCCGCTGCGAGGGTGCCGCCGCCGAGCAGCGCGAGTCCGTGTGAGCTCGCCGCTGCGCCGGTGAATCCGCCGAAGACGCCGAGCGAGCCGATCGCGCCGCCGATGGCGGGAGCGGCGAGGAGAGCGACCGGCGCCGCCATCGCGAGGACAGCGATTCCGCCCACGATGATCTTGGAGGTCGCGTCGAGGTCGGGCTTCTCGTACTCGAGGAAGGCCTCGTAGTCGTGCAGCTCGCCGAAGATCCCCTGGGCCTTCTCGAAGCCCGGGATCTCGTGCTTGTGCTCGGCGCAGAACTGGGGGACGCGCAGAGCGCCGCGCTCGCGCACCGCCATGTTGCCGCAGCCCACAGCCACGCATGGGAGCGTCGCGGATCCGCAGCCCTGGCAGACGTACACCGGAAGCTGCCCCGCGGGACGGTTCGACTTCCGGTGCTCGGTGTTGAAGAAGCACGACGAGCACCATCCGTGCTGGACGTCCAGCAGCGAGACGTCGTCTGCGACGTCCGCGATCCACTGCGCCGTCTTCGCGTACGTCTCGGCCACTTTCTGTGCGGTCCGCCGCTCCTGCTCCACCTGCTGGAGAGCGGCCTTCTGCTCGGCCGGATCCGAATACGCGAGAGCCTCGGCATTGGACGTCATGCGGGCGCGATACCAGGTCTTGGCGTACGCCCACATGTTGCTGCGCAGTGCAGGATTGCTCTCGAGAACGCCACCGCTCTCCGTCACCGGCTCGAGATCGGTGAATTCCCCCGCGAGGGAGAGAGTCGCCCCCTGATCCGAGACCACATCCACTCGGAGACGGGTTCCTTCGACGACATAGGCGTGCAGTGAGCCGGGCATGGGTTGATCGTGCCATACCGGTCGAGGTCCGGTTCGCTGCGGAAGGGCTGTCGCTTCCTTCTCGATCGGTCGCCGTCCCGTTGGATTCTCCGCGCTCATCGCGTCGGACTCTCCCCCATACCAAGACCGGAGCAGACGGACTCGAAGACGGTCAGTGACACCCCCTCTTCTCCCGGCGCGAAAAGGGAGCCGATGCGGTGAAAGTCGGTACCGTCCGACAGACTCACCGGAACGACGAAGGGGACGAAGTGCAGTTCACGATCAACGGCGCCACCTACGAACTCACACGGGAACAAGTCGAGAGCACCCTCGCCCGTACCGCGCCGGCCGAGGTGAGCACGTACTCCGTCGAGGTGAGCGGCAGCCGCTTCCCCGTGAAACAGGTGATCTCCGAGGCCACCGGTCTGCAGAGGAGCGAGTTCACCTCCGGCCAGGCACAGCGGGTCCTCACAGGGCTCGGATTCCTGGTGCTCAGCACTGCTCCGGGAGCTCGAGGGCGCATCTCCGGTTCCACGCGGTCCTTCGACGGCGTCGAGTGGGGGCTCGCCGCATCCGAGCACGGTTACGAGGAAGCGTCCTCGGGCAAGCTGCATCTCCCAGGATGTGCTCACGGCGTGACGACTCCGATCCGCATCTGGGCTCAGGACGAAGTGCTGAAGGCCTGGGGTGCTGCGCCGGATGTCGATCTCAGGACGCTGACGCGACCGGGATGGTGCTCGGACTGCGCGGCCATAAGAGGAACGACCGACCCCGGCGTTCCAGCGGAGCAACCGGAGACGTCCGGACGGACGGGCCGGGCGGAGCGGACGGCGATCGCGCAGGCCGCCCGGGTCGTCCTCGACGGTGGTCTCCGACGCCAGGCCTCCGCGTTCGACGGCCGGACGGTGACCTGGACCGCTGATACTGCGGCGGCACTCCGGCGAGCGATCGAGACACCCGGGTCGACCGGCACTTTCCGTGAGCGGATCGCCGAGCAGATGACTGATCAGCCGAGGGCGGTCGTCCTGCTCGCCGCTGAGCTCTGCTTCCTGCAGCGCCTCCCCCTCATCAACATCCGGGCGCAGACGAAGCTCGCTCTTCTGCAGGAGATCCTCGACGTGCTGCCCGATCGCCCCCGGGTCCCTGATGTGATCGTCGACGCCCTCGACACTCGCGGCGTCTTCAACGGCGGTCAGGGGTTCAACCAGCAGATCGCACAGCATCTCCTCTGGTTGTGCGATTTCGTCCGGCAGTGGGACGCCCTCGCGTCCGATCATCGCGAAGCCGCGCTCGGCGATCCCTGGCTCTTCCGCGACCGCACGCTCGACGTACAGGGTGATGCTCCACCGATCCGGAGCTCTCTGCTCGCTCTGGCCTGGCCGAGCTGCTTCGAAGCAATCGTCTCCGTCGCGCAGAAGCACGCGATCCGCGACGCCTTCGCGGGAGCGCTCCCGACGGTGACGGACGACGTCGACCGCGATCTGCTCGCTCTGCGGGACAGCCTCGACCCGAGCGGCGAGCTCGACATCGCCTGGTACTCGCCACCGTGGGACGCGGAATGGTGGCTTGCGGCACCGCAGACCGAGCATCGCGGCTGGGCCGTACCCTCGGCCGCTCCCGGCGCGCCACTCGCCCTCCCAGGCCTCCACGTCACGCTCCCGCCGGATGGCGGTCGAAGCGGCATCCGCGACGAAGCGCTCCGTTCATGGAGAGACTGGCCGACGTCCGGGGCCGGTCCGCGACCGCTCATCACCGATCTCCTCACTGAGGTGGATTCGGCTGCGCAGTTCCTCGTGACGATGGCGGCCGGCGACCAGGTCTTCGTCGACGGCTCCGACGACGTGCACTGGGGCGTCATCGGAGAACTCGATTCCCGAGGACGACGCGGCGTCGACTGGCGAACGCCGGTCTCGAGGTCGGAGATACCGAACGCCGTCCTCGACGTCCTGTCCGGCAGCGCTCCGATCACCGACGTCGGCTTCCTGATATCGCCGCCGATCGCACCGACGCCCGCACCTCCGCTGTCCGGCCCCCTCCGCCTCCCCCGCAGCACGCCCGAACTCGCGGGTCGCCTGCATTACGACTCACTGTGGCTGAACGAGGTGCTGGGTCTCCTCGAGGAGCGTCGCCAAGCGATCTTCTTCGGGCCTCCCGGAACGGGCAAGACCTATCTCGCCCGTGCTCTCGCCGACTTCATCGCGCCGAAGGGCGCGGTCCGCATCGTCCAGTTCCACCCCTCCTACTCCTATGAGGACTTCTTCGAGGGGTTCCGGCCGACGGTCGATGAGAAGGGGTCCGCGAGTTTCCGACTCGCACCGGGGCCGGTACGTCTTCTCGCTGCTGCGGCGGCGGCGAACCCGACAGTGCCGCATGTGCTGATCATCGACGAGATCAACCGGGCGAACATCGCGAAGGTGTTCGGCGAGCTCTACCTGCTCCTCGAATACCGCGACGCCGGGGTCTCACTGCAGTACTCGCCGGAGGAGGACTTCCGTCTGCCCGAGAATCTCTTCGTCATCGGAACGATGAACACGGCAGACCGCTCGATCTCCCTGGTGGACGCGGCGATCAGGAGGCGGTTCTCGTTCGTCGAGCTGCACCCCGCAGAGGAGCCGGTACTCGGCCTGATCGAGCGATGGTCGAAGGCGCAGCACCATGAGATCAGCCGAAGTGCTCTGCTGAGGCAGCTCAACGAGCGGATCGGCGACCTCGACCGCGATTTCCAGATCGGCCCGTCCTACCTCATGGGCGCTTCTGCCCGCACGGACTCCGGATTGGCGAGGATCTGGGAGTACGACATCCTTCCGCTGCTCGACGAGCACTACTACGGACGCTTGTCTCGCGCGGAGGTCCGGGCGACGTTCGGTCTCAGCGCTCTCGAGCCCGGTGCTGTCGCGGATCCGGACGAAGCGGTCGACGACGCTCCGGCCCGATGACCCGCGTCGAGTTCGACGAGAACGGCGGCTGGACGGCGGTCTCGTTCGACCCTGAGGTCATCGGTCGCGTGTGCAGCGCAGGGCTGCTCGAATCCCGCATGACAGCGTCAGGCGCCGAGGTGAAGCCTCAGCTCAACAGGATCGGGGCGATTCGGATCGATGGCGACGAGGTCGTCGTCCGTCCGAAGGCCGCCTTCTCCTCGGTGCTCTTCATGCTGGGGTACGCGGCGGACCCGGGCTTCCGACCGGAAGAGGTCTCCGGCGACGGCAGGGAGATCTTCCCCGCGGTCGCCGAGACGTACGCGCGCATCGCGGAACGTGCACTCGGGCACGGCCTCCTGCAGGGGTACCGACGGTACGACGAGAGCGCCATGACGGTGCGCGGGCGGGTCCGGTTCTCCGACCAGATGTCGCGCCGCGGCGGACGACTCCTCCCGATCGAGCTGACGGTCGACGACTACTCGGCCGACATCGTCGAGAACCGGATCCTGCGTGCGGCCGGCCGGCTGCTGCTCGCCGTGCCCCGCGTGTCGCCGGACGTCCGGCGGCGCCTGGCGCACCTCGACTCGAGACTGTCGGAGGCAGCCCTCCTGCGGCCAGGGACGATGACACCGTCGTGGCAGCCGTCGCGGCTGAACCAGCGCTATCAGCCCGCCCTGCGCTTCGCCGAACTCGTGCTCGCACGCATCACGCCCACCACGACGAACGGCGGCCACACCGTCGCCTCCTTCGTCGTCAATATGGCGGAGGCGTTCGAGGCATTCGTGACCACGACTCTGAGCAGCGCTCTCTCAGGGGTCTCGCGGGGCGTCAGTATCGGTCAGTTCCCCGCTCATCTCGATCTCGAACGACGCCAGCCGATCCGACCCGACTTCGTCCACGTCGCCGGCGGCCGACCAGTGGTCGTCATCGATGCCAAGTACAAACTCGGGCCACCGAGGGTCGAGGACCTCTACCAGATGCTGGCCTACTGCACAGTGCTCGGGCTGGCTGAAGGGACGCTCGTCTACGTCTCGAGCGCCGGAGACCCGAGTGATCGGACAGCGACGGTGAAAGGCTCCGGTGTCGTGGTTCGGACGGTGCGGATCGACGTCACGAGGCCGCCCGCCGAGATGCTCGCTCAGCTGGACGACATCGGTCGAGCGGCTGCCAGGCGGGCAGGGATCAATACTTCTTCCGGCCTCTGAACTCCGCGCCTCGTCGTAGGGCCGCCTGCTCCATCGGACGACTCAGCCCAGACGGCCCGTCGCCTCAATCCCGCCCCGCCCCCACTCCCC
>NZ_PSVY01000029.1:0-37298 GCF_002932635.1 Rathayibacter sp. AY1D1
AGCCCACCGACTCCAACCCCGGCTACGTCACCCCGCTCGTGCGCAAGCTCGCGGGCGAGAACGGTATCGACCTCTCCACCCTCACGGGAACCGGAGTCGCCGGCCGGGGCCGGCTCGGGCTCGGCCGGGGCGGGGGCCTCGGCGTCGCTCTCGGCGTCGACCGACGGGGTCGCCTCGTCGGTGGCCTCGGTCTCGGCGGCCTGGACCTCGGGGGCCTCCTCGGCGGGAGCCTCGGGCTCGGACGCCGACGCGGCTCCGGAGCCGTCGCCGATGCGCACCAGCTCGGCGCCGACCTCGACGGTCTCGTCCTCCTGGACGAGGATCTCCTCGATCACTCCCGCGACGGGCGACGGGATCTCGGTGTCGACCTTGTCGGTCGAGACCTCGAGCAGGGGCTCGTCCACCTCGACGCGGTCCCCGACGTTCTTCAGCCAGCGGGTGACCGTTCCTTCCGTGACACTCTCTCCGAGTGCCGGGAGGCTGACGGATTCGCTCATGAGCCTGTCTCCTTAAGACGCTTGTGTTTCGATGTCCAGCTTACTGATGCGGAAGCGGCGGATCGCCGCACCGCAGTGGTTCTACAGGGCGTGCAGCGGCTTCCCTGCCAGAGCGAGGTGCGCCTCGCCGAGCGCCTCGTTCTGAGTGGGGTGCGCGTGCACGAGGGGCGCGACGTCCTCGGGGTGCGCCTCCCAGTTCACGATGAGCTGAGCCTCGCCGATCAGCTCGCCGACGCGGGCTCCGACCATGTGCACGCCGACGACGGGGCCGTCGACCAGGCGCACGACCTTCACGGAGCCGGTGGTCCCGATGATCGTGCTCCGGGCGTTGCCGCCGAGGCCGTAGTCGTACACGGCGACGCGCTCGGCGCCGTACTCGGCGATCGCGCGGGCCTCGCCGAGGCCGACGGAGGCCACTTCGGGGTCGCTGTAGGTCACCTTCGGGACGTTGACGTCCGAGACGACCTGCGGGCCCAGACCGGCGATCTCCTCCGCGACGAAGATCCCCTGCTGGAAGCTCCGGTGCGCGAGCTGGAGCCCCGGCACGATGTCGCCCACGGCGTACACGCCGGGGACGGAGGTCTGCAGGCGCTCGTCGGTCAGCACGTAGCCGCGGTCGAGGCGGACCCCGGCCTCCTCGAGGCCGATGCCTGCGGTCACCGGGCCGCGGCCGACGGCGACCAGCAGGATCTCGCCCTCCACCGTGGCGCCGCTCTCGAGCGACACGGAGACGCCGCCCTCGCTCTGCGAGACCGACGCGACGCGGGATCCCAGCTGGAAGGCGATGCCCCGCTTGCGGAAGGCGCGCTCCAGCTGCTTGCTGACGCTCTCGTCCTCATTGGGAACGAGGTGGGGGAGGGCCTCGACGATCGTGACCTCGGCGCCGAACGAGCGCCAGACGCTCGCGAACTCGACGCCGATCACTCCGCCGCCGAGGACGACGACGCTCGCGGGCACGTGGTCGAGCTCGAGAGCCTGGTCGCTCGTCAGGATCCGGCCGCCGATCTCGATGCCGGGGAGGGTGCGGGAGGCGGACCCGGTGGCGACGACGACCGACGCGCCGTGGAGCAGGTGCTCGCCGACCGTTACGGTGCCCGGCGCGGTGAGGCGGCCGTCGCCGGTCACGACCGTGATGCCGCGCGAGGACACGAGGCTCTGGAGCCCCTTGTACTTGCCGGCGACGACGCCCTCGCGGTAGCGCGTGACGCCCGCCATGTCGATCCCGGTGAAGCTCGAGAGCACGCCGTACTTCTCTCCCTCGCGGGCGCCGTCCGCCAGCTCGGCGGCGTGCAGCAGGGCCTTGGTGGGCACGCATCCCCGGTGCAGGCAGGTGCCGCCGAGCTTGTCGCGCTCCACGAGCGCGACGCTCATCCCGAGCTGCGTCGCCCGGAGGGCCGCCGCGTACCCGCCGCTGCCACCTCCGAGCACGACCAGGTCGTAGCGCTCTTCCGACACCCAGTGACTCCCTCGCGACGTGCGGTCCCGCTTCCCGGCCGACCGGCTCCGGCGCTGAGCGCCGAGCGGATCGGGAGGGGGGACGAGGCGGGATCTCCCGCCCCGTCGACCCTACTACGCGCTCGCGAAGCCCTCGGCCAGGGCGATCAGCGCGCGCACCGAGACCCCCGTGGCGCCGGCTCCGGTGAAGCCGTAGCCGCCGCCTCCGTTGCTCGAGGGGCCGGCGATGTCGAGGTGCGCCCACGGGATCGTGGTCGCGTCCTCGCCCTCGCCGCGCTTCCCGACGAACTCGCGGAGGAAGTGGCCGGCGAGGAGCATGCCGCCGGCGGTGTTGCCCGGCTTGACGTTCGCGATGTCGGCGATGTCCGAGTTCAGCAGCGGTCGCAGCTCCGCGGGGAGGGGCATCTGCCAGAAGGGCTCTCCCGCCGCGCGGGCGGCGTCGAGGACGCGGGAGACCAGCTCGTCGTCGCCCAGAGCGCCGACGGTCCGGTTGCCGAGGGCGACCACGGAGGCGCCGGTCAGCGTCGCGACGTCGATGATCGCATCGGGCTGCTCCTCGCTGGCGGCGACGAGGCCGTCGGCAAGCACCAGTCGGCCCTCGGCGTCGGTGTTCAGCACCTCCACCGTGGTCCCGCCGCGCACGGTGAGCACGTCGTCCGGGCGGATCGCGGTCCCGGAGGGGAGGTTCTCGGCGATGCAGAGCCAGGCGGTCGCGCGGAGCGGGAGGCCGAGCTCCGCGATGGCGCGCACGACGGCGTACACGGTCGCCGCGCCCGCCATGTCGGTCTTCATCCCGATCATCGAGGCCGGCGGCTTGAGCGAGAGTCCGCCGCTGTCGAAGGTGATGCCCTTGCCGACCAGGGCGAGGTGGGTGCTCGCGCCCTCGGGCGCGTAGGCGACCTTCACGAGGCGGGGCGGGCGGGAGGAGCCGCTGCCGACTCCGAGGATGCCGCCGAACCCCTCCTCCGCGAGGGCCTCCTCGTCCCAGACGGTGACCTCGAGGGGCAGTCCCTCTGCGCCGGTCTGCACGGCCTCGGCCAGCGTCTGCGGGTAGAGGTGCGACGGGGGAGTGTTGACGAGGTCCTTCACCATGCCGACCGCGCGGCCGAGCACGAGCGCCCGGTCCAGGACGGCGGGGTCGGCCGACTCGCCGCCGCCCAGCAGGACGACGTGCTCGACGGGCGCCTTCGCCGCGGCGGCGGTGCTGCCGCGGAAGGCGGTGAAGGAGTAGGAGCCGAGCGCGGCGCCCTCGGCGACCGCGGCGAGCGTGCCGTCGGAGCCGGCGGGGAGGGAGAGGGCCACGGAGGCGGACCCCGCGAGCAGGCGGACGGCGGCGCCCGCGGCGTTCCGCAGCGCGGTGTCGTCAGGCTCCGCCGAGCCGAGGCCGACGAGGACGATCACTCCGGCACGGACCGAGGACGGCACGCGCACGAGCGTCTCGGCCGCGCCGGTCGCGCCGAGCGCGCTCAGCGCGGGGGCCAGCTCCTCGAAGCCCTCCGCGCCGACGAGCCGGGGACCGTCGGGTCCCGGGGCGACGCCGAGGACGAGGGCGTCGGTGTCGATGTCGGAGGCGGGAACGGTCGAGTACTCGAGAGAGGAGAGGGGCATGGCGGCAATGCTAGGCGCTGTTCGCTGAGGGCTCAGCGGACCCGGCCGGGGCGCCGGGACCCCCGTTTAGACTGGACGCATGCTGGATCCGGAAGACCTGTTCGAGATCGAGGGCGACCTCTCCGAGATCCCGCGCGGGCTGCACCTCGTCGCGGGCCTGACCGGCTCGGCCGACGCCGGGGGAGCGGTGGGGCAGCTGGGGGAGTACCTCTTCGAGACCCTCGAGCACCGCGGGGTCGCGGTCTTCGACCAGGATCAGCTGCTCGACTACCGGGCCCGCCGCCCCATCATCACGTTCGACCAGGACCACCTGACCGACTACCGTCCTGCGATGCTCCGGCTCTCGCTCGCGCACGACGAGCTGCGCCAGCCGTTCCTCCTGCTCACCGGCTTCGAGCCCGACTTCCAGTGGGAGCGGTTCACCCGCGCGGTGGTCTCCCTCCTCGAGCGGCTCGACGTCGCCTCGACCACGTGGGTCCAGGCGATCCCGATGCCCGTGCCGCACACCCGGCCCGTCGGCGTCACCGTGAGCGGCAACCGCGAGGACCTGATCGAGGCGATGTCGGTCTGGAAGCCGCACACGCAGGTGCCCTCGAACGTCCTCCACCTGCTCGAGCTGCGCCTCTACGAGCGCGGTCTGACCGTGGTCGGCTTCGCGCTGCTCATCCCCCACTACCTGTCGGACACCGAGTACCCGCAGGCGGCGGTCGCGGCGCTCGAGAGCATCTCGGCGTCGACCGGCCTCATCTTCCCGACGGACCGCCTGCGCGAGAGCGGGCGGGAGTTCCTCGGCAAGGTCGACGAGCAGGTCGGCGGCAACGACGAGCTGCAGAAGCTGGTCTCGGCCCTCGAGGCGCGGCACGACACCTACATGGAGGGGACGAGCCTCCGCTCGCCGCTCACCGACGAGGACGGCTTCGTGCCCAGCGCCGACGCGATCGCCGCCGAGCTCGAGAAGTTCCTCGCGATCCGCCGCCCGGGCGAGGAGCCCACCGCCTCCTGAGCGGCCGTAGGATCGGACGAGTGCGTGATCGTCGAGCCTGGTTCGTCTTCGGTGCCGGAGCGTTCGCCTACCTCGTCGCGGTCCTGGACCGCACGACGCTGGGCGTCGCAGGAGTGGACGCCGCGGAGCGGTTCGGGGTGGCCGCCGCCGTCCTCTCGTCGCTCGCCGTCGTCCAGCTGATCGTCTACGCCGGGATGCAGATCCCGGTCGGGATCCTCATCGACCGGTTCGGCCCGCGGACCCTGATCCTCTCGGGCACGGCCCTGATGATGGCGGGCCAGGTCGTGGTCGCGATCGCGCCGGGCATCGGCGTCGCGATCGTCGGGCGGATCCTGCTGGGAGCGGGGGACGCCGCGATCTTCACCTCCGTGATCCGCCTCACGGTCACCTGGTTCAGCGGACCGATCGTGCCGCAGCTCTCGCAGTGGATCGGCAACATCGGCCAGGTGGGCCAGATCCTCTCCGCACTCCCGTTCGCGGCGATCCTCCACACGTTCGGCTGGGAGCCCGCGTTCCTCAGCGCCGCCGGCCTCGGGGCCGTGTCCTTCCTCGGCGTGCTCCTCCTGGTCGCCGACGTTCCGCCGCGCACCGAGCCGATCACGGTGGTGCCCCCGACGCTCCGGGCGACGATCGCGCAGCTCGGAGTGAGCCTGCGCCGGCCGGGGACGCAGCTCGGCTTCTGGTCGCACTTCGTCACGCAGTCCTCCGGCACGGTCTTCACGCTCCTCTGGGGCTACCCCTTCCTCGTCTACGCGATCGGTCTGCCGCCGACCGTCGCCGCGCCGACCCTCACGATCGTCGTGATCGCGGGGATCGTCGTCGGGCCGGTACTCGGCGTCCTGACCGCCCGCCACCCCATGCGCCGCAGCAACCTCGTGCTCGGGATCGTCTCGGCGATGGCGGTCGCCTGGACCGTCGTGCTGCTCTGGCCCGGCATCCCGCCGTACTGGCTCGTGGTGCTGCTCCTGATCGTCGTCGGAGCGGGCGGCCCCGGCTCCATGATCGGGTTCGACTTCGCCCGCACGTTCAACCCCTCGCGGAGCCTCGGCGCGGCGAACGGAGTCGTCAACGTGGGCGGGTTCCTGGCCAGCTTCACGATGATGTTCGCGATCGGCCTGATCCTCGACGCACTGGCCGGTCCCGGTGCCTCCTCCGAGCAGACCTACTCGCTCGAGCACTTCCGCCTGGCGTGGTGCGTGCAGTACGTGGTGGTCGGCGCCGGAGTCGTCGGACTCGTCGTCGCGCGCCGCCGGACCCGCCGCCGCCTGGCCGAGGACGAGGGAATAACCGTGGCCCCTCTCTGGGTTGCACTGAGTGACCGGATGCGCCGCGGCCGCGCGGGGCGCTGACGGTCGTCCGTCGATCCGCCCTTCTGCAGACGCGATGTCCCAGCGGAACGGCCCGGATCCCGCCGGATCGAGCCCCACTCGCACCGCACCGCACGGCTGCACTACTCAGACGTGCAATAATTGTCAATAGGACCCGTTCGGGTCGAGGAGCACCAGGCCCACGTCGGGCGTGCGACGTCCTCGACTTGACATGGGTCCTCGTAATGCCCACCGACGGACGACGCCTTCCCGCGCCGCCCGCCCCCGGGACGCAACGGATGGAGAGGTGCCGCCATGGCCACCAGAGCTACCAAGACCGCAACGCTCGACGCCGTCGACGACGACGTGACGACGACCACCAAGAAGCCCGCGACGCGCAAGCCCGCGGCGAAGACCACGGCGGCCAAGACCACCGCGGCCAAGACGACCCGCTCGCGCGCCACGACCAAGGCCGCCGCTCCCGCCGACACCGAGGAGGAGCCGACCGACGCCGTCGAGCCCGACGAGGCGGCGGAGGAGGAGGAGACCGAGGTCGTCGCCGAGGACACCGAGACCGACGCGAAGGACGACGCGGAGACGCCGGAGGCCCCGGCCGCCGCTGCCGTCGCCGCTCCGGCCGAGCCGCTCCCGAGCGGTGCGCTCGTCCTGTCGTTCGGCGGAGAGGACGACGAGGTCCCGGTCTACTCGACCGCGATCACCGGCGCCACCGCCGACCCGGTCAAGGACTACCTGAAGCAGATCGGCAAGGTCGCGCTCCTGAACGCGGCCGAGGAGGTCGAGCTCGCGATGCGCATCGAGGCCGGCCTGTTCGCCGAGGACAAGCTCGCCAACTCGACCGACCTCAGCCCGGAGCTCGTCCGCGAGCTGCGCTGGGTCGCGAAGGACGGCCAGCGCGCGAAGAGCCACCTGCTCGGAGCGAACCTCCGGCTCGTCGTCAGCCTCGCGAAGCGCTACACCGGTCGCGGGATGCAGTTCCTCGACCTCATCCAGGAGGGCAACCTGGGCCTCATCCGTGCGGTCGAGAAGTTCGACTACACCAAGGGCTTCAAGTTCTCGACCTACGCCACGTGGTGGATCCGCCAGGCGATCACCCGCGCGATGGCCGACCAGGCCCGCACCATCCGCATCCCGGTGCACATGGTCGAGGTCATCAACAAGCTGGCCCGCGTGCAGCGCCAGATGCTCCAGGACCTGGGCCGCGAGCCCACGCCCGAGGAGCTCTCGCGCGAGCTCGACATGACCCCCGAGAAGGTCATCGAGGTGCAGAAGTACGGGCGCGAGCCGATCTCGCTGCACACGCCCCTGGGCGAGGACGGCGACAGCGAGTTCGGCGACCTCATCGAGGACACCGAGGCGGTCGTCCCGGCCGACGCCGTAGGCTTCACCATGCTGCAGAAGCAGCTGGAGTCGCTGCTCGACTCGCTCTCGGAGCGCGAGGCCGGCGTGATCCGCATGCGCTTCGGCCTCGGCGACGGCATGCCGAAGACGCTCGACCAGATCGGCGACACCTTCGGCGTGACGCGCGAGCGCATCCGTCAGATCGAGTCCAAGACGATGGCCAAGCTCCGCCACCCGTCCCGCTCGCAGTCGCTCCGCGACTACCTCGAGTAGGCCGGTGATCCGCTACGCGCCGGCGGTCCTCCTCGGGAGGGCCGCCCGGTTCGCCGCGCGGGTCCGGAAGCCCGGCGGGGGATCCGCCGTGCCCGGACTCGTGGTGAACCGTGTCGCGCCCGGATTCCTGCCCGCGGTGCTCGACGGATTCCGGGACGGCCTCGTGGTCGTCACGGGATCGGCGGGCAAGTCGACCACGACCAAGATGCTGGTCGCGGTGCTCCGCGCGCACGGGCTCCGGGTCTTCACCAACCCCTCGACGGCCAACATCGCCCAGGGGCTGACCTCCGCGCTCCTGGAGCGGGCGGACCTCCGCGGACGGATCGACGCCGACATCGCCGTCCTCGAGATGGACGAGGGTCACGGCGCGCGCCTCGCGCCCCGGATGCGCCCCCGCGTCGTCCTGCTGACGAACGTGGTGGTCGACCAGATCGACCGCTTCTTCGACCCGGCCATGGTCGCGCGGATGCTCGGCACCATCGCCTCCCGCGCGACCGGTCCCGTCGTGCTGAACGCCGACGACCGCCACGTCGCCGATGTCGCGACCTCCCTCCCCGACGAGCGGATCCGCTGGTACGGCGTCTCCTCCTCCATCCGCGACTCCGCGTCCGGCGGTCTCGGCTACGCCGCAGAGGCGGAGGCCGGGACCGACCGTGCGACCACCGTCGTCGAGAGCACGACGGGAGCGGCCGCGCGCATCATCAGCGACGGCGACCCGCTCGAGGTCCGGCTCCCCGCACGGGGCGTCCACTACGCGGTGGACGCCGCAGCGGCCGTCTCCACGGCCCGCGCCGTGCTCGCTGAGCGCTTCGACCCGGCCCTCGCCGCCTCCGCGCTCTCGAGCATCGACCCCGTCTTCGGGCGGGGCGAGATCGTCACCGTGCGCGGCCACGAGGTCGAGTTCGTCCTGGTCCAGAACCCGGCGAGCTACCGCCTGAACATCGCGGAGATCCCCGAGGGGACCGAGCAGATCATGCTCGCGATCGGCTCCGACGTCCGAGACCCCTCCTACTTCTGGCCCGTGGACACCTCCGTGCTCGGGCACGTCAGAGTCGTCTCGGGGTCGAAGGCGCACGAGGCGGCGCTGCACCTGCGCTACGACGGCGTGCGCGTCGACTCCGTCGACGAGGACCTGGGTCGCGCGCTCGACGCGTTCCTCGCTCTGCCGACCCCCGCCTCCGGCCGGAAGACCATCGTCTTCTCGGCGGATTCGATGCGCCGCACCCGTGCGCACCTGCAGCTCGTCACCAACCGCGAGGAGACCGCGTGACCACCCTCCGCATCGCCGTGCTCGCTCCCGACGTCCTGGACAGCAACGGCGACGCGGCGAACGCCCGGGTCCTCGCGGCTCGGGCGCGCTGGTCGGGCGTCGAGGCGGAGGTGGTGCCGCTGGCGACCGCCTCCGACGCCGAGGTCCGTCCGGACGTCCTGGTCGCCGGGACGGGAGCGGACGAGGACCTCCCGGGCGTCCTGGCTCTCCTCCACGAGATCGCGCCGACGCTGCGGGCCTGGGTCGACCAGGGCACCCAGGTGGTCGCGGTCGGAGCCGGCTGGGAGATGCTGGCCGGTTCGATCAGCACGGCCGCGGGCGGAGCCCAGGGGATCGGGCTGTTCCCCGGAGACTCGGTCACGGGCGAGCGCGCGACCGACGACCTCCTCGTCGAGACGCCGGGCGGCGTCCTCATCGGCTTCGAGAACCACGAGCGCCGGATGACCGGGATCGCGCCCGAGCACGCGCTCGGCCGAGTGCTGCACGGCACCGGCGACGGCGCCGGCCACGAGGGCTACGCGGAGGGAGGCCTTCTGGGCACGCACCTGCACGGCCCCGTCCTCGCGAAGAACCCCTCGCTCGCGGACGCGATCCTGCGGCGCGCCCTCGGCGACGCCTACTCCCCGTCGGACGAGCGTCTCCGCCTGGTCGATGAAACGGCACGAGCCGCTCGCGATGTGATCGCGAAGCGGCTCGGTGTCGGTCGGTAGGGCGCTGACGCGCCGTCCGGGCTGATCGGGGACACGCTAGGGGCGCTGCTCCTCGAAGAGTCGGGCGGACTCGTCGTGCCAGCTCTGGGCGATGCTGGAGAGCTTCTCCTGGTACTTCTTCCCGTGGTGCGCGCAGAACAGCAGTTCTCCGTTGTTCACGACCACTCGGATGTACGCCTGGGCACCGCAGCTGTCGCAGCGGTCGGCGGCGGAGAGCTGGTGGGCACCGGCGAGCTCGTCCACGCCGTTCTGGGTTGCTGTGGTCGACATGACTTGGCCTCCTGCACTCGTTCTTCGATCTCTGCTTAGTGGAACCCATCCAAGCACGCGATTGTTTCCGCACGGAGTCGATCGGTCGGCATTTCGCTCTGCGCGTAGGGGCCCCGCGCCGAGCGGCCATCGTGCTGTCGTCGGGTGCCGCGCCACCGCGGCCGGAGCGGTTCCCGAAAGTAGACTGGGCGGATGGCCTCCACCGACTACAACGCCCGCCACCTCTCCGTCCTCGAGGGTCTCGAGGCGGTCCGGAAGCGGCCCGGCATGTACATCGGATCGACCGACTCGCGCGGCCTCATGCACTGCCTCTGGGAGGTCATCGACAACTCCGTCGACGAGGCGCTGGCCGGGCACGGGACCGAGATCAGCGTGCTCCTGCACGCCGACGGCAGCGTCGAGGTGCGCGACCGCGCGCGCGGGATCCCGGTCGACATCGAGCCGAAGACGGGGCTCTCCGGAGTCGAGGTCGTGTTCACGAAGCTGCACGCGGGCGGCAAGTTCGGCTCCGGGTCCTACGCGGCGTCCGGCGGTCTGCACGGCGTCGGCGCCTCCGTGGTCAACGCGCTCTCGGAGCGCCTCGACGTCGAGGTCGACCGCAACGGCCGCACCTACCGGATGTCGTTCCACCGGGGGGAGCCCGGGCGCTTCGCCGACGCGGGCGAGCCCACCCCCGACGCTCCGTTCACGCCGTTCGAGAACGGGTCGGAGCTGACGGTCGTCGGGAAGGTCGCCAAGGGCGTCACCGGTACGCGCGTGCGCTACTGGGCCGACCGCCAGATCTTCACGAAGGGCGCCTCGTTCCAGACGGACGACCTGGTGACGCGCGCCCGGCAGACCGCGTTCCTCGTCCCCGGCCTGACGATCGACATCGTCGACGACCGGGCGGACGAGCGCCGCGCCGAGATGTTCCGCTACGACGGCGGCATCTCGGAGTTCGTCGAGTTCCTCGCCCCCGACGCCCCCGTGACCGAGGTGCTGCGCCTCACCGGCTCCGGCACCTTCACCGAGACCGTGCCGGTGCTGACCCCCGGCGGCGCCATGGTGCCCACCGAGGTGGAGCGCACCTGCGAGGTCGACATCGCCCTGCGCTGGGGCACCGGCTACGAGACGGTGATGCGCAGCTTCGTGAACATCATCTCGACGCCCAAGGGCGGGACGCACCAGACCGGCTTCGAGCAGGGCCTGCTGAAGCTGCTCCGCTCCCAGGTGGAGGCGAACGCCCGCCGCCTCAAGGTCGGCTCGGACAAGCTCGAGAAGGACGACGTCCTCGCCGGGCTCAGCGCCGTGCTGACCGTGCGGCTCCCTGAGCCGCAGTTCGAAGGCCAGACGAAGGAGGTGCTGGGCACGCCCGCGGTCCGCGCGATCGTCGCCTCCACCATCGCCTCGACGCTGGGCGTGGTGTTCTCCTCGACGCGCCGCGAGGACAAGGCGCAGACCTCCCAGCTCCTCGAGAAGGTCGTCGCCGAGATGAAGTCGCGGATCTCGGCCCGCGCGCACAAGGAGACGCAGCGCCGCAAGAACGCGCTGGAGTCCTCCTCCCTTCCGGCGAAGCTGGTCGACTGCCGCAGCAGCGACGTCGAGAACAGCGAGCTCTTCATCGTCGAGGGCGACTCCGCCCTCGGCACCGCCAAGCTCGCCCGCAACAGCGAGTACCAGGCCCTGCTGCCGATCCGGGGGAAGATCCTCAACACGCAGAAGGCGAGCATCGCCGACATGCTCTCGAACGCCGAGTGCGCCTCGATGATCCAGGTGATCGGAGCCGGCTCCGGCCGCTCCTTCGACCTCTCGGCCGCCCGCTACGGGAAGATCATCCTGATGAGCGATGCCGACGTCGACGGCGCCCACATCCGCACCCTGCTGCTCACGCTCTTCTTCCGCTACATGCGGCCGCTCGTCGAGGCGGGGCGCGTCTTCGCCGCCGTGCCTCCGCTGCACCGGCTCGTGGTGATGAACGCGGGGAAGAAGCCGAACGAGACGATCTACACCTACTCCGAGAAGGAGCTGCAGAGCGTGCTCGCGGCCCTCGGCAAGGCGGGCCGCCGTTACCAGGACCCGATCCAGCGCTACAAGGGGCTCGGCGAGATGGACGCGGACCAGCTGGCCACGACGACCATGGACCGCTCCCGCCGCACCCTCCGCCGGGTGCGGGTCGCCGACGCGGAGAACGCCGGCCGGGTGTTCGAGCTGCTGATGGGCAACGACGTGGCACCCCGCAAGGAGTTCATCGTCCGCGGGTCCGAGTCGCTGTCGCGGGACCGCATCGACGTCTGAGCCGCGGGGCTCAGAACACCTCGGGCGCCGCTCCGATCGTCGCGATCGGCGCCGCGAGCGCCACGCCGGAGCCGTCGCGCTTCATCCCGGAGTCGGGCAGCGCGGCGACCGAGCCGTCGGCCTCGATCGCGTGCGCGGGACCGGGGCCGACCCACGCCACTCCGAGGGCGGTCTCGCCCTTGAGGAAGCGCTGCGCACGGACTCCGCCGGTGGCCCTGCCCTTGGCGGGGAACTCCGAGAACGGCGAGACCTTCGCACTGCCGGTGTCGGTCCCCGAGAGGGCCCAGCTGTCGACGGCGACCGTCGCGACGACGGCCTCGTCCCGGTCCTCGGCGGCGACGACGGCGAAGTGCACGACGTCGTCGGTCTCGGCCAGCTTGACCCCGGCCATCCCCGCGGCGGTCCGGCCCTGAGGGCGGACGGCGGACGCGGGGAAGCGCAGCAGCTGGGCCTCGCCGGTGACGAAGACCAGCTCGTCCTCCTCCGCCGACGCGGCCGCGCCCACGACGGCGTCCTTCGGCTTCAGGGCGATGAGCTCGATGTCCGGGCGGTTGGGCAGCTCGCCCGGCGCGACGCGCTTGACGACGCCCTGCTGGGTGCCGAGCGCGATCGGCCGCTCGTCGTCGAGGGCGACGAGCGCGAGCACCCGCTCGTCCTTCGCCAGGTGCGGGAGGTAGTCGCTCATGCGCACGCCCGCGCCCAGCTGCACCGAGGAGGAGGGGACGGCGGGCACGTCGACCGGCGAGAAGCGGAGGAGCCGACCGGCGCTGGTGACCGCGCCGATCTCCGTCCGGCTGGTCGTGTCGAGCACGCTGAGGACGGCGTCGTGCTTCGAGCGGCGCGTGGCGCGCTCGGGGTGGGGAGCGGCCTCGGGGTCGCGGTCGACCCGCACCATGCGGCCGGTGGTGCTCAGCAGCACCCGGCAGGGCACGTCCGCGATCTCGAGCACCGCGGCGGCCTTCCGCCCGGTGGTGGCGACGGAGGGACGCGCCTCGGTGAGCAGGGTGCGCCGCGGGGTCCCGAGGCGCTGGGCGACCTCGTCGAGCTCGTCCGAGACCAGCTCGTCGATCCGTGAGCGGCTGGCGAGGAGGGCCTCGAGCTCGGCGATCTCGGCGAGGAGGGTGTCGCGCTCGGTCTCGAGCTCGATGCGCGAGAACTTCGTGAGACGGCGGAGCTGGAGCTCGAGGATGTAGTCGGCCTGCAGGGTGCTGAGGTCGAAGACCTCGATCAGCCGGGCCCGCGCCGCCGCGGTGTCGTCGCTCCCGCGGATCAGCTGGATGACCTCGTCGATGTCGAGGATCGCGATGAGCAGGCCCTCGACCAGGTGCAGCCGCTCCTGGCGCTTGCGCAGTCGGTAGCGGGTCCGCCGGGTGACGACCTGCACCCGGTGGCCGATGTAGACCTGCAGCAGCTCCTTCAGGCCGAGGGTGCGCGGGCCGCCGTCGACCAGCGCGACGTTGTTGATCGAGAACGCGTCCTCGAGGGGCGTGTAGCGGTAGAGCTGCTCGAGGACGGCCTCCGGGCTGAAGCCGGTCTTGATCCCGATGACGAGCCGGAGGCCGTTGTCCCGGTCCGTCAGGTCGGTGACGTCCGAGATGCCGCTGAGCTTCTTGTTCTGGACGCCGTCCTTGATCTTGTCGATGACCTTCTCGGCGCCGACGAGGTAGGGCAGCTCGGTGACGACCAGGCCGGACTTGCGCGCGGTGATGCTCTCGACCGAGACGCGCGCGCGGGTCTTGAAGCCGCCCCGGCCGGTCGCGTAAGCGTCGCGCACGCCGGCGAGGCCGACGATCGTGCCACCGCTCGGGAAGTCCGGTCCGGGGACGAACGACATCAGGTCGTCCAGGGACGCGTCGGGATGGGCGATCAGGTGCCGGGCCGCCCCGATCACCTCCACGAGGTTGTGGGGCGCCATGTTCGTCGCCATGCCGACGGCGATGCCGCTGGCCCCGTTGACCAGCAGGTTCGGGAACGCGGAGGGGAGGACCTCGGGCTGGTCGTGCGAGTTGTCGTAGTTCGGGACGAAGTCGACGACGTCCTCGCCGAGGTGCTCGGTCATGGCCGTGGCGGCCGGGGCGAGGCGGGCCTCGGTGTAGCGGGCCGCGGCCGGGCCGTCGTCGAGGGAGCCGAAGTTGCCGTGCCCGTCGACGAGGGCGACCCTCATCGTGAACGGCTGGGCGAGGCGGACGAGGGAGTCGTAGATCGAGGCGTCGCCGTGCGGGTGCAGCTTGCCCATCACCTCGCCGACCACGCGGGCCGACTTCACGTGGCCGTGATCGGGCCGCAGCCCCATCTCGCTCATCATGTAGAGGATCCGGCGCTGCACCGGCTTGAGGCCGTCGCGGGCGTCGGGCAGGGCCCGCGAGTAGATGACCGAGTACGCGTACTCGAGGAAGGACCCCTCCATCTCGGCCGAGACGTCGACGTCCTCGATGCGCTCGGTGAGCGAGGATCCGGAGGAGGGGGCTGCAGCGTTCATGACTCGATTCGGTGGCGGGCGCGGGGCGGCGGCGGGGGACTGCACCGCCCTGCGGCGCTCGACGGGACGGGCGGAGCGGAGACGGCGCCTCGCGGACGGGACCGGCCCTCCCGTTCACGCGGACGCTCCGCCGCACCGGCCCGGCGGGGACGGCGGCGCTGTGCGAAACTGGGCGCGATGACCCACATGATACCGCCAGCCCCCGACGGGCGGCGGAGCCTCGCCGACGTCCTGCCGGGCGCCCTCGACGCGCTCCTGGGCCGCCCCGGCCTCTTCGGCTCGCCCCGCGTCGAGCGGATCGTGGTCGTCCTCGTCGACGGCCTGGGTGCCGCGAACCTCCGCCAGCGCGGGGGCCACTCGCGCACGCTCGCCCCGGCCCTCAACCGCGGCACCACGCTCGTCTCGGGCTTCCCGACGACCACCGCGGCGGCCCTGGCGAGCCTGACGACGGGCCTGCGCCCGGGCGGGCACGGGATGGTCGGCTACCGCGTGCTCGACCGCGCCTCCGACCGCCTGGTCAACCAGCTCTCCGGCTGGGACGAGGGCATGGTGCCCGAGACGTGGCAGCCCCACCCCACGGTCTTCGAGCAGGCCTCGGCCGCCGGTGTCCGGGCCGGAGTGATCGGCCCCGCGCGGTACGCCCGCTCCGGTCTCACGCGGGCGATCCTGCGCGGCGCCGAGTACCACTCCGCCGGCGGCGTCGCCGAGCGCTTCACGGCGGCGCGCGCCCTGCTCGACGAGGGCGGCCGGCAGCTCGTGTACCTCTACGTCCCCGAGCTCGACCAGGCGGCGCACGCGCGCGGCTGGGAGTCGCCGGAGTGGACGGCAGCGCTCGAGCTCCTGGACGGGGAGGTCGGCGGAGCGGTCCGCGGGCTCTCCGCCCGCGAGAGCGTGCTGGTCACCGCCGACCACGGCATCGTGGACGTTCCGGCGTCCTCGCACGTGCTCGTCGAGCGGGGACCGCTGCTCGAGGGCGTCCGGCACCTCGGCGGAGAGCCCCGCTGCCTGCAGCTGCACCTCGAGCCGGGTGTGGACCCCGACGAGGTGGCGCGGCGCTGGATCGAGGCGGAGGGCGCACGCGCCTGGATCGCGACGCGCGACGGGGTCGCTGCGAGCGGCTGGTTCGGCGAGGTCTCGCCGGCGGCGGCCGAGCGGATGGGCGACGTGTTCGTCGCGGCACGGAGGACCATCGCCTACTACGCGGCGGACGACTCCTCCGGCCGCTCGATGATCGGACAGCACGGGTCGCTCACGCCGGAGGAGACGCAGGTGCCGCTCCTCCGCTTCGGCGCGCTGGCCTGAGCCGGGCCGGAGGGACGGGGGGCACCGTCCGCCCCGGCGGAGCCGCGCCGGCGGAGGGTCAGTCGTCGCTGCGCGCTCCGAAGACGATCTCGTCCCAGCTCGGCATCGACGCCCGCCCCCGGCGGAGGCTCCCGCGCACGCCCGACGGCTGCTCGGGGACCGGGGGAGCGGTGCGCGGCGGCTCCGGTGCCTTCTCGACGGGAGGAGCGGCCTCGGCCTCGGGCTCCGGCTCCTCGCGGACGCGGAGGCTCGAGGCGTGATCGCGCTCGCCCCGGCGGCGACGCAGGGCGTCGAGCAGGTCGGCGGTGTCGTTGAGGTTGCGCTCGCGCTGCTCCGTCGTGCTGGTGACGGGGCGGGGGAGCGTCGAGATCGGGCGCGGGGTCTCGGAGAGGGCCGGCTGCGGTTCCGTGTCGGAGGGGCGGACGGCGGCCGGCCGGGCGTGCGGCATCGCGGCGGGGCGGCCGGCGGTGGGGTGGTCGGCCCGGGCGGAGCGGCTCGGCGCCTCCGCGGACTCCGTGTCGAAGCGCGTGGCGAGCTCGTCGACGGCGGCGGGGATGACGGCGCGCAGGCGCGGGATGAGGGTCGGCCGGATCTCACCCTGCTGCGAGAGCGTGATCGCCTCGGAGGTCAGCGGCGACAGCAGCGCCTTCCGCGGGTCGAAGCGCCAGCGGGCGTCGTGGTCGATCTCGTCCGAGCGGAAGAGGAGCTTGACGACCCAGCCCTCCTCCTCCTTCCAGCTCGACCACTGCTCGCCCTCGGCGCCGAGCGACGCGAGGCGGTCGCGGATGACGTCGCCGAAGGGCGTGCCCTCCTCGAGGGGATCGGGGTCGGTGGTCGTGTAGACGCGCACGGCGAGAGCGGACGCGACGATGTGCTCGCGCTCGGCCGTGACGGGTCCCTCGAAGCGCTGGACGTAGCCCAGGTCGGCGCCCGTGAGCTCGGCGACCTCCTCGGCGGAGAGCCCGGAGCGGATGTGGGCCTGGATCTCGCGGGGGGAGACGCGCTTCTCGCGCGGCGGGAGGGTGTGGACCCGCGGCCGCAGCTGGCTCTGCAGCGTCTCGTCGATGCGGACCGAGAAGCGCTCGCCGCCCTCGGACACGAGGACGAGCGATCCGCCCTCGACGCCGATCACCTTCAGTTCCATCATCGTGGGGACCCTCCTTCTGGACGCGGACCGGGCAAGGATGCCACGCGCCCGGGCGATCGGCCGGGAATACCCCGGGCGGGTCGAAAGTTGGTGCGGAAGGAGGCGGGGCGAGCGGGTGTCAAGAGCCGTTCGAGGTGGTTTGCGAATCGATGCGTCGTGATGCACACTGACCCCGCCGATTTGTTGAACAGCAGAAATAAGAAGTGGATGGGAATGGCTACGGACTACGACGCCCCCCGCAAGACCGATGACGACTCCGAGTCGATCGAGGCCCTGAAGGAGCGAGTCCCCGACAAGATGTCCGGAGTCGTCGACGTCGATGACGCCGACAACCCGGGCGGATTCGAACTGCCCGGTGCCGATCTGTCCGACCTCGATCTGGACGTCGTGGTCCTTCCGCCCCAGGCGGACGAGTTCACGTGCGTGAGCTGCTTCCTCGTGAAGCACCGCTCGCAGATCGACCACGAGGAGAAGCTCGGACCGATCTGCCTGGAGTGCGCCGCTTAAGCGCCTCCCGGCTCCGAAGGACGACCGCTCCGTCGCCGTGATCCCCGGATCGCGGCGACGATGTCGTCCGGGCGGCGGGTGGAGACCAGCCAGTACGGCGTCGGGTCGGCCGGATCCTCGATCGGGACCCGCACCACCTCCTTCACCCAGCCGCGGATGACCAGGTACGCCCGCGCGTCCAGGCGCGTCCCGCGCTCGGCGAACGCCTGGTCCCCCGAGTAGGAGGACGGCTCGCCCACGAGGTCCAGCGGGATATGTGCGCGGCCGGCGCGCAGTTCCCCCTCCGCCACCTCGATCACGGGGGAGAGGGCCAGCAGCGACAGCACGCAGCCCGCGTACAGAACGACCGCGACGATCACCCCCACCGCGAGGTCGATGGGCGCGAACACCAGGATGCTGGCGGGGATCACGAGGGCGGTGGCGACGAAGAGCCAGGGCGCGGGCCACAGCCTCTCTCGGTAGGACGGCATGACCCTATTGGATCAGACGTTTGGTCTACCCTCGTCACGTGCCTGCAACCGTCGACGTCCCGATCACCGCGGACCGGCTCCCCTCCTACGCCCGTCCGGGCGACGCGGGAGCCGATCTCCACTCGACGGAGGACGTGGTGCTCGCCCCCGGTGAGCGCGCCTCCGTCGGCACCGGGGTGGCCGTCGCCCTCCCGGAGGGCCACGCCGGCTTCGTCGTCCCCCGCAGCGGGCTGGCCTTCAGGCACGGCATCACCGTCGTCAACGCCCCCGGAACGATCGACGCGGGCTACCGCGGCGAGATCCGGGTGGCGCTGCTGAACACCGACAGCCGCGAGACGTACCGCGTCTCGGCGGGGGACCGGATCGCGCAGCTCGTGATCGTCCCCGTCGTCCAGGCGAGGTTCACGACCGTCGACGAGCTTCCCGAGTCGGTCCGCGGCACGGGCGGCTTCGGATCCACCGGGTACGCCGCCGGCGCCCAGGAGACCAGAATCCACGAGGAGAGCGCATGAGCGACATCCAGCCCACGGCCGGCGAGGCCGCCGAGCCCGTCCAGCAGGACTTCGAGAAGTCGGCGCCGGAGGATCGCGCGGAGGCCGGGCCCCTGGACGAGCGCGAGGCCAACCCGGTCCGCCCCTACATCGACCTCGGCGGGGTGAAGGTGCTTCCCCGCGAGGGCATGCACATCCGCCTCGAGGTCGAGGAGGGGACCAAGCGCGTCATCGCCGTCGGCCTCGACTACGCAGGGTCGACGCTGCAGGTGCAGCCCTTCTCCGCGCCGCGCTCCTCGGGCCTCTGGCACGAGATCCGCGGCCAGATCGCCGAGCAGATCGGCCGTCAGGGCGGATCGACGACGGAGCGCGACGGCGTCTTCGGTCCGGAGCTCGTCGCCGAGCTCCCGATCGCCGGCGGCCAGACCCGCGTCGCCCGGTTCGTCGGCGTCGACGGTCCGCGCTGGTTCCTCCGCGGCGTGATCGCCGGAGCCGGAGCCGTCGACGAGCAGGCGGCCGCCTCGGTCGAGGAGCTCTTCCGCAGCATCGTCGTGGTCCGCGGCAGCGGCCCGATGCCTCCGCGCGACCTGATCCCGCTGAAGGTGCCGACCGGCAGCCAGACCCAGCAGAGCGCGAGCTGACCGGCATGGAGCCGGTGCGGCCCGAGGACCCGGCCCGATCGGAGGAGCCGGTCCGGCCCGAGGTGGGCGACGCGATCGCGCAGGCCGCCCGCCGCTCGGGACTCGGCGCGGTCGCCGACGGCGAGCCGTTCGACGGGAAGGCGCTGCTGCGCACCATGGGCGGCGTCCGGGGGATCCTCGAGGCCGTCGTGCCCGGCATAGCCTTCGTCCTGCTCTACACGGTCACCTCGGAGCTCGTGCTCTCGCTGGTCGCATCCGTCGGGCTCGCCGTGGCGTTCACGGTGGCGCGGGTGCTCGGCCGGACGCCGGTGATCCAGGCCGTCGGCGGACTGCTCGCCGTGGTGGTCTCGGCCGCACTGGCGCTGTTCACCGGGCGGGGCGTCGACAACTTCGCCCTGGGGCTGCTCACCAACCTCGTCTACGGGCTCGTCTTCCTCCTCTCCGTCCTCGTGCGCTGGCCCCTGATCGGCGTCGCCGCCGGCTTCCTGATGGGGGACGGCACCGCCTGGCGATCCGATCGGCGCAAGCGCCGCCTCTTCGGCGCCCTGACCCTCGCGTGGGCGGGGCTCTTCCTCCTGCGCCTGGCCGTGCAGTACCCGCTGTTCCTCGCCGAGGACACCACGGCGCTGGGCATCTGGAAGCTGGCGCTGGGCCTGCCCCTGTACGCGCCGCTGCTGGTGCTCACCGTGCTCGCCGTCCGGGCCGAGTACCGCGGAGCCGACGAGCGCGCCGATGCGGGCGATGCTCCGGATCGTGCGTAGAATTGTCTCGACGTCGAGATAAATAGCGCTCGCCTCCCCGCACCGTCGCGGCGAGGTCGACCGGGCGCCTCGGCGTCGAGGAGTTAGGTCCTCCTTGGTGGCAGGCCGCTGTGCGCGGTCGTCAAGATGAGGACGGAGAGCGGCTCCGCCCGTCGGCGGACGCTGCAGTCAGCGAAGGAGAGGGCGACGTGTCCGCGGTAGACAGCTTTGGATCGAAAGACACCCTGAAGGTCGGCTCGACCGACTACGAGGTGTTCCGCATCGACCGGGTCCCCGGTCACGAGAAGCTCCCGTTCAGCCTCAAGGTGCTGCTCGAGAACCTCCTCCGCACGGAGGACGGCGCGAACATCACCGCCGACCACATCCGCGCCCTCGGCGAGTGGGTCCCGGAGTCGGAGCCCGACACCGAGATCCAGTTCACGCCGGCCCGCGTGGTCATGCAGGACTTCACCGGCGTGCCCTGCATCGTCGACCTCGCCACCATGCGCGAGGCCGTCGCTGCCCTGGGCGGCGACGCGAACCGGATCAACCCGCTCGCGCCCGCCGAGATGGTCATCGACCACTCCGTCATCGCCGACCTCTTCGGCACCGAGGACGCGCTCGAGCGCAACGTCGAGCTCGAGTACGAGCGCAACGGCGAGCGGTACCAGTTCCTCCGCTGGGGCCAGACCGCCTTCGACGACTTCAAGGTCGTCCCGCCCGGAACCGGCATCGTGCACCAGGTCAACATCGAGTACCTCGCCCGCGTCACCATGACCCGCGAGGTGGGCGGCGCGCTGCGCGCCTACCCCGACACCTGCGTCGGCACCGACTCGCACACGACGATGGTCAACGGCCTCGGCGTGCTCGGCTGGGGCGTCGGCGGCATCGAGGCCGAGGCCGCGATGCTCGGCCAGCCCGTCTCGATGCTCATCCCGAAGGTCGTCGGCTTCAAGCTCACCGGCTCGATCCCGACCGGCGTGACCGCGACGGACGTCGTGCTCACCATCACGCAGATGCTGCGCAAGCACGGCGTGGTCGGCAAGTTCGTCGAGTTCTACGGGGCAGGCGTCGCCGCGGTGCCGCTCGCGAACCGCGCCACCATCGGCAACATGAGCCCCGAGTTCGGCTCCACCGCCGCGATGTTCCCCATCGACGACGTGACCCTCGACTATCTGAGCCTCACCGGCCGCAGCGACGAGCAGATCGCCCTCGTCGAGCAGTACTCCAAGCTGCAGAAGCTTTGGCACGACCCCGCGGTCGAGCCGGTCTTCAGCGAGTACCTCGAGCTCGACCTCGGCACCGTCGTCCCCTCGATCGCCGGCCCGAAGCGCCCGCAGGACCGGATCGAGCTCTCGTCCGCCAAGACGCAGTTCGAGTCGGATCTCACCAACTACGCGGACGTCTCGCACGACATCGTCGACCTGACCATCGCGGAGTCGTTCCCCGCCTCCGACCCCGGAGAGCTGCAGCCGCAGGACGAGCACAGCAGCCACGAGCACACCCACCGCTCGCACGCGCCGGCGACCGCCTCCAAGCCGACCACGGTCGAGCTCGGCGAGGGCGGGACCTTCACGATCGATCACGGCGCCGTCGCGATCGCGGCGATCACCTCGTGCACCAACACGTCGAACCCGTCCGTCATGCTCGCGGCCGGCCTGCTGGCCCGCAACGCGGCGCAGAAGGGCCTGAAGGCCAAGCCGTGGGTCAAGACCACGCTGGCGCCCGGATCGAAGGTCGTCACCGACTACTACGAGAAGGCCGGCCTGACCGAGTCGCTCGAAGCGCTCGGCTTCTACACGGTCGGCTACGGCTGCACGACCTGCATCGGCAACTCCGGCCCGCTGCTCGAGGAGATCTCGGCCGCGGTGCAGGACAACGACCTCGCCGTGACCGCCGTGCTCTCGGGCAACCGCAACTTCGAGGGCCGCATCAACCCGGACGTGAAGATGAACTACCTGGCGAGCCCCCCGCTCGTCATCGCCTACGCGCTCGCCGGCTCGATGAACTTCGACTTCGAGATCGACGCGCTCGGCACCGACTCCGACGGCAACGACGTGTTCCTCAAGGACATCTGGCCCGACGCGGCCGAGGTGCAGGCGACGATCGACTCGTCGATCGACAAGTCGATGTTCGACACGCAGTACGCGGGCGTGTTCGACGGTGACGAGCGCTGGCGCGCGCTGCAGACCCCCGAGGGCTCGATCTTCGAGTGGGACGAGTCGTCGACCTACGTGCGGAAGCCCCCGTACTTCGACGGCATGACGATGGAGACGACCCCGGTCACCGACATCGCCGGTGCCCGCGTGCTCGCCAAGCTCGGCGACTCCGTCACGACCGACCACATCAGCCCCGCCGGCTCGATCAAGGCCGACAGCCCCGCCGGCCGCTACCTCGACGAGCACGGCATCGACCGCAAGGACTACAACTCCTACGGCTCGCGCCGCGGCAACCACGAGGTGATGATCCGCGGCACGTTCGCGAACATCCGCCTGCGCAACCAGCTGCTCGACGGCGTGGAGGGCGGCTACACCCGCGACTTCACGCAGCCGGACGCCCCGCAGTCGTTCATCTACGACGCGTCGCAGAACTACCAGGCCGAGGGCACCCCGCTCGTCATCCTGGGCGGCAAGGAGTACGGCTCCGGCTCGTCGCGCGACTGGGCGGCCAAGGGCACGAGCCTGCTGGGCGTCAAGGCGGTCATCGTCGAGAGCTTCGAGCGGATCCACCGCTCGAACCTCATCGGCATGGGCGTCGTCCCGCTGCAGTTCCCCGCGGGCGAGAGCTGGGAGTCGCTGGGCCTGGACGGCACCGAGTCGATCAGCATCTCGGGCATCGAGGAGCTGAACGAGGGCGTCACCCCCAAGACGGTCCACGTCGTCGCCGAGCCGACCGAGCACTCGGCCGAGGGCAAGCGGACCGTCGAGTTCGACGCGGTCGTCCGCATCGACACCCCCGGTGAGGCGGACTACTACCGCAACGGCGGCATCCTGCAGTACGTGCTGCGCTCGCTCGTCTAGATCAGCCGCAGAGCGTGTGCGCCTTCCCTGCGGGGGAGGCGCACACGCGTTCCCGGGGGCCCCGTGCGTAGACTCGGGAGACGTCCCCACCTCGCTCACGACCCCGGAAGGCGGCGCGCATGGCTGTTCTCGAGACCATCGGCGGTCCTCGCGATCTCGATCGCCTGACCGCGGCCGAGCTCGAGACGCTGGCGCAGGAGATCCGCGACTTCCTCGTGCGCGAGGTCTCGAAGACCGGCGGCCACCTGGGGCCGAATCTCGGCGTCGTCGAGACGACCATCGCGATCCACCGGGTCTTCGACTCGCCGCACGACGCGATCGTGTTCGACACCGGTCACCAGTCCTACGTCCACAAGCTGCTCACCGGTCGCCAGGACTTCTCGAAGCTCCGGCAGCGCGGCGGCCTCGCCGGCTACCCGCAGCGGAGGGAGTCGCCGCACGACATCGTCGAGAGCTCGCACGCCTCCAGCTCGCTGTCCTGGGCGGACGGCATCTCCCGCGCCTTCACGATGACCGGCCAGACCGACCGCCACGTCGTCGCGGTCGTGGGCGACGGCGCCCTCACCGGCGGCATGACCTGGGAGGCGCTGAACAACATCAGCGACGACAACTCCCGCGGGCTGGTCATCGTGGTCAACGACAACGGGCGCTCCTACGCCCCGACCATCGGCGGCATGGCCCGCTTCCTCAACGGCGTCCGCACGCGGCCGACCTACCGCACGATGCACCGCGGCTCCCGGGCCGTCTCGGAGCGGCTGGGCGGCCCCGCCGCCGCCGTCTACCGCGGCGTTCGCGGCGGGCTCCACGGCTTCCTCAGCCGCTTCATCAACAACGAGGCGCTCTACTCCAACCTCGACATCAAGTACCTGGGGCCGATCGACGGACACGACCTGACGGCGATGGAGGAGGCCCTCCAGCAGGCGAAGGACTACGGCCAGCCGGTCATCGTCCACGCGATCACCCAGAAGGGCAAGGGCTTCGGTCCGGCCGTGCACGACCTCGCCGACCAGTTCCACGCCGTCGGGCAGATCGACCCCGAGACGGGCGAGCCGCTGAGCGCGGCCGGGGCCCGATCGTGGACCTCGGTGTTCGCCGAGGAAATCGTCACGCTGGCCGACGAGGACCCGACGATCGTCGGCATCACGGCCGCCATGCTCCGGCCCGTCGGTCTCGACCGCCTCGCGGAGAAGTACCCGGAGCGCGTCTTCGACGTCGGCATCGCGGAGCAGCACGCCGTGACCTCGGCCGCCGGTCTCGCCTTCGGCGGGCTGCATCCGGTCGTCGCGCTGTACGCCACCTTCGTGAACCGCGCCTTCGACCAGGTCTTGATGGACGTCGCACTGCACCGAGCAGGCGTCACCTTCGTGCTGGACCGCGCCGGAGTCACCGGACCCGACGGTCCGAGCCACCACGGCATGTGGGATCTGGCGATCCTGCAGGTCGTCCCGAACATCCGCCTCGCCGCTCCGCGCGACTCCGTGCGCCTGCGCGAGGAGCTGCGCGAGGCCGTGGGCGTCACCGACGCGCCGACCGTGGTGCGCTTCTCGAAGGGGAGCGTCGGCGACGAGATCGACGCCGTCGAGCGCCTCGGCGACGGGGTCGACGTGCTCGCCCGCGCCGAGCGCAAGGACGTGCTGCTGGTCACGGTCGGGCCGATGGCCGCGATGGGTCTCGAGGTCGCTCAGCGGCTCGCGGCCCAGGGCATCGGAGCCACCGTCGTCGACCCCCGCTGGGTCGTGCCCGTGCCCACCAGCATCATCGAGCTCGCCCGCGAGCACCGCATCGTCGTCTCGATCGAGGACGGGGTGCGCGTCGGCGGGATCGGCACGCGCATCCGCCAGGACCTGCGCGAGGCCGGCGTGGACACCGCGGTGACCGAGCTCGGGCTGCCCGACCAGTTCCTCGACCACGCCAAGCGCGAGGAGATCCTCGAGGACGTCGGACTCACTCCCCAGCACATCGCCCGCGACGTCGTCGCGCAGGTGCTGGGCAGCAAGATCCCGGTCGCCCGTCCGCTCCCGGACGAGGTCGAGGCCCGGGACGACGCCCGCAGCGACTGATCGTCCGTCGGGACCCGTCCCGCAGGCGACGCGCGGAAGGGGCGCCGGATCCGATCCGGCGCCCCTTCCGCGTCACTGCACTCCGCGTCAGTCGACGCCGCGGATCGCGGGGTGGTGGAACGTGTCCCCGAACGCCCGCTCGCTCGCGCCGACCCGGTCGAGGTAGGGCGTGAGCCCGCCCATCTGGAACGGGTAGCCCGCGCCGAGGATCAGGCAGAGGTCGATGTCCTCCGCGGCGTGCACGACGTCGTCGTCCAGCATCCGCTTGACCTCGTCCGCGAGACCCGTCTCGACGCGCAGCCGCAGCTGCTCGGCCGTCATCGGCTCCGTGCCCCCGGCGACGATCGCGACCGCGCGCTTGTCGACGCCCTTCACACGCCCCTTCGCGTCGCGCTCGAAGACGTGGCCGAGCTCGGCGAGGCGGTGCAGGTTGGGGCTGTCGAAGAAGCGGTCGGGGAACGCGGCGTGGTGGGTGTCGAGCACGTGCGCGCCGACCTTGAGGCCCACCAGCTCGAGCAGCTCGAACGGGGTCATCGGCAGGCCGAACGGAGCCAGCGACTGCTCGACGACCTCGAAGGGAGTGCCCGTGTCGACCGCGTGCATCGCCTCGCCCAGGACCTTCGCCAGCACGCGGTTCACCACGAAGCCCGGGGTGTCGCGCGTGATGACGGCGTTCTTCTTGAGCTTCGCGGCGGTGACCATCGCCGTCGAGAGGGTCTCGTCGTCGGTGTGCGGCGTCCGGACCACCTCGATCAGCGGCATGACCGCGACCGGGTTGAAGAAGTGGAAGCCGACGAGGCGCTCGGGGTGCTCCAGCCGCTCGCCGATGCGCTCGACAGAGAGGGACGAGGTGTTGGTCGCGAGCACCGCCGTGGGCGAGACGTAGCGCTCGATGTCGGCGAAGACCTCCTGCTTCACCGACAGCTCCTCGAAGACCGCCTCGATCACCCAGTCGGCGTCGGCGAAGTCGGAGCGATCGGTCGTGCCGGTGATCAGCGCCCGGAGGCGGTTCGCGTCGTCGGGAGAGACGCGCCCCTTCGCCAACAGCGCATCGATCTCGGCGCGGATGCCCGCGACGCCCTTGTCGACCCGCTCCTGGTCGAGGTCGGTGATGACCACCGGCACCTGGAGGCGGCGGAGGAAGAGCAGCGCGAACTGCGAGGCCATGAGGCCCGCGCCGACCACCCCGACCTTGGTGACCGGCTTGGCCAGCGCCCTGTCGGGCGCTCCCGCAGGACGCTTGGCACGCTTCTGCACCAGATCGAACGCGTAGATGCTCGCGTGGAACTGGTCGCCCGAGATCAGGTCGGCCAGCGCCTCGTCCTCGGCGGCGAAGCCCTCCTCGCGCGTGGTGTTCTTCGCGGCCTTGAGCAGCTCCAGCGCGCGGTACGGAGACGCCGCGACCGTGCCGATCCGCGACTCCAGCTGCTTGCGCGCGATCGAGATCGCGACGTCCCACTTGACCAGTCGCTCCAGCTTGCCGGGCGCGTTCGGCCGCTCCACCTTCACGGAGCCGCCGATCACGCCGTCGGCCCAGCGGAGCGAGTCCTCGAGGAAGGCGGCGGGCGGGAAGATCGCGTCGGCGATGCCGAGGTCGAACACCTCCTGGCCCTTGAGCGTGCGGTTGTTCTTGAGCGGGTTCTCGACCACGACCTTGAGGGCGTTCTCGATGCCGATCAGGTTCGGCAGGAGCCACGCGCCGCCCCAGCCGGGGATGATGCCGAGGAAGACCTCGGGGAGCCCGAGCGCGGGGATGGAGGAGTCGACCGTGCGGTAGTCGGCGTTCAGGCCGATCTCGGTGCCGCCGCCCAGGGCGAGGCCGTTGATGAAGGCGAAGGACGGCACGCCCAGCTCGGCCAGCATCCCCAGCGTGCGGTGGCCCAGGCGCGCCAGCTGGCGGCCGAGCTCACGGCTCGGGATGGCCCCGACCTTGCTGAGGTCGGCTCCCGCGGCGAGGATGAACGGTTTGCCGGTGATGCCGACCGCCTGGATCTCGCCGCGCGAGGCGCGCTCCTTCTGCGCCAGGAGGACGTCCGCCAGCTCGAAGAGCGACGCCGGCCCGAAGGTGTTGGGGCGGGTGTGGTCGCGGTCGTTGTCGAGCGTGATCAGGGCGAGCGTGCGGCCGCTGGGCAGCGGCACGTCGCGGACGTAGGAGTGGGTGACGACCTCGCCCTCGGCGAGGTCCACGAGGTTCTCGAATCCGTCGAGCATGGGTCAGCGTCCCTTCCGTCGTCCGCGCTTGCCGTCGTAGTGCGGGTTCTCCCAGATCACCGTGCCGCCCTGGCCGAGGCCGACGCAGAGGGCCGTCACGCCGTAGCGGACCTCGGGGTGCGACTCGAACTGCCGGGCCAGCTGGATCATCAGCCGGACCCCGGAGGAGGCGAGCGGGTGGCCGATCGCGATCGCTCCGCCGTACTCGTTGACGCGCGGGTCGTCGTCGTCGAGGCCGAAGTGGTCGAGGAAGGAGAGCACCTGCACGGCGAACGCCTCGTTGAGCTCGAAGAGCCCGATGTCCTCGATGCCCAGGCCCGCCTTGCGGAGCGCCTTCTCGGTCGAGGGGACCGGGCCGATGCCCATGATCTCGGGCTCGACGCCGGCGTACGCGAAGCTCACCATCCGCATCTTCGCGGACAGGCCCAGCTCCTGTGCGGCCTCGGCGCTGGCCAGGAGCGACACCGTCGCTCCGTCGTTGAGCCCGGAGGAGTTGCCCGCGGTCACCCGGCCGTGGGGGCGGAACGGGGTCCGCAGGCCCGCGAGGCCCTCGAGGGTCGTCTCGGGGCGCGGTGCCTCATCGGCGGTCGCGAGGCCCCAGCCCGCGGCGCTGCGCGTGGCGACGGGGACGAGGTCCGGCTGGATGCTGCCGGCGGCGTACGCGGCGGCGAGCTTCTGCTGGCTCCGCAGGGCGTAGTGGTCGGCGCGCTCCTTCGTCAGGTGCGGGAAGCGGTCGTGGATCCGCTCCGCCGTGCGGCCCATGTTGAGCGCGTCCTCGCCGACGAGGCGCTCGGAGAGGAAGCGCGGGTTGGGGTCGGCGCCGAAGCCCATCGGGTGCCGGCCCATGTGCTCCACGCCGCCGGCGAGGACCACGTCGTAGGCGCCGAACGCGATGCCGCCCGCGGTCGCGGTGACCGAGGTCATCGCTCCGGCGCACATGCGGTCGACGGCGAAGCCGGGCACCGACTTCGGCAGCCCTGCGAGCAGCGCTGCCGTGCGGCCGAGGGTCAGGCCCTGGTCGCCCTGCTGGGTGGTGGCGGCGATCGCCACCTCGTCCACCCGCTCCTTCGGCAGCGCGCCGTTGCGCTCCAGCAGACCGATCATCGCCTTGACGACGAGGTCGTCGGCTCGGGTCTGCCAGTACATGCCCTTCTCGCCGGCACGCCCGAACGGAGTACGGACTCCGTCGACGAACACGACTTCGGATCTCTCGGCCACAATGCCTCCCAGGAACTCACGGTCGCCGTCGATCGTAGGAACCGGCACCGCGCAGCCGGAATCCTTTGCCGCTTCCTACGAAGGGGTTTCGGTGCCCTCGGCCGGCGCTTGGGCCGCTTCGACAAACGCGGTGGCGATCGAGCCCGATGTGGCCTCGACCTGCCAGGCGCGGGCGCCGGCGCGGGTGAGCTCCGCGGCGACCGACTCCGCGGTCAGCGGCTCGGGCGGGTTCCAGGCCACCCGACGCAGCAGCTCCGGCGTGAGCAGGTTCTCGACCGGGAGCGAGAGCAGCTCCGCGATCTCGGTGACCACGGCGCGTCCCGCCTTCAGGCGCGCGTCGGCGGCCGGGTTGCGATCGCCCCACGCGCGCGGAGGGGGGAGCGTGTCGGCGGCCGGGCGGGTCGGGCTCGGCAGGTCCTCGGTCGTCGTCCCGCGCTCGATCGCGGCCCACCAGCGCTCGACCTCGCCGCGGCTGGCGCGGCCGGTGAAATCGCGGCGGCCCGAGAGCTGGCCGATGCTGGTCGGGATGTTGCGGGCGACCGCGATGATCGAGGAGTCTGGGATCAGGCGGCCGGGAGCGATGTCGCGCTCGCGGGCGAACGCGTCCCGGGCCAGCCAGAGCTCGCGCGCCACGGCGAGGGGGCGCGGGCCGCGGAGCGAGTGCATGCCGGAGAGGCGGCGCCACGGATCCGGCGGGACCGCCTTCGGGGCGCGCGCGAGCGTCGCCTCGAACTCCTCGCGGGCGATGCGCGTCTTCCGCGCGGCGATGAGCATCTCCTCCATGCGGTCGCGGAGGTCCACGAGGAGCTCCACGTCCTTCGCGGCGTAGACGAGCCAGCTCTGGGGGAGGGGGCGGGTCGACCAGTCGGCGGCCGAGTGCTCCTTGGCCAGGTGGATGCCGAGGAGGTCCTCGACGACGGCGCCGAGGCCCACCTTGGGCAGTCCGAGGAGCCGGGCGGCGAGCTCGGTGTCGAAGATCCGCACCGGGTCCAGGCCCACCTCGCGCAGGCAGGCGAGATCCTGGCTGGCGGCGTGGAGGACCCACTCCTCCTGGCCGATGACCGCCTGCAGGGCGTCCATCCGGCCGATGGCGGGGGGATCGAAGAGGAACGCGCCGGCGCCGCGCCGGTAGACCTGGATCAGGTACGCGCGCTGCGAGTAGGTGAAGCCGGAGGCGCGCTCGGCGTCGACGGCGACGGGGCCCTCGCCGGCGGCGAGGGCGTCGACCGCGGCGAGGAACTCGTCGGGCGTGGAGAGGACACGGTAATCAGTCACGGTTGTTCCGTCGGAAGGCGAGCGGGGTCACACCGTCGCTCGATACGGGCGGGAGACCCGCGAGCATGCACAACAGCTCCCCCCACCCTTCCACGTGAGCGGCGAGCTGCGCATCATCCGGGCTCCAGGAGGCGCGGATCTCGATCTGCGCACCGTCCCCCTGAGCGGCCAGCTCGCCGAAACCGGTGGAGAGCACCTTGGTGGCCGTGCCGGACGCGGCGGAATAGGAGGCGCCCCGCGCCCCGAGGGCGTCGATGAGCCAGGACCAGGCGACCTCGGCGAGGAACGGATCGGTGCCGATCTCGACCTCGAGCGGGGCCTGGGCGAAGCAGACGACACGGAAGGGGCCGCCCCACTGCTCGGGCTCCTCGGGGTCGTAGAGCAGGATGAAGCGCCCCGTGCCCAGCTCGGAGTCGCGTCCGTGCGCGTGCGGCGCGACGTCGCCCGACAGGGCGAGGGCCCAGGGCGCGAGACCCGACGGCGAGGCGATCTCGGACACGGTGAGCTCGGCGCGCGTGGCAGCGGCGCGGATCGACTCCGTCGCGACCCGGAACTCCTCGGGGAGCTGGGACGACGCTGGGAATTCGGGCACGGTCGCAGACTAGGGTTCCGACGCGCCCGGGACGCGGAGGCACGCCGGGTGGGCGGCTCTCAGCGCGTGCGGCTCCAGCGGGCGTAGACGGCCCCGGAATCGTCCGCGGCCAGGAGCGTCAGGGCGTAGGCGTCGTCGACGACGGCCGTGCCCGTCGCGACCGGGAGGCCCGGGAGGACCACGCGCGGCGAGGTGGTGAGGCACAGCTCGTCGACCCGGCCCGAGGCGAGGAACTGGCCCGAGAGCGAGGCGCCGCCCTCGCAGACGACGCGGTGCAGGCCGAGCCCGGCGAGAGCCTCCAGGAGCTCGTCGACGCCGATCCGCTCCGAGGAGGACGGGACCGGGACGACCTCGACGCCGGCGGGGAGCCCCTCCACCGCGCCGCGCGACTCCGGCACCAGCAGCAGGACCCGGGAGCCCTCCTGCAGCTCCAGGCGGTGCCCGGCGAGATCGCCCGAGGCGGAGACGACGGCGAGCGGGACCCGCCGGGGGACGCGGTAGCCCTCGGCGCGGACGCTCGCGGCTCCGACGAGGACGACGTCGGCCTGCTCGCGGACGACTCCGAGGATCGTGCGGTCGACGCGGTTGGTGAGCGTCTCGCTGGTGCCGTCGGAGCCGGTGCTGGAGCCGGTGACGCTCGCGATCATGTTCAGGCGCACGCGCACCGCCTCGTCGGGACGCCAGGCGTCCGCGACCGCCGCTCGCGCGCCCTCCTCGCCGATCACGATCTGCGGACCGGCGGGGACGAGCGGCCGGAGGATCATGCGGCCAGGTGCGCGCGGACCTGCCGCTTGGTACGGCCGAGCAGCGCGGTCATGCCGCGCAGGCGCAACGGCGAGACCGCCTCCGAGAGGCCGATGGTCTGCGGGAAGTCGTCGGGAACGGCGAGCACCTGCTCGGGGGTGAGCCCGGCCAGGCCCTGCGCCAGGATCGACGCGAAGCCGCGCGTCGTGGGCGCCTCGCGGGGAGCCGTGGCGTGCAGGTGCACGATCCCGCCCTCGACGTCGACGACGATGAAGACGGGCGCCTGGCACTCCTCCACGCGCTCGAAGAGGTCCGGGTGGTCGCGGTAGCGCTCGGGCAGGTCGGGGAGCTCGTTCGAGAACTCGAGCAGGAGCTGCAGGCGCTCCGGCTTCTCGAGGGCGAGGAACTCCTCGCGGATGTCGCGCAGAGCGTCAGGGAGCGTGGTGTCGGTCATCCGGTCCAGTGTCTCATCGGGGGAGGGGCGGCGGGCGGTCGCAGCGGAGGCCGGGAGCCCGGATCCGGCCCGTCGACGGGCGGATCGGCGCTCCCGGCCTCCGTCGTGACGCGTCAGCGGGCCGCGGGGGCCTCGCCGGGCTCGGCGCCCTGCACGATCGGGACGCGGACGGCGCTGCCCCACTCGGTCCAGGAGCCGTCGTAGTTGCGGACGCCCTCGAAGCCGAGGAGGTGGGTCAGCACGAACCAGGTGTGGGCGGAGCGCTCGCCGATCCGGCAGTAGGCGATGACGGAGTCGCCGTCCTTCAGCCCCGCGCCCTCGCGGTAGATGCCGTTCAGCTCGTCGAGGGGGCGGAAGGTGCCGTCCTCGGCGGCGGCCCTGCCCCAGGGCACGTTCTGCGCGCTGGGGATGTGACCGGCGCGCAGGGCGCCCTCCTCCGGGTAGGCCGGCGCCGTGGTGCGCTGCCCGGTGAACTCCTCCGGGGAGCGGACGTCGATCAGCGGGTTGCCGAAGTGCGCGAGGACGTCGTCCTTGAAGGCGCGGATCTCGGCGTCGCTGCGCTCGACGACGGGGTACTCGGCGGGCTCCGGGGAGGAGGCGTCCGTGGTCGTCGGGCGGCCCTCCGCGAGCCACTTGTCGCGACCGCCGTCGAGCAGACGGACGTCCTCGTGGCCGAAGAGGGTGAAGACCCAGAGCGCGTAGGCGGCCCACCAGTTGTTCTTGTCGCCGTAGACGACGACGGTGGTGTCGCGGGCGATGCCCTTGCCGCCGACGAGCGCGGCGAACGCGGCGCCGTCGATGTAGTCGCGCTGCACCGGGTCGTTGAGGTCGGTGTGCCAGTCGATCTTGACGGAGCCGGGGATGTGGCCGGTCTCGTAGAGCAGGACGTCCTCGTCGGACTCGACGACGACGAGACCGGGAGTGCCGAGGCGCTGCTCGAGCCAGTCGGCGCTGACGAGCCGTTCGGGGTGCGCGTAGGAGGCGAACTTCGGCGACGGATCGGTTTCGACGGACAAGGAGGACCTCCAGGATGGTGCGCGGAGCGCGGGCGTGATTCCACGGCGGGCTACGCTGGAGCCCGCCCTTCAGCGACAGTACGCGTCCGCGGACGACGCCGCACGGAGGGCGCCGTAAGAGTTCGACACAGAACCGCGGCGGCTCCGTGCCCGGTGCGGCCGCCGCCACTGAGCGCACGGACCCCGCCGTGCGCAGGATGCGAGACGCGAGTGAGCCCCGACGACGTCCGATCGACGAGCAGCCTGACCGCCCGCTCGCCCCAGATCAGCGGGCACGAGATCGCGTCGACGCTGGTGCCCCCGCGCCAGTTCGAGGGCGCCACCTTCGAGAGCTACCGTCCCGACCCGGAGTACCCCTCGCAGGCCGACGCGGTGGAGGCTCTCCGCGCGTTCGCCGCCGACGGCGGATCCAAGGGAGGCGGAGGCGGCTTCCTGGGCTTCGGCCGGAAGAAGGCCCCCGCGGTCAAGCCGGGCGTGTACCTCGACGGCGGCTTCGGCGTCGGCAAGACCCACCTGCTCGCGGCGATCTGGCACGCGGTGCCGGGCCGCACCTACTTCGGGACGTTCATCGAGTACACCGCGCTCGTCGGCGCGCTCGGCTACGCGGCGACCGTCTCGCTCCTCAAGGGCTCGGCGCTGCTGTGCATCGACGAGTTCGAGCTGGACGACCCGGGCGACACGATGCTGATGACGCGGCTCCTCGGCGAGCTGGTCGCCTCCGGGACCCGCATCGCCGCGACCTCGAACACCCCGCCCAACGCGCTGGGCGAGGGGCGCTTCGCCGCAGCGGACTTCCTCCGCGAGATCCAGTCGATGGCCGCCCACTTCGAGACGATGCGGATCGACGGCACCGACTACCGGCGCCGCGACATCGAGGGCCACGCCGTGGTGCGCACCGACGAGGAGATCGACGCTCTCGTCGCGGCCGCCCCCGCCGGCTCCATCGTCACCGACGACCCGTTCGCGGACGCCGTGCACCACCTGGGCACCGTGCACCCCTCCCGCTACATCAAGGTGATCGACGGCGTCGACACCATCGTGCTCCGGGGCGTCACCGCTCTGACCGACCAGACCGACGCCCTGCGCCTCGTGGCCTTCATCGACCGGGTCTACGACGCGCAGATCCCGGTCCTCGCCTCCGGGACGCCCCTCGACGAGGTCTTCGGCGGCGACATGCTGAGCGGCGGCTACCGCAAGAAGTACCTGCGCTCGATGTCGCGGCTCATCGCGCTCACCTCGATGGCGCCCCGCTCCTAGGGGCGGATCCGCTCTCCTCCCGGCGTTCCCGGGGTCGTCGTCGTGCCGTCCGCCAGCGCGCCGTAACGCGCTTTTTACACAGGGGCCTCGGCCGTAACCTCCGCGAAACGCGGTGCCTCACGGGACGAAACCTCCCGCCACCAGACTGTCGGCTACCCGAGGTGACCCGACACCCGCGTGTCTCCAGGCCGTGCTCCGACGCAGCGTCCTCGCTCCGGGCTTTTCTCTGCACACTCACGAGAGGTTCAACAATGGATCAAGGCAATACCGCGTTCCTGCTCATCGCAGCCGCGCTGGTCCTGCTCATGACCCCCGGGCTCGCCTTCTTCTACGGCGGCCTGGTGCGTGCGAAGAGCGTCATCAGCATGATGATGCTCAGCTTCGGAGCCATGGGCCTCATCGGGGTCCTCTGGGTCCTGTACGGCTACGCGATCGCGTTCGGCAACGGCCCGTCCGGCCCCGCAGGGACCGACACCTTCGTCGGCATCGACGGCGTCCTCGGCATCGACACCGCCCAGATCGGCCTGCAGGGCATCTACAACGACGCGCTCGGCGAGCAGACGTCGGCCTACCCGACGCTGGCCTTCGCCGCGTTCCAGGCGACGTTCGCGATCATCACCGTCGCGCTCATCTCCGGCGCCATCGCGGACCGGGCGAAGTTCGGCGCCTGGATGGTCTTCGCCGGCGTCTGGGCCACCGTCGTCTACTTCCCGGTCGCCTCGTGGGTCTTCAACTTCACCCTCGGCGACGACGCCACCGTCGTCGACGGCGGCTGGATCGCCTACGGCGTCGGCGCGATCGACTTCGCGGGCGGCACCGCCGTCCACATCAACGCCGGAGCGGCGGCCCTCGCTCTCGCCCTGGTGCTCGGCAAGCGCGTCAACTTCACCAAGGGCGCGCACCAGCCGCACAACCCGCCGTTCGTGCTCCTGGGCGCCGGACTGCTGTGGTTCGGCTGGTTCGGCTTCAACGCCGGCTCCGAGCTCGCCGCCGACGGCATCGCGGCCGTCGCCTTCCTCAACACCATCGCCGCTCCGGCCGCCGCGATCCTCGGCTGGCTCGTCGTCGAGAAGATCAAGGACGGCAAGCCCACCTCGATCGGCGCCGCCTCGGGCGCGGTCGCGGGCCTCGTCGCGATCACCCCGGCGTGCGCCAGCCTGTCGCCGTTCTGGGCGATCGTCCTGGGCGTCATCACCGGAGCCGTCTGCGCCCTGGCGATCGACCTCAAGTACCGCCTCGGCTACGACGACTCGCTCGACGTGGTCGGCGTGCACCTGGTCGGCGGCCTCATCGGAACGCTCTACATCGGCTTCTTCGGCACCGGCGTGGGCCTGTTCCTCACCGGCGACGCGAGCCAGCTCGGCAAGCAGGCCCTCGCGGCCTTCACCGTCCTCGCCTACTCCTTCGTCATGACGCTCCTCATCGGCTGGATCATCCAGAAGACGATGGGCTTCCGCGTGAAGAACGAGGACGAGATCGCCGGCATCGACACGGCCATCCACGGAGAGGCGGGCTACGTCCTGGCGGACTGACCCCCTAATCCGCAGCACCCGACGGGGTGCCGGCTCTCCGGAGCCGGCACCCCGTCGGCGCGTCCGGGCCGGGCGACCGCCGGGCGCGCCCCCGCGGGCGGGCGGCTGAGAATCCGGGCTAGGGTTCCGGGGTGCCCTCCTCGCGCTCGGTCGTGTCCCTGCTCCTCCGACTCCTCGGCCGCGCGGTCGCCCCGCGGCCGGACGCCGGGCCCCGCCCGCAGCGCCCGTACCTGAGCACGACGGCGCCGACCCCGGGCGCGAGCGGAGTGGGCCGCACCGTCGAGGTCGACCCGTCGCGGCTCCGCGGGGTCCGCTTGGGTTACGCGCCCACGCCCGACGGCGACCCGGACCCGGGCGAGGTCGTCTGGACCTGGGTGCCGTACGAGGAGGACGACGGCCGCGGCAAGGACCGCCCGGTGCTCGTGCTCGCGGTCGAGAAGTCGGGGACGGTTCTCGCCGTGCGGCTGAGCTCGAAGGAGCACTCCGACTACCTGGCCGTCGGCACCGGCGGCTGGGACCCGGACGGGCGCCCCAGCTGGGTCGACCCGGAGCGCGTGTTCCGCGTGCACCCCGCCGGGATGCGTCGCGAAGGAGCAGCTCTGGAGCGTGCTCGGTACGACGCCGTCGCCCGGGTGCTCTCGGCGCGGTACGGCTGGCACTGAGCGCTCGACGTCGTCGAGCGGCCACGAGTGGTCGCCGCTGACCGCCTCACGGGGCGATCCCTGCGCGTCGAACGAGGGCCGTGCTCCTCGGGGGAGGCGTCAGACCGGGTCGATCGGCACGAAGCCCGCGTACTTCGCGGCGCGGCCGTCCCCGGAGGACGTGCCGGTGAGCCTGCGCTGCACCCACGGCGCGACGTGCTGCCGGTAGTACTGCACGGTTCCGCCGCGCCGGAGTGCGGCCTCGGGAGCGTCGGGCAGCGCGGCGGGCGGCGTGAGCCCGAGCGCCCGCAGGACCCGGTCGGCCACCCGCCGGTGTCCCCGCGGGCCGAGGTGCAGGCGGTCCTCCGACCACAGCTCCGGATCGGCGAAAGCGGGGTCGTGCCAGTTGTCGGCGACGACCACGTCGGTCCGGTGGCTCGTCCGGCGCAGGACGGCGTCGGTCAGCGCGTCCCCGCGGCGACGGATGAGCGAGCCGAGCGGGAGCCGCGGCGACGGATCGGCGCCGGCCAGGGCGATCAGCACGACGCCCTGCTCGTCGCAGCGCTCGAGAACGCGGAGGTAGGCGTCGGCGATCCGCTCGATGTCGGCCCGCGGGCGCAGCATGTCGTTGCCGCCGCCGTTGAAGGAGAGGTGGGTCGGACCCAGGGCGAGCGCGGGCTCGAGCTGCTCGGCGAGGATCGGCGCGATGAGCCGGCCCCGGATCGCGAGGTTGGCGTACTCGATCCGCTCGCCCGTGGCCGCCGCCCATCCCGCGGCCGCCAGATCGGCCCAGCCGCGCGGGGTGCCGTCCGGCCGCTCGTCGCCGACGCCCTCGGTGAAGGAATCGCCGATCGCGACGTAGCGGACGGCCGTCATCGGCGGGTTCCGGAGGTGCGCATCGTGGCACTGTACCGCTCCGCGGCCGGGCTCAGGCGCGGCGCCTCAGCGGGGTGACAGGTGCCGAGCGGACGCTGCTGGGGCGGTCCGGCGTCGCGGCGCCCGGCGCTGCGGCGAGCCGCTCCTCCTCGGGCCGGGTGCCGGGCCGGTGCTCGCGCTCGGGAAGTGGGGCGGCCCGGAACCAGGCGGCCAGCGCGGAGGACCGGCGGTGCCTCCGGTGGTCGCGGTCCAGCTCGGCGGTGCCCCGGTAGCCGGAGCCCCGGGCGATGCGGTCGAGGCCGCCGAGAGCGACGGGGGTGCTCGCCATCAGGACGGCGGCCAGCTCGAGTCGGCGGAGGGCGAGGTGCTCGTCGAGGCCGAGCCCGTAGCAGCGGCGGAACCGCAGCCGCAGCAGCAGGGCGGGCATCCGCAGCTCGGCGGCGAGGTGGTGGACGGTGAAGCGCCGATCGAGGTAGCGCTCGTTGACGAGGGCGGCCGCCGCGATGGCGACGACGTCGAGCGGCCGCCCTCGTCAACGAGCGCTACCTCGATCGGCGCTTCACCGTCCACCACCTCGCCGCCGAGCTGCGGATGCCCGC
>NZ_PSVY01000003.1:0-226344 GCF_002932635.1 Rathayibacter sp. AY1D1
GCGACGGGATGCGCATCGCCGGCGCCTGGGCCTGGCGCGTCCTCGTCGTGGTCGCGGCGCTCGCGGTGCTGGTGCTGCTCGTCATCGAGCTGCGGCTGATCGTCATCCCGCTCCTGCTCGCGATCGTGATCGCCGCCCTGCTCGTGCCGTTCTCGAGCTTCCTCCAGCGCCACCGCTGGCCCAAGTGGGCCGCCGTCGTCCTGGCGGAGCTGGGGATCGTCGTGGTGATCGGCGGGCTCCTCTTCCTCGTCGTCACCCAGGTCTACTCCGGCTTCGACGATCTCAGCCGGCAGACGGTGCAGTCCTACGACGACTTCAAGGCCTTCCTCCTCGAGTCGCCGCTCCACCTCACCGAGACCGACATCAACCAGTACGCGCAGCAGGCGCTCACGGCCCTGCAGCAGGACTCGGGGATGCTGGTCAGCGGCGCGCTCAGCGTCGGCTCGACCGTCGGCCATCTGCTGACGGGCGTGCTGCTCACCCTCTTCTCGACGCTGTTCATCCTCATCGACGGGCCGAACATCTGGAGCTGGGTCGTCCGCCTCTTCCCGCGCCGCGCCCGCGGAGCCGTCGACGGCGCCGGTCGCGCAGGGTGGGTGACGCTGACCAACTTCGTGAAGGTGCAGATCCTGGTCGCCTTCGTCGACGCGGTCGGCATCGGCCTCGGCTCCTTCCTCCTCGGCGTCCCGCTGGCCATCCCGATCGGCGTGCTCGTCTTCCTCGGCTCCTTCGTGCCGGTCATCGGCGCCGTGGTGACCGGGGCGCTGGCCGTCTTCATCGCGCTGGTCTACAACGGACCGCTGATCGCGCTCTTCCTGCTGATCGTCGTCCTCGCGGTGCAGCAGCTCGAGGGCCACATCCTCCAGCCGCTGATCATGGGGTCGGCGGTCAAGGTCCACCCGCTGGCCGTCGTGCTCGCGGTGGCCGGAGGCTCGATCATCGGCGGCATCGCGGGCGCCTTCTTCGCGGTGCCCGTCGTGGCCACGCTCAACGTCATGGTCAAGTACGTCGCGAGCGGAGCCTGGCGCTCGCCGACCCGAACCCCCGAGAGAGTTGCCGCAGAGCATGCAGACTAGCCGCGTCGTCGGACCCGCCCTCCACGAGTTCGAGGCGGCCCGCGCCGTCCTCGCCCCCGTCATCGCCGCCACCCCCATGGAGACGAGCACCTTCCTCGCGCAGGTCCTCGGCTCGCCCGTGTTCCTCAAGTGCGAGAACCTCCAGCGCACCGGCTCCTACAAGATCCGCGGAGCGGTGTTCCGGATGTCGCGGCTCACCCCGGAGGAGCGGGCCCGCGGAGTCGTGGCGGCCTCGGCCGGCAACCACGCGCAGGGCGTCGCCTACGCGGCGCGGGAGCTGGGGATCAAGGCCACGATCTTCATGCCGATCGGCGTCGCGCTGCCCAAGCTCGCAGCCACCCGCGACTACGGCGCGGACGTGGTGCTGAGCGGCCACATCTTCAACGAGGCGCTCGCGGCGGCGGCGGAGTTCGCCGAGCGCACGGGCGCGGTCTTCGTTCCTCCCTACGACCACCCCGACGTGATCACCGGCCAGGGCACGGTCGGCCTCGAGATCCTCGAGCAGGCCCCCGCCGTCGAGACCATCGTGGTGCCCATCGGCGGCGGCGGCCTCATCGCCGGGGTCGCCTCGGCGGCCAAGCAGAAGGCGGCCGAGGAGGGGCGCACGCTCCGCGTCATCGGCGTGCAGGCGGCCAACGCGGCGCCGTACCCCCTCTCGCTCGCGAGCGGCGAGCCGACCGCGATCACGATCTCTCCGACGATCGCCGACGGCATCGCCGTGGCGAAGCCGGGGCAGCTGAACTTCGCGATCGTCCGCGAGATGGTGGACGAGGTCGTCACCGTCGAGGACGACGACATCGCCCGGGCTCTGCTGGTGCTGCTGGAGCGGGCGAAGCTCGTGGTGGAGCCCGCGGGCGCGGTGGGCATCGCGGCGATCCTGACGGGGAAGATCCGCGACGCCGGAGCGACCGCGGTCATCCTGTCGGGCGGCAACATCGATCCGCTGATGATGGAGCGGGTGATCAGCCGGGGCCTGGCCGCGTCGGAGCGCTACCTCAAGATGAGCATCGGGCTGCCGGATCGTCCGGGGCAGCTGTCGCGCATCGCGGAGCTCATCTCGGAGGCGAATGCGAACGTGGTCGAGGTGCTGCACACCCGGCACGGCCGGGGCCTGCAGATCAGCGAGGTCGAGATCGAGATCAGCGTCGAGACCCGCGGCCCCGAGCACGCCGACCGGGTCATCAAGGTCCTCACCGACGCCGGCTACGCCCCCCGCATCTCCCGCAACTGACCGCCTGTGGGCGCCGCGGTGTTCTCCGCAGAGCGGAGGACAAAGCCGGTACCGGCGATCTCGCGCCCTCGCCGTCGCCGCGAAGCCGGCGCGGCGCGCCCGTTCGGAGAGGGCTGATCGTGCGTCGCGGCGTTCTCCGCAAGGCGGAGGAGGAAGCGGTACCGGCGGTGTCGCGCCCGACGCTGTCGCCGCGAAGCCGGCGCCCCCCGTCTGGAGAGGGCTGATCGTGTGTCGCGGCGTTCTCCGCAAGGCGGAGGAGGAAGCCGGTACCGGCGGTATCGCGCCCGACGCTGTCGCCGCGAAGCCGGCGCCCCCCCCGTCTGGAGAGGGCTGATCGTGCGTCGCGGCGTTCTCCGCAAGGCGGAGGAGGAAGCGGTACCGGCGGTATCGCGCCCGACGACAACGCCGCGGAGAGCGCCGCGACGTGCGATCAGTGGCCGGACCAGGTCTCGACGTTGGCGACGCGGACCTCGATCTCCCGCCCGTTGGGTGCCGTGAAGCGGGCGGTGTCGCCGACGTTCAGGCCCATGATCGCCGATCCGAGGGGGCTCTGGGGGCTGTAGACGTCGAGGTCGCTCTCGCCCGCCATCTCGCGGTTGCCGAGGAGGAAGCGGGACTCGTCGCCGGCGATCTCGGCGGTGATGATGGTGCCGGCCTCGACGACTCCGTGGCTCTCGGGGGGCGTGCCGATCTCGGCTTCGCGGAGGAGCGAGGTCAGCTGGCGGATGCGGGCCTCGATCTTGCCCTGCTCGTCCTTCGCGGCGTGGTAGCCGCCGTTCTCCTTCAGGTCGCCCTCCTCGCGGGCGACCTCGATGCGCTTGGCGATCTCCTCGCGTCCGTTGGTGGACAGCTCGGTGAGCTCCGCCTCGAGGCGGTCGTACGACTCCTGGGTCATCCAGGTCACCTGTGACTGGTCGGCCATGGTGGGCTCCTGCTCTGCGGGCCGCGCTCGCGGCGCCCGGCAGCACCGTGCGGAGGTGTCCGCGTCCGGCGGTGGGGACGGCCGGCGTCAGGCGGCGGTGGGAATGGCGAGGCCCCGACGAGTCCGTCAGGGCTTCGGGCAAGCCTACGGGAGCCAGCAGGAGGAGATCAAACCTGTGTTCGCGAGCTCGGTGGTGCGGACCGTCTCCGTGTAGGAGCGGAAGCGCTCCGTCGAGGCGGGGTACTCCACGACCAGCCAGCCGACCACGGCGGACTGCTCGTTGAGGGCCTGGACCGCGCAGGCGACCTCGCGGCCGACGGGCGCGGTGAGGTCGAAGGAGACGGTGACGGTGCGGTCGTCGACGACCTGGTGCGCGGTGTCCTGGACGTCCACTCCGCCGCGTGCTCCGTCGAGTCCGGCCCAGACGACCCAGGCGGCGAAGACGGCGACGAAGGCGAGCGCGACGCCGCCGAAGAGCCAGCGGTTGCCGCGGCGGGTGCGCGTCGTGCGGCCGTAGCGGGTGGCGAGGGGTCCGGCGGCGCGGACCGCGTCCGGATCGTGCGCGGGCGCGGCGGCTCCCTCGACGCTCTCGGACGTGCGGGCGGCCACGGAACTCCCTGGGTGATGCGTCTACTCTGGACGGGTGGCGCGCGTCCTTCGCGGACGGGAGCGCCGATCCCATTAAACCCCGAGGAATCGAGCGATCGTGTCCCAGGCCGTCGAGGTCTCCGTCGATTCGGAGGTGCGGGACACTCCGCGCCTCCTCGCCGTGCACGCCCATCCTGACGACGAGTCGAGCAAGGGCGCGGCGACGCTGGCCGCCTACGCCTCGCGGGGCGCCGAGGTCATGGTGGTCTCCTGCACCGGAGGCGAGGCCGGCTCCGTGCTGAACGAGGGCCTCGAGGCCCGCGCGCACGCCGAGCGCGACATCGGCGGCCTCCGCCGGTACGAGATGGCGGCCGCTCGCGAGGCGCTCGGCGTCGAGCACGCCTGGCTCGGCTTCGTCGACTCCGGCATGCCCGAGGACGGGAAGGTCGACGCCGCCTCGTTCGCGGGCCTGCCGCTCGCCACGGCCGCCGCTCCGCTCGTGCGCCTGGTCCGCCGGTTCCGGCCGCACGTGATCATCAGCTACGACGAGAACGGCGGCTACCCGCACCCCGACCACATCCGCGCCCACCAGGTCGCCGTCGAGGCGTACCGCGCGGCGGGCCTCGCCGAGGAGTACCGGGGCACGGGCGCTCCGTGGTCGATCTCGAAGCTGTACTACGACCGCGTCTTCAGTGGCCAGAAGCTGCGGGCGATCGCCGAGCACCTGCGCTCGATCGACCCGGAGGACCCGCGCCTGTCGGTCTTCGAGGAGATGAAGCGCTGGAACGAGGACACCCCGTACCTCGCGACGACGCGGGTCGTGATCTCCGGCTTCCACGATCGGCGCGATGCGGCCCTGCTGGCCCACGCCAGCCAGGTCGCTCCGGACAACGCCTTCTTCTTCCTCCCGCACGAGGCGATCGACGCCGCCTGGCCGACCGACGACTTCCAGCTCGTCGAGAGCCGGGTCGACGCGCCGACGCCCGAGACGGATCTCTTCGCCGGTCTCGACCTGGCCGAGCTCGCCCCGGGCCCGACCGCGGTCGTCCCGCCGATCGCTCCCGACCCCGAGCCCTCGGGGGACGCCCCGGTGTCCCCGGAGCCCGACGGCTCCGGCGTCGTCGTCGCCGACGAGGTGCGCGCGTGATCGCCGGGCTGCTCGAGGGCGCCCAGCGCGCCGTCGTCCTCGCCTCCACGACGGTGCCGACCCCGGGTCCCGAGTTCAACGAGGACACGGTCACGCCGGGCCTCTTCGGCTTCATCACGATGCTCGTGATCGCTCTGGCCGCCGTCCTCCTCGCGCTCGACATGGTCCGGCGCGTGCGGCGCACCACCTACACCGCCCAGGTGAAGGAGCGGCTCGACGCCGAGGAGGCGGAGCGCAGCGAGGGCTGAGCCCGGCCCGCACCGGTGGGCCCGGGCCCCGCTAGGCGTTGTAGGCGGGGTGGAGTGAGACGATCAGCGCCGCCGTCCAGTGGCAGAGGAACGCCACGGCCGTGAGCGCGTGGAAGATCTCGTGGAAGCCGAAGACGCCCGGGACCGGGTTGGGCTTCTTGATCCCGTAGATCACGGCTCCGGCGGAGTAGCAGAGCCCGCCGACGAGGACGAGCACCATCATCGTCGCGCTGGCCTCGAAGAGCGGACCGAGGTACATCACGGCCGCCCAGCCCAGCAGCAGGTAGAGCGGCACGTAGAGCCAGCGCGGCGCCCCGATCCAGAAGACGCGGAAGCCGATCCCGAGCAGCGCCCCCGCCCAGACCAGGACCAGCAGGAGCGTGCCCTGCGCGGGCGGCAGGGCGAGCACGGCCAGCGGCGTGTAGGTGCCGGCGATCAGCAGGAAGATGTTGGCGTGGTCGATCCGCTTGAGGATCATCTTCGTCCGCGGCTTCCAGTCGAAGCGGTGGTACAGAGCGGAGTTCCCGAAGAGCAGGAGCGACGTGGTCGCGAACACCGCGGCCGCCCACTTCGCCGCGGTCCCCTCCGCGACCACGATCAGCACCACTCCGGCGACGATCGCGAGCGGGAAGAGGCCGGCGTGGATCCAGCCGCGCCAGGTGGGCCGGACCTCCGCCGAGGAGTCGTGCTCGATCGCGTCCTCGACGAGGGGGAGGGCGGGCAGGTCCGGGCCGTCCGCTCCGACGGCGTCTCCGCCGCGGTCGGTGCGGGCGCGGGGATCGGACGGGGGAGGCGTCGGCCGCTGGCTCATGCCGGACAGACTACGACGCCGTCCCGGGCCGACGCCGAGCGCCGCCGGGCTTCGAGGAGCGCCCCGGGTCGACTACCGTGTCACTGTGCCGAAGCCGAGACTGCCTGTGGGAAGGGACCTCCTCTACGGCGTCTACAAGAAGCGCCTCCGCTCGAGCCTTCCCCCCGACTCCCTGCCGAACCACGTCGCGATGATCATCGACGGCAACCGGCGCTGGGCGCGGCAGCGGGCCCTCGAGACCGCCGCGCACGGCCACCGGGCCGGCGCCGCCAAGGTGCACGAGTTCCTGCAGTGGTGCGACGAGCTCGGCGTGCGCCATGTCACCCTCTACCTGCTCTCGCAGGACAACCTCGTCGGCCGCGACAGCAGCGAGCTGACCGAGCTGATCGCGATCATCGCCGACCTCGCCGAGGAGGTCTCGCAGCAGCCCGACTGGCGCGTGCAGCACGTCGGCTCCGACGAGGGCCTCCCGCCCTCGCTCGTGGCCGCGCTCGACACGGCGGAGGCGCGCACCGCCTCCCACACGGGCCTGCACGTCAACCTCGCGGTCGGCTACGGCGGGCGGCACGAGATCGCCCAGGCCGTGCGGAGCATCCTGGAGGAGCACGGCAAGCGCGGCTCCTCCATCGAGGACGTCGCGGGCCTGCTGACCCCGGAGCTCATCGGCGAGCACCTGTACACCAGCGGGCAGCCCGACCCCGATCTGGTCATCCGCACCTCGGGGGAGCAGCGCCTCTCCGACTTCATGCTCTGGCAGAGCGCGCACAGCGAGTTCTACTTCATGGAGGCGCTCGGCCCCGACATCCGCGAGGTCGACTTCCTCCGCGCGCTCCGCGACTACGCCGGACGGCACCGCCGCTTCGGCAGCTGACCTCGCGGCTCCTGCCGCACCACCGACCGGAAGGGCCGGCATGAGCTCGAACGAGGCCACCTCCACCACGACCGAGGACTACCTCGCCGGCTTCGGCGAGGAGACCGGGTACCTCGACTTCGGCCGGGTGGGCCCGCTCTCGGCGACCGTCGCCGCCGAGCAGGAGGCGGCCGTCGAGCTGCTGGTGCGCGCGCGCAGCGGCACCCTCGACGAGCTGTTCCGGCAGGACGAGCGCGTCCGGGAGGCGGCGGCGGCGCTCGTGCGCGTCCCCGCCGACAGCGTCGTCTTCCAGCCCAACACCTCGACCGGCCTCCTGCACGCGCTGTTCGGCGCCTCGGGCGCGGTGCTGCTGTCGGCCGCGGAGTTCCCGAGCCTGCCGTTCGCGGCGGTGCGCTCGGCGCAGGCTCTCGGCTCGGTGGAGCCCCGCTGGCTGCGGACCGAGCAGGGACGGGTGACGCCGGAGGCGGTCCGCGAGCAGCTCACGGACGACGTGACGACCGTCGCGGTGAGCCTGGTCGACTCCCGCACCGGCTACCTCGCGGACGTCGCGGCGATCCGCGACGTGATCGGCGACCGGATGCTCGTCCTCGACGCGATCCAGGGCTTCGGCATCGTCGACGCGCCCTACGAGCTGGCGGACGTGGTCGTCACCGGCGGCCAGAAGTGGCTCCGCGCCGGCTGGGGGACGGGCTTCCTCGCGCTCAGCGAGCGGGCGCTGTCGCGGCTGACCCCGGTGCTCTCCGGCTGGACGGGATCGGAGCAGGCGGAGCCGTGGGACGAGGTGGCTCCGCCGCGCGGCGACGCCCGCGCCTTCAGCATCAGCAACCCGGACCCGATCGCCCAGGCCCGGCTCGCGTCGGCGCTGGAGGAGGTCGCCGCGGTCGGGCAGTCGACGATCGCCGCGCTCGTGGCGGAGCGGGTCAGCGCGATCGTCGACCTCGCGGACGAGTTCGGACTGGCGGTCGTGGGCTCCCGCGGCGAGCACGAGCGCGCCGGCATCGTGGTCGTCGAGCCGGGGCCGGAGGAGCTGGCCCCGCTGGCAGCCTCCCTCGCCGCGCACGGCGTCACCGCGCGCGTGCGTCCGAGCACCGTCCGCTTCAGCGCGCACGCCGGCACCACCGACGCGACCCTCGCGCTGCTCCGCGCCGCCCTGATCTCGTCGGCCACGAGCATCGACTACTAGGCCGGATTCCGCGCGTTCACACACTGGTTACACATTCGTAGCGGTGAGAAGCACACGGATGTCATTCGCCGGGTTAGGTTCGAGTCATCAGGTACAGCGCCTGGTCGAGACGGCCACAGAAGTACGGCTCGACATCGCGCAGACGCCGAAGGGACACTGCGCGGTGCACGACACGCACCGATGAGACCGGCTCGAGGACATGAGCCGGGGGCTCCGGCCCCCGGAGTGTGGAGAGTCGTCGTGACAGTTCCCCAGGGCATGGATCCGCAGACCGGGACGCAGGGCGGCGTCCACCGCCGTGTCCAGCACGGCTCCTCGGATCCGGCCGATCAGCTCCTCCGCACCTACGTCCTGGACACCTCGGTGCTGCTGTCGGATCCGTCCTCGATGTTCCGGTTCGCGGAGCACGCCGTCGTGCTGCCGATCGTCGTCATCAGCGAGCTCGAGGGCAAGCGCAACGATCCCGAGATCGGCTACTTCGCCCGGCAGGCCCTGCGCCGCCTCGACGAGCTGCGCGTGCAGCACGAGCGCCTCGACTTCCCCATCGCCGTCGGCCGCGGCGGCACGCTCCGCGTCGAGCTCAACCACTCGAACATGTCGGTGCTGCCGAGCGGGCTCCAGATGGGCGATAACGACGCGAGGATCCTCGCCGTCGCGCTCAACCTGCAGAGCGAGGGCGCCGTGGTCACCGTCGTGTCCAAGGACATGCCGATGCGCGTGAAGGCCGCCTCCATCGGCCTCGCCGCGGAGGAGTACCTGGCCGAGCAGGCCCCCGAGTCCGGTTGGACCGGCATGGACGACGTGACGCTCGGCGGCGACGCGATGAGCGAGCTCTACGACCGCGAGCGGCTCTTCACGGACGTCGTGGCCGACATCCCGGTCAACACCGGGCTCGTCGTCCACTCCGACCGCGGCTCCGCTCTCGCGAGGGTCACCGGCAAGCGGCAGATCACGCTGGTCCGCGGCGACAAGGACGTGTTCGGCCTGCACGGGCGGTCGGCGGAGCAGCGGCTCGCGATCGACCTGCTGCTCGACCCGGAGGTCGGCATCGTCTCGCTCGGCGGCCGGGCCGGCACCGGCAAGTCGGCGCTGGCGCTCTGCGCGGGCCTGGAGGCGGTGCTGGAGAAGCGCCAGCACAAGAAGATCATGGTCTTCCGGCCGCTCTACGCGGTGGGCGGCCAGGACCTCGGCTTCCTGCCCGGCGACGCGGCCGAGAAGATGAACCCCTGGGCGCAGGCGGTCTTCGACACGCTCGGGGCGCTGGTGTCGCAGAACGTGCTCGACGAGGTGATCGAGCGCGGGATGCTCGAGGTGCTGCCGCTCACGCACATCCGCGGGCGCTCGCTGCACGACGCGTTCGTGATCGTCGACGAGGCGCAGTCGCTGGAGCGGAACGTCCTGCTCACGGTGCTCTCGCGGGTCGGGCAGAACTCCCGGGTGGTGCTGACCCACGACGTGGCGCAGCGCGACAACCTCCGGGTCGGCCGGCACGACGGGGTCGCCTCCGTGATCGAGACGCTGAAGGGCCACCCGCTGTTCGCGCACGTCACGCTGACCCGCTCCGAGCGCTCGGCGATCGCCGCTCTGGTCACCGAGATGCTGGAATCGAACGAGCTCGCCTGACGGGCTCGCTGTGCGTCCGGTCCGTGGGATCCGAGGATCCCCGGGCCGGGCGCGTCCCTGCAGGGCACCGGGGCGTAGCGTGGACGGGTGAGCATCCTCGACGACGCGCTCCTCGAGCGCTTCCGCACCCGCGCGGCCGACTACGACGAGCGCAACGCGTTCTGCGCGGACGACCTGGAGGAGCTGCGCTCGATCGGGTACCTGGCGCTGCTCGTCCCCGAGGAGCTCGGCGGTGCCGGCCTCGGCCTGGAGCAGGCGGCCGCCGAGCAGACGCGCCTCGCGACCGCCGCGCCCGCGACCGCGCTCGCCGTCAACATGCACCTGGTCTGGACCGGGATCGCGCGAATCCTGCTCGAGCGGGGCGACGACTCCCTCCGCTCGGTTCTCGTCGACGCCGCGACGGGTCACGTCTTCGCCTTCGGCAACAGCGAGGCGGGCAACGACCTGGTGCTCTCGGATTCGCTGACGCGGGCGGAGCCGCTCGGGGACGGCGGCTACCGCTTCACCGGCACGAAGGTCTTCACCTCCCTCGCGCCCGCTTGGACGCGGCTCGGCGTGTTCGGTCGCGACAACAGCGGGTCGGAGCCGCGGCTCGTGCACGGCTTCGTGCACCGTGAGCGCCCGGACTCGCCGGTCGCCGGGCTCGAGGTCCGCGACGACTGGGACACGCTCGGCATGCGGGCGACCCAGAGCCGCACGACGGTGCTCGACGGCGTCGTCGTCCCGGCCGAGCGGATGATCCGCTCGCTGCCCGTCGGACCGACCGCCGACCCCTTCGTCTTCGCCGTCTTCGCGGCCTTCGAGGTGCTGATCTCCTCGGTCTACCTCGGTGTCGCGCAGCGCGCGCTCGAGCTCGCCGTCGCCTCCGTCCGCCGACGGACCTCCCTCCGGGCGGGAGGGCGGCCACTGGCGGAGGACCCCGAGGTGCGGCACCGGGTGGCTGAGACCGGGATGCTGCTCGACGGGCTCGAGGCGCCCCTGCGCACGGCGGCGGCCGACGTGGACGCGCTCGTCGACCGCGGCGCGCGCTGGTTCCCCTCGCTGGTCGGGGTGAAGATCCGCACCACGGAGGGAGCGCTCCGCGTGGTCGAGAGCGCCGTCCGGATCGCGGGCGGCTCGGCGTACCAGCGCCGGTCGGAGCTCGGTCGCCTCTACCGCGACGTGCTCGCCGGGCAGTTCCACCCCTCCGACGACGCGTCGGCGCACGGCGCCTGGGCGTCGCTCCTGCTGGGACCGCTGCCGCCGCACGACTGAGGCCGGGATGGGACCCGCCGCCGCCCGAGCACGCCGCCGGGCCGCCCTGTGGAGAACTCCGACGCCCCGAGGGCGTCGCCCCCTAGTCTCGGCGGATGCTCCGCGGATCTCTGCTCGACCGGGCCGCCCTGCTCCTGGGCGCCCTGGCGCTCCTCCTGATCGGGGCCCCGCACCTCGGTCGGGCGCCCGGCCTCGTCCCGGTGGCGCTCGCGAGCGTGCCGCTGGTGCTGGCGGATGTGCGCGGGCACCGGCTCCCGAACGCGGTCACGCTCCCGCTGCTGGTGGTCGGAGCCGTCCTCGCGCCCACGGCGGGGACGCTTCTCGCCGTCCTCGCGACGGTGCTGTGCCTGGGCGTGCTGCATGCGGCGGGCGGGCTGGGCCTCGGCGAAGTGAAGCTCCAGGCGGCCCTCGCACCGCCGCTCGCGGCTCTCGGACCCGAGCAGGTCGTCGCCGCGCCCGCTGTCGGCTTCGCGGTGGCAGGGCTGTGGGTGCTCGTGCTGCGCGTCCGCGGACGGGTCGCGTTCGGACCGTTCCTGCTCACGGGGTTCTGGCTGGTGCTCTGACGGCCCGCCTCCGCGCCGAGCGCAGGGACGGGCCGTTGGAGGGCCGGGCTCAGCCGGGGTGGGTCATCGACATGACGTCGAGGGCGCTGTCGAGCTGCTCCTCCGTCACCTCGCCGCGCTCGACGAAGCCGAGGTCCACGACCGACTCGCGGACGGTGATCCCCTTGGCGACCGAGTTCTTCGCGACCTTGGCGGCGGCCTCGTAGCCGATCACCTTGTTGAGCGGCGTGACGATCGAGGGGGAGGACTCGGCGAGGGCGCGGGCGTGCTCGACGTCGGCCTCGAGGCCGTCGACGGTCTTGTCGGCGAGCAGCACGGCGGAGTTCGCGAGGAGGCGGATCGACTCCAGCAGCGCCGTCCCCATGACGGGGATCGCGACGTTGAGCTCGAAGGCACCCGAGGCGCCGGCCCAGGCGATGGTGGCGTCGTTGCCGATCACGCGCGCGCAGACCATGAGGACGGCCTCCGGGATCACCGGGTTCACCTTGCCGGGCATGATCGAGGATCCGGGCTGGAGGTCGGGGATCCGCAGCTCTCCGAGGCCGGTGTTGGGGCCGGAGCCCATCCAGCGGAGGTCGTTGTTGATCTTGGTCAGGCTCACCGCGAGCACGCGCAGCGCTCCGGAGGCCTCGACCAGCGAGTCCCGCGCGCCCTGGGCCTCGAAGTGGTTGCGGGCCTCGGTGACGGGAAGGCCCGTCTCCTCCGCGAGGCGCGCGATGACCTTCTGCGGGAAGCCGGCGGGGGTGTTGATCCCGGTGCCGACCGCGGTGCCGCCGAGCGGGACCTCGGCGACGCGGGGGAGCGCCGACCGCACGCGCTCGATGCCGAGGCGGATCTGCGCGGCGTAGCCGCCGAACTCCTGGCCGAGCGTGACGGGGGTGGCGTCCATCAGGTGGGTGCGGCCGGCCTTGACGACCTCGGCCCACTGCTCCGCCTTGACCTCGAGCGACTCGGCGAGCTGCTCGAGCGAGGGGATCAGCGACTCGATGAGCGCGCCGGTGACGGCGACGTGGACCGAGGTGGGGAACACGTCGTTGGAGGACTGCGAGGCGTTGACGTGGTCGTTCGGGTGCACGGTGCGGCCGAGGGCCGTGGTCGCCAGCGAGCCCAGCACCTCGTTCATGTTCATGTTCGAGGACGTGCCCGAGCCGGTCTGGTAGACGTCGATCGGGAAGTGCGCGTCGTAGCCGCCCCCGACGACGAGGTCGGCCGCGTCGGCGATCGCCGTGGCGATGTCGGCGTCGAGCACGCCCAGCTCGGCGTTGGCCAGCGCCGCCGCCTTCTTGATGCGCGCGAGGGCCGCGATCTGGGCCGGCTCGAGCCCCGCACCCGAGATCGGGAAGTTCTCGACCGCCCGCTGGGTCTGCGCGGCGTAGAGGGCGTCGCGGGGGACCCGCACCTCGCCCATCGTGTCGTGCTCGATGCGGAAGTCGCCGGAGTCGTCGGTCGGGGAGTGATCCACCACGCTGTGTTCGTCCTTGTCTGATCGGTTGGTGCTGTGCTGTCCGGAGCCGCTCACGCGGGATCCGATCCCACCGCGCTCGGAGCGGCGGCGGAGGAGGCCGAGCCGGAGTCGCGCTCCAGCTCGGAGACGTAGGGGCTGAGCTCGGGCGGATCGATGCCGAGCACGACATCGGACATCACGGTGCCGTCCGAGAGCCGGTAGTTGGCGCCCACGAGGGCGAGCCGCCCGGTCGCGACAGCGTCGGCGATCAGCGGGGAGCGCTGGAGCAGCTCGGCGACCGTGTCGCGCAGGTGCTCGCGGCCGACGGCCAGCGCGTCGGTCGCCGACGGGTCGACGAGCACGCGGCCGTCCGGCTGGGCGCCCACGAGGCGGCGCACCGCGGGGATGATCGGCTCGATCAGGTGCTCGATGTGCGGGGGGAGCCGCTCGGCGCCGGGCGCCTGCGACTGGATCGCCGCCCGGACCGCTCCGCACTCGTCGTGGCCGAGCACGAGCAGCACCTTCACGCCGAGGACGGCGACGCCGTACTCCAGCGAGCCGATGATGGAGTCGGCGATCACCTGGCCGGCGTTGCGGACGACGAAGAGGTCGCCGAGCCCCAGGTCGAAGATGATCTCGGCCGCGAGGCGGGAGTCGCTGCAGCCGAAAAGCGCGGCGAGCGGGGCCTGCGCGGCGGCGAGCTCGGCGCGGCGCTCGACGTCCTGGCGGGGGTGGCGGGGCTCGCCGGCGACGAAGCGCTGGTTGCCGCGGAGCATCTCCTTCCAGACCCACGCCGGCGGGCGGGACTCGCGGGGGACGGTGCTGCTGGTTCCGAGGCTCATCGGGACTCCTCCTGGCCGATCTGCGGGGTGATGGCGTCCACGACCAGGCGGATCTCGTCCGTCGGGGCCGTGCCGTAGACGAGGTAGGTGCTGGAGCCCTCCGTCGTCTCGAGTGCGTAGGGCGTGTTGCCGGTGTCGTCGCCGGAGTCGCGGTGGTCGTAGACGGTCCAGTCGCGGCCGTCGATCGTCTCGACGCCGGTCGCCGCCCGGCGGTCGAGCTGCGTCGCGACCCAGGCCGCGTCCGCGTCGAGCCCCTGGCTCAGGCCGATGTAGCCCGCCTTCGGGGTGATCAGGCCGACGTACCAGTAGTCGGTGCCGTTCTCGCGGCGGAGCTCGGCCGCGTTGGCCTTCCAGCCGTCGGGCAGGGAGGGCACGGCGAGCGTCTGCTCCTCGCCCAGCTGGACCTGTGCGGCGACGCGGGGGACGTCGACCGAGGAGAGCTCCACGGTGTCGCCGCGGGGGACGAGCAGGACGATGAGCGCCACGGCGCCGACGGTCGCGAGCAGCGAGAAGACGAGGTTGTTGACCGTCTTGCGCTGACGGTAGAGCCGGGAGTTCTCGGCCTTGCGTGCGGCCGTCTCGGCGGCCGTCTCCGGGCGCCCGAGCTCGGCGACGACCCGCGCGGGCTTCGCGCGGCTCATCCGGCGGCCGCCCCTCCGGAGCGGGCCGCGTCCAGCCGGGCGCGTGCTCCGATCAGCCACTCCTCGCAGCGGGCGGCGAGGGCCTCGCCGCGCTCCCACAGGGCGAGCGAGCGCTCGAGGGTGGAGCTGCCCTGCTCGAGCTCGGAGACGACGCGGACGAGCTCGTCGCGCGCCTGCTCGTAGGAGAATCCCGAGACGTCGGAGTCGGTCGCCGGGGCGTCGGGGGAGTCGGGCATGGGTCTGATCCTATCGATCGGGGCTGAGGGGGGACGGGTGGCGCGGCGGGCTCAGGACCGGCCGGCGGGATCGCCGGTGGGCCCCTCGGAGCGGGCGCCGACGGCCCCCTCCGCGAGCGTGAGGACGAGTGCGCCGCCGGCCGGCGCGTCACCGGGCGCCCGGACGACGTGCCCGGCCGCGTTCTGGACGATCGCGTAGCCGCGGTCGAGGGTGTGCTGGGGGGAGAGGGCGCGCAGGTGGCCGTGCAGGCGCTCGACCTCGAGGTGCGCGCGCTCGAGGCGGCGGTCCACCAGCTCGGCGCCGCGCGCGACCCAGCGGGTCAGCTCCTCGGCGTGCCGGTCGACCAGCACGTGCGGCTGGGCGAGCACCGGCCGCGAGCGCAGCTGCGAGAGCCGGTCGATCTCGTGCGAGACGAGCCCGCTCACGCGGCCGGTCATCCGCAGCCGGGCCTGCTGCACGCGCAGCAGCTCGTCGGAGACGTCGGGCACGACCCTCTTCGCGGCGTCGGTGGGAGTGGAGGCGCGCAGGTCGGCGACGTCGTCGAGCAGCGGGCGGTCGGCCTCGTGGCCGATCGCGCTGACGACCGGAGTGGAGCAGGCGGCGACGGCGCGCACGAGCGCCTCGTCGCTGAAGCCGAGCAGGTTCTGGAAGTCGCCGCCTCCGCGGGCGATCACGATCACGTCGATGCTGTCGTCGGCCTCGAGGGTCCGCAGGGCCGAGAGCACCTCCGGGACCGTCCGGTCGCCCTGCACGGCCGAGTGGACCACCCGGAAGCGCACGGCCGGCCAGCGCAGCTGCGCGTTCCGCAGCACGTCCTTCTCGGCGTCCGAGTCCTTGCCGGTGATGAGGCCCACGCCGTGCGGGAGGAACGGCAGCGGCTTCTTGCGGGAGGCGTCGAACAGCCCCTCCGACGCGAGCTGCCGGCGGAGCCGCTCGAGCTTCTCGAGCAGATCGCCCAGGCCGACGTGGCGCATCTCGAAGACCTGCATCGAGAGCGTGCCGCCCTTGACCCAGTAGTTGGGCTTCACCAGCGCGATGACCCGATCGCCCTGCTTGAGGTCGGCCGGGAGGCGGCTCCGCACCGACGACCAGACGGTGAAGCCGACCGTCGCGTCTCCGGACAGGTCCTTCAGCTTCCCGTAGACGTTGCCGCCGGACGCGCCCCACTGGGTGATCTCGCCCTCGACCCACGCGGTCCCGAGGCGCTCGATCCAGCCCTTGATCTTGCTGGCGAGCAGGCCGACCGGCCAGGGTGCGTCGGCGGTGGGTGGGGCGTCGGTCATCGCTGCCTCTGCTCGGAGGGACGGGGGGAGCGGGAGTGCCCTCCCGCGACGACAACGGTACGGGACGGGTCCGACACCGGGACGGCCCGGGCACAGGATGCACCACGTAGAATCAGGGGGTGAGCCAAGTCCCGATCAGCCTGCCCATGCCGCGCATGCCCCGCGCCACAGGGCGTCTGCGCGACGTCCCCGTCGAGGGCCGCAAGCGCGTCCTCCTCGCCGCGCCCCGCGGCTACTGCGCCGGAGTCGACCGCGCGGTCGTCGCCGTCGAGAAGGCCATCGAGCACTACGGTGCCCCGGTCTACGTGCGCAAGCAGATCGTGCACAACGTGCACGTCGTCTCCACGCTCGAGAGCCAGGGCGCCATCTTCGTCGACGAGGTCGACGAGGTGCCCGAGGGATCGCACATCGTCTTCAGCGCGCACGGCGTCTCACCGGCCGTCGTCCAGGGCGCGGCCGACCGCGGTCTCCAGGCGATCGACGCGACCTGCCCCCTGGTGACGAAGGTGCACCGCGAGGCCGTCCGCTTCGCGCGCGACGACTTCGAGATCCTCCTCATCGGCCACGAGGGCCACGAAGAGGTCGAGGGCACCGCGGGCGAGGCTCCCGATCACGTCACCCTCGTCGGCAGCCCCGACGACGTGCCGAACATCGTCGTGAAGGACCCGGACAAGGTCGTCTGGCTCTCGCAGACGACGCTCTCGGTCGACGAGACGATGGAGACGGTGCGCCGTCTCCGCGAGCGCTTCCCCAACCTGCAGGACCCGCCGAGCGACGACATCTGCTACGCCACGCAGAACCGCCAGGTCGCGATCAAGAAGGTCGCCGCGGGCGCCGAGCTGGTCATCGTTGTCGGCTCCGCGAACTCCTCCAACTCCGTACGCCTCGTCGAGGTCGCCCTCGAGTACGGCGCGAAGGCCGCCTACCGGGTCGACTACGCGAGCGAGATCAAGCAGGAGTGGCTCGAGGGCATCCGCACCGTCGGCGTCACCAGCGGCGCCTCGGTGCCCGAGGTGCTCGTCCAGGAGGTCCTCGACGACCTCGCCGCCGCCGGGTACGGCGATGTCGAGGAGGTCAAGACGGCGGAGGAGGACCTGATGTTCTCGCTCCCCAAGGAGCTGCGCAAGGACGTCGCCGGCAAGCGCGACGCCCGCGGCGTCGGTGGACGCATCAGCGCGGGAGCGGGCGCCTAGAGCGTTCCGGCCCGGACACGGAAGAGGCCGCCCTCCCTCGGGAGCGGCGGCCTCTTCCGTGTGCGGTGGAACGGGGATCGACGCTAGACGTCGGTGCCGGCGCCGCCCTGCGAGCCCGACATGCGCGTGACGTACTCCGCGAACGTCGGGTCGCCCAGGATGGCGATCGCCGCGACGATCAGAGAGAGCAGCACGGTCGCCGCGATCCCGAGGATCGGGACGAGCACGGCGCGCTTGCCGGCGCGGAGCCGCCGGATCGAGATCCACACCGCGAAGGCGACGATCAGCGACTGCGCGAGCGCCACCACGACGCCGAGGATCCGTGCGAGCTCCGGCGACGCGTAGGTGCCGATGCCCTGGGAGCGGTAGAGCTCCTGGAGGGTCGTCGCGAAGCTCGAGGGATCGAGCAGCGTCGGCACGGCGAAGAACACGCCGAGCGCGAGCAGCACGATCGTGAGCAGGCGGTCGACGGGATGCGCGACGGGCTTCGCGGCCGGAGCGGTCGCGGGCCTCGGATCGGTCTCCGACCCCCTCGGGTCGGGGACGACCACGGCGTCCTCCGGCGGCTGCCACGACCAGCCGGGCGGCGCGTACTCGCCGTACTGCGGCTCCGGACGCCTGTCGCCCGGCTGATCGTGTGCGTTCGTCACGGAGCGGTGCCCTACTTCCCGGAGTTCCCGGCCGAGCCGAGCTGACGGGTCGCCTCGGCGACGCGCGCGGCCATCGCGGTCTCGGCGATCTTGCCCCACGAGCGCGGGTCGTAGACCTTCTTGTTGCCGACCTCGCCGTCGACCTTGAGGAAGCCGTCGTAGTTCTTCAGCACGGTGTCCGCGACGGAGCGGCTGAACGCGTACTGCGTGTCGGTGTCGATGTTCATCTTGACGACGCCGTTGCGGACCGCCTCGGCGATCTCCTCGTCGGTCGAGCCCGAGCCGCCGTGGAAGACGAGGTCGAGGGGGAGCGCGCCGGTGCCGTACTTCGCCTGCAGGCCGTCCTGGATCTCGCGGAGCAGCTCCGGGCGCAGTCGCACGTTGCCCGGCTTGTAGACGCCGTGGACGTTGCCGAAGGTGAGGGCGGCCATGTAGCGGCCCTGCTCGCCGAAGCCGAGGGCCTCGACGGTCGCGATCGCGTCGTCGAGCGTGGTGTAGAGGTGCTCGTTGATGTCGTGCGAGACGCCGTCCTCCTCGCCGCCGACGACGCCGATCTCGACCTCGAGGATGGCGTTGATGTTCTTGACGCGCGGGAGGATCTCCTTCGCGATGGCGAGGTTCTCGTCGAGCGGGATCGCGGAGCCGTCCCACATGTGCGACTGGAACAGCGGCTCGCGACCGGCCTTGACCTCCTCCTCGGAGGCGGCGATCAGCGGGTAGACGAAGCCCTCGAGCGCGTTCTGCGGGCAGTGGTCGGTGTGGAGCGCGACCGTGACCGGGTAGTTCTTGGCGACCTCGGTCGCGAACCTCGCGAAGGCGATCGCGCCTGCCGCGCGGTTCTTCACGGTGTGGCCGGCGAAGTAGTCCGCGCCTCCGGTGGTGACCTGGATGATGCCGTCCGAGCCCGCCTCGGTGAGGCCCTGGAGGACCGCGTTGATCGTCTGCGACGACGAGACGTTGAACGCCGGGTAGGCGAAGCCGCCCGCCTTCGCCTTGTCGAGCATCTCTGCGTACTGGTCCGGGGTAGCGACGGGCATGGCATCTCCTTTGACGGATGAACGAAGGGGGGTCGGGCGAGGCCCGCGTCGCGGACGAGTCTAGCGAGGCGCCCCTCCGCGGTCCCTCCGCCCGTGGAGGGCCCTGGACTAGGCTTCGGGCAGGGATGGGGATCCGCTCCGCGGGTCCTGCGACGACGTGCACGAACTCGACGACGAAGGACTCCGCTCTGTGATCGACAACGACTCGCTCTACCTCCACCCCGACCGCAACCTCGGCATGGAGCTCGTCCGCGCCACCGAGGCCGCCGCGATCCGCGCCGTGCCCTTCATCGGCAAGGGCGACAAGAACGCCGCCGACGGCGCAGCGGTCGACGCCATGCGCACCTTCCTCGGGACCGTGAACTTCGACGGAGTCGTCGTGATCGGCGAGGGCGAGAAGGACAACGCGCCCATGCTCTTCAACGGCGAGCACGTCGGCAACGGCTCGGGGCCCGCCGCCGACATCGCCGTCGACCCGATCGACGGCACCTCGCTGACCGCGGCCGGGCGCCAGAACGCGCTCTCGATGATCGCCGTCGCCGACCGCGGCGCGATGTTCGACCCCTCCGCCGTGTTCTACATGGAGAAGATCGTCACCGGGCCCGAGGGCGTCGGGATCATCGACATCCAGCGCCCGATCGGCGAGAACATCCGCGCCCTGGCCCGCGCCAAGCGCAAGCCCGTCGAGGAGATGCGCATCGCGGTGCTGGACCGCCCGCGCCACGCTCAGCTGATCGAGGACATCCGCGCGGCCGGAGCCGGCACGCGCCTCCTGCTCGACGGCGACGTCGCGGGCGGCATCAACGCCGCTCGCCACGACTCCCGACTCGACATGTGCGTCGGCACCGGAGGCACGCCCGAGGGCATCATCACGGCCTGCGCCATCCGCGCGCTCGGCGGAGTGATCCAGGGCATCCTCCGCCCGAAGGACGACGACGAGCGCCAGCGCGCCATCGACGCCGGCCACGATCTCGATCGCGTCCTCCACGCCAACGACCTCGTCCGCAGCGACAACACCTACTTCGTCGCGACCGGAGTGACGAACGGCGGGCTCGTGAAGGGCGTGCGCAAGGAGGGCCACGTCATCACGACGGAGTCCATCGTGCTGCGCTCCCGCTCGGGCACCATCCGCCGCGTGACCGCCCAGCACCTCGCGGAGAAGTGGGTCTAGGCCGTCACCGTCTGTCCGAGACGCCGCCCCGCCGCTGAGGCGCCGCTCCGCTGACGGCGCTTCGGCGAGTGCGGCGGCGTTCCGGCGTGCAGGACGCGGAAGGACACCGGCCTCGGTCACCGAGGCGAGCGGGCGGGGCCGCGGCCGGTCTCGATACGCCTCGACGGCGCTCCTCCGCCGAGCCCCGGAGGCGGAGCGCCGTCGCGACCTGCGGTCGTCCGGGTGTCGAGCCGGATGGACGGCGCCGCTCGCGCGCGGCCTGCACACCCGGTGCTCGCTCAGCGGGGACCCGGGACCCTACGCGCTCCGCTCGGACTCGTCGTCCGCGGCGAGCAGCTCGACGGCGGTGAGGCGGCGCGGCGAGGAGGCGACTCCTCCGACCGGGGCGATGACGCGCGACTCGTCGAGGGAGTCGAACTGGCGCGCGGTGACCAGCACGCGGCTCTCGAGCGAGCCGGCGAAGGCGTTGTAGGAGTCGACCGTCTTCTCGAGCGAGCGGCGCAGGCCCTCGGCGTGGTCGGCGAGGGTGCCGAGACGGGCGTAGAGCGTCTTGCCGAGGTCGAGCAGGCGCTTGGCGTCGTCGGTGAGCACGTCCTGCTGCCAGGTGTAGGCGACGGTCTTCAGCACCGACCACAGGGTCACGGGCGAGGCGAGGGCGACGCGCTTGCGGAACGCGTACTCGAGCAGGCTCGGGTCGGCGTCGAGCGCGCTCGCGAGCAGCGGCTCGCTCGGCACGAACGCGATGACGAACTCGGGGCTCGCCGGGAGGCCGGTCCAGTAGGAGCGGGCGGCCAGCGCGTCCACGTGGCCGCGGAGGGCGCGGACGTGCGCGCGCAGGAGCCCCGCACGCCGCGCCTCCTCCTCTCCGCCGGCGCCCGCGGGGATCGCGCTCGCCTCCAGGTACGCGTCGAACGGCACTTTGGCGTCCACCGCGATCGCCTTGCCGCCGGGCAGGCGGACCACCATGTCGGCGCGGCCGCGGCCCGCCTCGCCATCGAGCCCGAACTGCACGTCGAAGTCGACCCGCTGGGTGAGCCCGGCGGCCTCTACGACGTTCCGCAGCTGCGTCTCGCCCCAGGCGCCGCGGCTCGTGGTGGAGCGGAGCGCGGACGCGAGGGTCTCGGTCGTCGAGCGCAGCTGCTCGCCCGCCGCCCGCTGTCCCTCGAGCTGCTCGGTGATCGCCCCGAACTGGGCGGCGCGCTCGCGCTCGAGCCGGCCGACCGCCTCCTGCATGCCGCGCAGGCTCTCGGCGACGGGGGAGAGGGTCTGCAGGATGCGCGCGTCGTGCCGCTCGCGCTCAGCGACGACGCGCAGCTGCTCCTGGAGCTCGCGGATCTGATTGCGGGCGGAGCCGAGGTGCTCGCGGTGCTGCTCGACGACGGCCTCGTGCCGCTCCTCCAGGCCCTCCGCGCGGGCGCGGGCCGTCGCGAGGTCGAGGGCGAGGGCGGCGTCTGGCGTGCGGGAGCGGGCGAGGAGGACGGCCACGACTCCCGCGAGGAGCGCGCCGACCACCAGGCCGAGGACGAAGGAGAGATCCATGCCGCCGATGACACCACGCACCTCCGACATCGAGCGATCGACGCGCCACGACCACCGAACGAGGGCCAGGACGCCCTGCGACCGCCTCGTAGACTTCGCGATCATGGGGAATCACTACCGCTCATCGCGCCTGCTCACGGCCGCGCTCGCTCTCGCCGTCGGGCTCGGCACCGCCCTCGTCCCGATCACCTCCGCCTCGGCCGCCGAGGACGCGCCGTCGACCGTCTCGGTCGAGACCGGCGCTCTCGACGCGTCCCTCGACCGCGCCGACCTCGGCGTCCCGGACCAGTCGACGCAGTACAGCGCCGAGGAGACGAAGAGCTTCCGCGCCGGCTTCATCGTCAGCGACGCCCAGTTCTTCGACGGCGACGCGCTGAGCACCGGTCAGGTGCAGTCGCTCCTGAACGAGAAGGGCAGCCGCTGCTCCACCGCCGGCACCGCCCCCTGCCTCAAGAACTTCTCGCAGGCGACTCCGTCGAAGGCGGCGGACGCGATGTGCAGCGCCTACCAGGGCTCCGGCAGCGAGTCGTCGGCCTCGATCTTCACGCGCGTCGGCCTGGCCTGCGGCATCAACCCGCTGGCCCTGGTCGTGCTCGTGCAGAAGGAGCGCAGCCTCGTCACCGACACGACGCCGAGCCCCGAGGACTACGCCAAGGCGACCGGCTACAACTGCCCGGACACCGCGGCGTGCGACCCCGGCTCGGCGGGCTTCTTCACGCAGGTCTACAGCGCGGCCCGCCAGTTCAAGCGCTACGCCAACCCGCCCGGCTCCGGCTCGAACTTCACCACCTACGCTCCGGGCACGACGCCGAACGTCGCCTACTACCCGAGCACCGCGTGCGGCTCCTCGCCGGTCACCATCCGCAACCAGGCCACGGCCGACCTCTACTACTACACGCCGTACCAGCCCAACGACTACGCGCTCACCGGCTCCGGCAACGCCAACTGCGCGACCTACGGCAACATCAACTTCTGGTACCTCTTCAGCGACTGGAACCCGAACGGCACCCTGGCCAACGCGGGGATCGCCCCCGCGGGCCGCGTCGACGCCCCGCGCATCTCGGGCAGCACGCTGAGCGTGTCCGGCTGGGCCGTCGACCCGACGACGCAGCAGGCCGCGCTGACCACGACGGTCACGGTGACCGGCCCCGACGGCACCCGCACGGTCCGCACGCAGACCGCGAACGGCGACCGCGGCGACATCCCGGGCGAGTACTCCGTCGCCGGCCGCGCCCACGGCTTCGGCGCCACCACGCCCGTCTCGGCACCCGGCACCTACCAGGTCTGCGTCTCCGCCGACTCCGTCGACTGGAACCGCTGGGTCGGCACGGGCGACTCCCGGGGCCCCGGCCGGAAGGATCTCGGCTGCTCGTCCGTGAGCACGTCGGCCGGGATCGACGTCTTGCGTCTGGCCGGCACCGACCGCCAGGGCACCGCCGTCGCGATCTCGAAGGCCGTCTTCGGCCCGAACGTCCCCGTCGTCTACATCGCGACCGGCGCGAACTTCCCCGACGCGCTGAGCGCCGCCCCGGTCGCGGCCAAGCAGAAGGGTCCGCTGCTCCTGGTCGACCGCGACTCGATGTCGCAGCCCGTTCGCGACGAGCTCAGCCGGCTCAAGCCGACGAGGATCGTCGTGGTCGGCTCCCCACTGAGCGTCGGCGACGGCCTGCTGAACCAGCTGAGGTCCTACTCGCCGACGGTGGACCGCATCGGAGGGAAGGACCGCTACGACACGTCCAGGCTCATCATCCAGAGCGCGTTCCCGAGCGGCTCGTCGCGCGCCTGGCTCGCCACGGGCGAGAAGTTCCCCGACGCGCTCGGCGCGAGCGCCGCGGCCGGCTCCGTCGACGCCCCCGTCGTCCTCGTGAACGGCACCGGCAGCACGGCCGACGCCGTGACGAAGGGCATCCTCTCGAAGCTCAAGGTGCAGAACCTCACCATCGCGGGCAGCCCCCTGTCGGTGAGCGAGGGGATCAAGAACTCGCTTCCGGTGCCGACGATCACCCGCATCGGCGGAGTCGACCGCTACGACACATCGGAGCAGCTGAACCGGGCCGCCTTCTCGAGGGCCGAGACCGTGTTCCTGGCGACGGGCGAGAATTTCCCCGACGCCCTCGCCGGAGCCACGGCGGCGGGCTACTCGAACAGCCCGCTGTTCGCCGTGCCGACGAACTGCGTGCCCCGCGCCGTCCTGACCGACATCGCGAAGTCGGGAGCTCAGCGGGTCGTCCTCCTCGGCGGTCCCACCACCCTCTCGGAGGACGTCGCGCGGCTCACCCCCTGCGGCTGATCGCCCGCGACCCCGCCACTAGCGTGGAGGGATGACCCCGACCGCACCGTCCCCGACCGGCCTCCGACGCCGGCGGGGCGGTGCGGTCGTCGTCGTCGCGGCGCTGGTGGCACTCCTGCTGGGAGGTTCCGTCGACGGCACGCGCCTCGCAGCGGTGCCGTCCGAGCCGCAGACCGTCCGGCTGTGGACCTTCCTCCAGCCGGGCCCCGTCGCGGCCGACTTCGACCCGGGCGACCTGATCTCCGACGAGGTCTTCTTCGACGGCGACGCGCTCGGACCGCTCACGGTGCAGGCGTTCCTCGACGCCCGCGTCCCCGACTGCGCGGGCGGGCCGGTGCCGTGCCTGCGCGACTACGCCGAGGACACCGCGGCGATCACGGCCGACGAGCAGTGCAACGCGCTGCCCGCCGGACGCGACGTCCAGGCCGCGGAGATCATCACCTCGGTCGCCGGCGCGTGCGGGCTGAATCCGGCCGTCCTCCTGGTGCTGCTGCAGAAGGAGCAGTCGCTCGTGACCGATCCGGAGCCGAGCGAGCGGCAGTTCCGCAGTGCCACGGGCTACGGCTGCCCGGACACCGCCGACTGCGACACGGACTCCTACGGCTTCGCGGCGCAGGTGTACGGAGCGGCGTGGCAGTTCCAGCGCTACCGGAATCCGGACTCGAGCTTCGACTGGTACCCGGTCGGCGCGGCCAGCGACGTCCGCTACTCCCCGGACGAGTCCTGCGGCACCGCCCCGGTGACGATCGCCAACGCGGCCACGGCGGGTCTCTACTACTACACGCCGTACCAGCCGAACGCGGCGGCGCTCGCGAACCTCTACGGCGAGGGCGACGACTGCTCGGCCTACGGGAACCGGAACTTCTGGCGCATCTTCAGCACCTGGTTCGGCGACCCCCGCGGCTGAGCCGATCGTCTCGAGCAGACTCGGCATGACGGACGTCAGGCGGCGGCGGGAGCCTTCGGGCGCAGGCGCTTCACGGAGACGCCGGCCAGCTCGCCGAGCTCGGCCATGCTCGCGGCGCCGTGCCGCCGGGCCGCGTGCACGACGATCGCGGCGCACGCCTCGGCATCGGCCGACGCGTCGTGGTGGCGGAAGTCCTCGAAGCCCGCGGCCATGGCGACGACGGGGAGGCGGTAGGAGTCGAGCTCGTACGTCTTGCGGGCGAGCTGCAGCGAGCAGAGGTAGTGGTACTCGGGGTGCTCGAGGGAGGTCGCCGCGCAGGCTGCGCGGATGACGCCCATGTCGAAGCCGGCGTTGTGCGCGACGAACACGTCCTCGCCGGCGAAGGCCGCCAGGTCGGCGAACTGGTCGACCCAGGAGGCGGCGGCGTGCACGTCGTGCTTGCGGATGCCGTGGATCCGCGTGTTCCACTCGAGGAAGTCGTCGTACCCCAACGGCGGGCGGATGAGCCAGCCGGCGCGGTCGACGACTCGGCCGTCGCGGACCTTCACGAGCCCGACGGAGCACGCGGAGGCCCCGTGCGAGTTGGCGGTCTCGAAGTCGATGGCGGTGAAGTCGATGGGCACGCTCCAGCCTCTCACGCACCTCCGACGCCGCAGGGAGCGTCGCGCGCGCGTCGCCCCGAGCGGGCGGGAGCACCCGCCGGCCGCGGGCGGGCGCCTCCCGTTCCTCCGCGCCCCGCCCGCCCGGCCCTTCCGCCGCCACGCCGTAGGATGGATGCCCGTGGCTCTCACTATCGCAATCGTCGGTCTCCCCAACGTCGGCAAGTCGACGCTCTTCAACGCACTGACCAAGAACACGGTGCTCGCGGCGAACTACCCGTTCGCGACGATCGAGCCGAACGTGGGTGTGGTGAACTTGCCCGACTCCCGCCTCGAGGTGCTCGCCGGGATCTTCGGCTCCGAGCGCATCCTCCCGGCGCCCGTCTCCTTCGTCGACATCGCCGGCATCGTGCGCGGCGCGTCCGAGGGCGAGGGCCTGGGCAACAAGTTCCTCGCGAACATCCGCGAGGCCGACGCCATCGCGCAGGTCATCCGCGGCTTCGAGGACTCCGACGTCGTCCACGTCGACGGCAAGGTCGACGCCGCCAGCGACATGGAGACGATCAACACCGAGCTGGTCCTCGCCGATCTCCAGACCCTCGAGAAGGCCGAGGCCCGCTACGAGAAGGAGCTCAAGGGCAGGAAGATCGAGCCGATCGTGGTCGAGACCGCGAAGAAGGCGCGCGAGTTCCTCGACCAGGGCAAGCCGCTGTCGGCCTCCTCGATCGATCTGGAGCCGATCCGCGAGCTGGGCCTGCTGACCGCCAAGCCCTTCATCTACGTCTTCAACGTCGACGAGGCCGTGCTGACCGACGACGCCCGGAAGGCAGAGCTCGCAGCCCTGGTCGCGCCGGCGAAGGCGATCTTCCTCGACGCGAAGATCGAGTCCGAGCTGATCGACCTCGACGAGGCCGACGCCGCCGAGATGCTCGAGTCGACCGGCCAGACGGAGTCGGGCCTCAACCAGCTCGCGACCATCGGCTTCGACACCCTGGGCCTCCAGACGTACCTCACGGCCGGCCCGAAGGAGACGCGCGCCTGGACCATCGGTAAGGGCTGGACCGCGCCCCAGGCCGCCGGTGTCATCCACACCGACTTCCAGAAGGGCTTCATCAAGGCCGAGATCATCTCGTTCGACGACCTCGTCGAGACCGGCTCGATCGCCGAGGCACGCGCGAAGGGCAAGGCCCGCATCGAGGGCAAGGACTACGTCATGCAGGACGGCGACGTCGTGGAGTTCCGCTTCAACGTGTAGGACGGCCGCGCTCGGCTCGAGGCGCCCGGTTCGCTCGGATCCCCGGATCCGCGAGCCGGGCGCTTCTGCACGGAGGTGCGGGATCGCCGACCCCGGGAGTCCGACACGAGGCCGGTCACGTCCGCGGACGTCCGCTCCGCCCGTCAGTTCAGCACGTCCCCGATCAGCCAGCTCGACAGCCCGACGAGGGTGCAGACGCCGACGACCACCCAGGCGACGGTCCGGCGGACCGAGCGGGAGACCGCCTCGGAGCTGCGGGGAGTGGGACGCATCGGTGCGGTGTACGCGGGCGGGACGGAGTAGGTCCGAGCCGGCGGGAGGAGTCGGGGGAGCGTGACCGGGCGGCCGTCGACCCACTCGGCGGGCAGGTCCGCGGCCTTCGCGGCCTGCAGCGTGAGCTCGACCTTCAGCGGCGATCCGCGGAGGGAGGCGTAGGCGGCGGCGACGAGGCCGAGGCTCGCGAGATGGCGGAGGGTCGGGGTGAAGTCTGCCGACAGGGTCGGTGAGAGCTCGCCGACCCGTTCGCCGTCCAGTCGGAGTTCGACGAGGTCGCCCGTGGTGTGCAGGGTCAGCAGCAGCAGGCCGCGGCCGCTCGCCGGGACCACCGTCGACAGGCGGGCGAAGTGCTCGTCCTCGCGCAGGACCGGCAGGCCCCGCGACCAGGGGAGGATCGAGTGGCGCTCGACGGGCGGCTCGTTGAGCGGCACGAGCAGCTCCGGGGCGACGAGGGCGACGCGGAGGACGGCCCGCAGCCCCTCCTCGCCGCGCTCGACCCGGAGGCGCGCGGTCGTGACCGGGACGGCTCCGCTCGCCACGACCCGGTCGAGGGCGGCACGGTGCGCAGTGGCGTTCGGCAGGTAGCCGAGGACGCGGCCGCCGGCCCGGACCGAGACGGCGTCGAGGCCGGTGGGGTGGTCGGGCTCGGGGATCAGATCGACCTCGAGGGTCCGCTCGTCGATGTCGCCCGCCTTGAGCGTGCGGTCGATCAGATCGGCGATCTCCTCGATCCGCTCGGCCTCGGCGAGGGCGTCGACGCTCGGGGCGCCGTCGGCGTTCGGGAGGCGGTAGACGACGCGCTCCGTGACGGGGGTGACGGGTGCGTCCCGCACCACCGCGGCACTGTCCTGCGCGGAGCGGCGCGCCCCGGTGAACCGCCTGCCGTCCCACCAGCGCATCTCGGCCGCATGGGCCTCGTCGCGGTACCAGCCCGCCGGCGCACCCTCGTCCATCGACCCCCCCGTTCCTCCGGCGAACGAGTCTACGAGGAGGGCGGGAGCGTCAGAGACCCGGGTCCGTGGCGGCGGGATCCTCGGGGGCGAGCGCGGCCGCGGGCTCTCCCGAAGCGGGGCCGCTCCACGCACCGGACTCCTGCGCCCGAGGGCCGGCGATCCACTCCAGAGCCTCGCGGACGAGCATCCGGACGTGACGCGCGTGGCCGATGGTGACGGGGGCGGGATCCTCGAGGACCTCGAGCAGGCGCTGCAGCACGGCACGGCTCTGCAGTCGTGTCATGGGCCTCACGGTAGGGGCCCGGTCGCTCGGACGGTAGTGCCGATCCGCGACAGCGCACCCGTCTAGGCTCGCCACATGACTCGTCTCGACGGTGCCGTCGTCCTCGTCCTCGGAGCCTCGGGCGGCCTCGGCCGCCTCCTGGCCGATTCGCTGGAGGCGCGCGGTGCCGTCGCGGTGCGCTCGGGGCGCGACTCCGCGGCGCTCGGCGAGGCACCCCTGGTCGCCGACCTGCGCGGGGAGGACGAGCCCCGGCGCGTGGTCGCCGAGGTGCTCGAGCGGCACGGGCGCCTCGACGGCGTCGTCGTGGCCGCGGGCGTCGTGGCCTTCGGGCCCTCCGCCGAGCTCGATCCGGCCGTTCTGGAGGAGCTCGTCGAGGTGAACGCGCTGGCGCCGATCCGGGTGCTGACCGCCGCGCTGCCGTCGCTCGTCGCGTCGGCGGGCGAGGGGCGCGAGCCGTTCGCGCTGACCATCAGCGGCGTGGTGGCGGAGGCTCCGACCGCGGGACTCGCCGCGTACTCCGCCTCGAAGGCGGCACTGCACTCCTTCGTGAAGGCCTCGGCCCGCGAGTACAAGCGGGCGGGCGTCCTCCTGCTCGACGCGCGCCCCGGCCATACCGAGACCGACCTGTCCCGGCACCCGCTCGCGGGAGACGCGCCCCGCTTCGGCGCGGGTCTGGCGCCGCAGGACGTGGTCGACCGGCTGCTCGACGCGGTCGAGGACGGCGAGACCGACCTGCCTCCTGCGGCGTTCACCGGCTGACGCCGTCCCGAGACGAGGCGGAGCCGGTCGATCCTCGCGGGAACGCACCGGATCGAGCACTGCAGCCTCGGTCGCGTACAGCCGCCGTGATCAGCCTGCGCATCCGGCGGCCGGGACCGCGATCGGCGCGGCAGCCCGTCCGACCGTCCTCCCCGCAGACGCGGGGATACCCGCCGTTCACCGGAGCGTCGCACGGGCGCACTAGCGTCCCTCCGTGCCCGACACCGCCGATGACGCCCTCCGTCCCACTCCCGAGCTGCTCCGCACGCTCACACCCGCCGACGCGCGGGACCTCGTCGTGCTGGACGAGGACGACGACGATCCGGTGCTCCTGCGCCGCGACGGCACGCAGGTCGACACCTGGCGCGAGGGCTACCCCTACGACGAGCGGATGTCGCGCGAGGAGTACGAGGCGGGCAAGCGCCTCCTCCAGATCGAGCTGCTGAAGCTGCAGAACTGGATCAAGAAGCACGGGCGCCGACTCGTGGTCGTGTTCGAGGGGCGCGACGCCGCGGGCAAGGGCGGCACCATCAAGCGCTTCACCGAGCACCTCAACCCGCGCGGAGCCCGCGTGGTCGCGCTCGAGAAGCCGACCGAGCGCGAGGCCGGTCAGTGGTACTTCCAGCGCTACGTCTCGCACCTGCCGGCCGCCGGCGAGATCGTCCTCTTCGACCGCTCCTGGTACAACCGGGCCGGCGTGGAGCGCGTGATGGGCTTCTGCACGCCGGCGCAGTACGACGAGTTCATCCGCCAGACGCCGCTGTTCGAGCGGATGCTCGTCGGCGACGGCATCGATCTGGTGAAGCTGTGGTTCTCGGTCTCGGCGGAGGAGCAGCGCACCCGGTTCACGATCCGCATGATCGACCCCGTGCGCCAGTGGAAGCTCTCGCCGATGGACCTCGCCTCGCTCGACAAGTGGGGCGACTACACCGCGGCCAAGGAGGCGATGATGGCGGCGACCGACACCGCCGACGCTCCCTGGACCATCGTGAAGAGCAACGACAAGAAGCGCGCCCGGCTCGAGGCCATGCGCTACGTCCTGAGCCTCTACGACTACGACGGACGCGACGAGGAGGTCGTGGGCCCGCTGGGTCCGGACCCGCTGATCGTCGGATCGGCCGCGGACGTGTACGAGCGCGGCGAGCACGCCGCAACGAGCTGACCGGGGGGACGGACATGGGGGAGTCGGGGATCGGCGCGGAGCTGCCGGGGGTGCACCTGCGCTGGCTGGCGCTCGACGAGCAGACGCTGGACGCCGAGCGGCTGCTGCCGCTGCTGAGCGACGAGGAGCGCGAGCGCTACACCGGCACGGTCGCCGCGTCGGCGGCCGAGCGCTTCGTCTTCGGGCGGGTGCTCCTGCGGATGCTCGCGGCCGAGCTCACGGGGACGCGCGCGTCGGAGGTCCGGGTCGTCGCGTGCTGCCCGCGCTGCGGGGGCGCGCACGGCCGGCCGCGGCTGGAGGGACGCGGGATCGCGCTCGAGCTGCTGTCGGTGAGCATCGCGCACTGCGCGGGCGCCGTCGTGGTCGCGGCGAGCAGCGCCGGTGCGGTCGGCGTCGATGTGGAGCCGACGCTGGGCACGCCCGAGCGCGGGGAGCGGATCACGCGCATCGCCGGGGCGCCCTTCGCCACGGGCGGGATGCGCCCCGCCGACCCCGTCCTGCACTGGACCCGGATCGAGGCCGCGCTGAAGGCGGACGGCCGCGGGCTCGAGCTCGACCCGCGCCGGGTGCACGTGCACGAGTCGCACCACGCGGCGGAGGCGCGGATCGACGGCGTCCGCTTCCGGCTGGCCGAGCCGCAGCTGGACCCCGCGCTGCGGGTCAGCGTCGCCCTCGGGCCGATGGGGGACGCGGGCGCCGGGCCCATCATCGGCTGGCGGCGCGAGCACGGCGACGCGCTCGCGGACTCGCTGGTGTCAGCGCCGGGACGGTAGCGGCGGCAGCTCCTCGTCGAGGAGCCAGGTGTCGAGCAGGTCGTCCACGCCCTCGCCGAGGACCTCGGTGCAGAGCTCGCGGAACTCCTCGTCGGTGACGGCGGCGGAGGAGTAGCGGGACGTCCACTCCCGCAGCAGCCGGAGGAAGGGCTCGTCGCCGACGGTGAGCCGCAGCGCGTGCAGGGTGAGCGCGCCGCGCTTGTAGACGCGGTCGTCGAAGAGTGCGACCGGCCCCGGATCGGCGAGCACGAGATCCTGCGCCGCAGCCCGCAGCACCGCGTGGTGGCGGCGGGCGCAGGCGTCGGCGGTGGCGCGGCCCGACTCCTCCGACCACAGCCACTCCGCGTAGCAGGCGAACCCCTCGTTGAGCCAGATGTGGCGCCACCGGGCGATGCCCACGCTGTTGCCGAACCACTGGTGCGCGAGCTCGTGCGCGATGAGGCGCTCCGAGCCGCCGCGGCCGTCGGCGTGGTTGGCGCCGAACACCGCCATCGCCTGCGCCTCGAGCGGGATCTCCAGCTCGTCCGCCGTGACGACGACGCAGTAGCGGGCGAAGGGGTAGGGCCCGAACAGCCGCATGAACAGGGCGAGCATGCGCTCGAGCGAAGCGAAGTCGTGCGCGACCCGAGCGGCCAGGGCGGCGGGGCGGGCGAGGGTCACCGCGACGCCGGCGAGCACGCACTCCTCGATCGCGTAGCGGCCGATCTGCACCGAGGCGAGGTACGCGGCGCTGGGCTCGCGCTGCTCGTAGAGCCAGGTGCGGCGGCCGGAGCGGGCGCTCGAGTCGATGAGCACCCCGTTCGCGAGCACGGCGTAGCCCTCCTCGGCGGTGACGCGCAGGCGGTACGGAGCCTTCTCGGCGACGTCGTCGTTGCAGGGGAACCAGGTGGAGGAGCCGGAGGGCTGCGAGGCGACGAGCACCCCGTCCTCCAGCTCCTCCCAGCCGAGCTCGCCCCAGTGGGTGGCGCGGGGGGCGGGGTGGCCGCTGTACTCGATCTCGACGTCGACGCTCTCGCCGGCGGCCAGCGGCTCGGCGGGGGACACCCGCAGCTTGTGCGGCGCCTGCTCGTGGCGGGCGCGGCGTCCGTCGATCCGGACGCGGGCCACGCGGAGCCGGGAGAGGTCGAGGGAGAACCGCCGGAGCGGCTGCAGCGCGACGATCCGCAGCACGGCCCGGCCGGCCAGGCGGTTCGAGGCGACGCGGTAGTCGAGGTCGAGGTCGTAGGACTCGACGCGGTAGCCGGTGTTCCCGATGCCGGGGACGTAGGGGTCGCCGGCGGTCTCGAGCCCGGTCAGCGCGGGGCTCACGCGACGGGCGCGTGGTAGTCGGCGACGCGCACCTCGCGCCACGGGCCGATCGGGTTGCCGCTCCAGCGGCTGCCCGCGGGCACGAGCTCCCCCCGCATGACGAGCGAGGCCGGGCCGACCGTGCCGTGCTCGGCGATCCGCGCGGCGGGGAGGATCACGCTGTGCGGGCCCAGGGTGGCGCCGGCGTCGAGGCTCACGAGATCCATGCTCATGATTCGATCATGGAACAGGTGCGTCTGCACGACGCAGCCCCGGTTCACGGTCGCTCCGTCGCCGAGCGAGATCAGATCGGCCTCGGGGAGCCAGTAGCTCTCGCACCAGACGCCGCGTCCGATCCGGGCGCCGAGGCTCCGCAGCCACCAGACCAGCGCCGGAGTGCCCGCGGCGGCGTGGGCGAACCAGGGCGCGGCGACCATCTCGGTGAAGGCGTCGGCCAGCTCGCTCCGCCAGACGAACGAGGACCACAGCGGCTGCTCGCTCGGCTCGACCCGCTGGATCAGGATCCACTTCGCGGCGGTGGAGACGGCCGCGGCGACCGCCCCGGCGGCCAGCAGCACGACGCCTCCCGCGAGCGCGGCGAGCACCGCCCCGAGCGTCTGGATCAGCGCGAGCAGTCCGGCGACCACGCCGAGGCCGATCGCGACCGAGACGACCACCGGGACGAAGCGGCCGAGCTCCCACGCGATGCGGGCCGCGCGGAGTCGGCGGGCCGGGCGGAAGGTGCGCGCCGACTCCGCCTCGACGACGGTGCGCCGCAGCCGCACGGGAGGTGAGCCCAGCCACGACGAGCCCGCCTTCGACTTGCGGGGCGCGGAGGAGAGGACGGCGACGAGTCCGCCGGCGGGCACGGTGTGGCCGGGCGCGGCCATGCCGGAGTTGCCGAGGAACGCGCGCTCGCCGATCTCCGCGCGGGCGAGCCGCATCCAGCCGCCGCCGAGCGCGTAGGAGGCGACGAGCGTGTCGTCGGCGAGGAACGCGCCGTCGCGGATGGTCGTCATCGCGGGCAGGAGCAGCACCGTCGAGGCCTCGACGTCGCGTCCGACCTTCGCGCCGAGGAGCCGCAGCCAGACCGGGGTGAACAGGCCCGAGTAGAGCGGGAAGAGCAGGACCCGCGCGGAGTCGAGCAGCCGCTCCGTCGACCAGACCTGCCAGCCGATCCGACCGCGCACAGGGTGGGTGCCCGGCTCGACGCCCCGGCCGAGCAGGCGCACCAGGACGACGACGAGGGCGGCGAGGACGACTCCGGAGACGGCGACGGCGGGCACGAGGGCGACGAGAGCCGGCCCGAGCGCGGCGCCGAGGCCGGCCGAGCCGCGCACGGCGGCGGCCACGACGGCGAGCCCGGCCGCGAGGGCGAGGACCGGGACCGCCGCGAGGCCGACCGCGGACGCTCCGTACGCCCAGACCCAGCCCGGGCGGCGCGCCGGGCGCTCCGAGGGGAACCCGGCGTTCGCCCTGCCGAGCCGCTGGGCGGGGGATCCTCCCCAGCGCTGCCCGGCCGGCACTCGCCCGAAGACGGCCGATCCCGGCTCGATCTGCGCGTGCTTGCCGATCCGGGCGCCGGGGAGGAGCGTGCTGCGCGCGCCCACCGTGCTGCCGGCGCCGACCCGGACGGCGCCGACGCGCAGGACGTCGCCGTCGATCCAGTAGCCGGAGAGGTCGACCTCCGGCTCGATCGCGGCGCCGCGCCCGAGCGTGAGCATCCCGGTCAGCGGAGGGAGGGAGTGCAGGTCGACGTCGTCGGCGATGCGGGCGCCGAGCGCGCGGGCGTAATAGGCGACCCAGGGCGCGCCCGCGAGGCTCACGGCCTTGAGCTGGAACGCGATCTGCTCGGCCAGCCAGAGCCGGAGGTGCACGCTCCCGCCGCGCGGGTGGTCTCCGGCTCGGATCCCGCGCAGCAGGGTGCGCGCGGCGAGGACGGTGAGCCCCATCCGCCCGAACGGCGTGAGGAAGAGCGCGAACGCGGGGATCAGCGCGGCGAGCGGAGCGGTGGGCAGCCAGCCGAACCCCGGCACCAGGTCGAGCACCGCGGTGACGGTGAGGATCGCAGTGACCCAGCGGGCGCTGCCGAGCACGAGCAGCGGTGCGCCGAGGAGGGTCTGCAGCACCCGCATCCTGAGGGGGACCGGCGCGATGCGGTGAGCGGACACCTCCGCAGTGCCGGTCGAGCGGCTCTGGATCTCGGCGGCCATCGCCGCGAGACGCGGGTGGGCGTAGACGTCGGCGACCGTGAACTCGGGGTCGCGCTCGCGGATCCGCGCGACCAGCTGGGCGGCGGCGAGGGAGCCGCCGCCGAGGTCGAAGAAGTTCGCCCGCTCGTCGACCGGCACGCCGAGCACGTCGCGCCAGAGGGCGGCGAGCCACGCCTCCTCGGGGTCGAGGGAGGCGTCCTCGGTCGTGCCCACGGCGAGCGGCCAGGGGAGTGCGGCGCGGTCGACCTTGCCGGAGACGCGGGTCGGCAGCTCCTCGACCACGGCCAGCAGCGGCACGAGGGATGCGGGCAGCTCCTCACGCAGGCGGGCGAGCGCCGCATCGCGGTCGAGCTCCCGGCCGCCGGCGAGGGCCAGGTAGCCGACGAGGACCTGGTTGCCGGCCGCCGTGGTGCGGACCGCGGCCGCCGCCCCCGAGACTCCGGGGAGCGCCTGCAGCGCCGCCTCGACCTCGCCGAGCTCGATCCGCCGACCGCCGAGCTTCACCTGGTCGTCCGCGCGCCCCTGGAAGACCAGGCCGGCGCTCTCGAAGCGCACCAGGTCGCCGGAGCGGTAGGCCCGCTCCCAGCCCAGGAGCGGTGCCGGCGCGTACTTCTCGGCGTCCTTGACCGGGTCGAGGTAGCGCGCGAGCCCGACCCCGCCGATGACCAGCTCGCCGACGTCGCCCTCGCCGACCCGCTGCCCGTCCGCATCCACGACGGCGAGCCGCCAGCCGTCCAGCGGCAGCCCGATGCGCACCGGGGGAGGCCCGCCGAGGGGCGCGGCGCAGGCGACGACGGTGGCCTCGGTCGGCCCGTAGGTGTTCCAGACCTCGCGGCCCTCGACGGCCAGGCGCTCGCCGAGCTCCGGCGGGCACGCCTCGCCGCCGAAGATCAGCAGGCGGACGTTCTCGAGCGACTCCGCGGGCCAGAGCGCCGCGAGGGTCGGCACGGTCGAGACCACGGTGATGCCGTGCGTGGTCAGCCAGGGGCCGAGGTCCATGCCGCTGCGGACCAGCGAGCGGGGAGCGGGGACGAGGCAGGCGCCGTGCCGCCAGGCGAGCCACATCTCCTCGCAGGACGCGTCGAACGCGACGGAGAGACCGGCCAGCACGCGGTCCCCGGGGCCGAGCGGCTCCGCCTGGAGGAACAGGCGCGCCTCGGCGTCGACGAAGGCGGCGGCGGAGCGGTGGCTGACCGCCACTCCCTTGGGGGTTCCGGTGGAGCCGGAGGTGAAGATGATCCAGGCGTCGTCCTCGAGCGAGGGCGGCTGCAGCAGCGGGATCGACGCCGTGCTCGGGTGCGGCGCGCTCGCGGTGAACAGGCGCGCGGCCGGCTCGTCGGCGCCGGTGCGCTCGAAGCGGCCGGAGCCGGTGATCACGCCGCGGACGGCGGCCTCGCCGAAGACGAGGCGCGCCCGCTCCTCGGGGTCGTCCGCGTCCACCGGGACGTACGCGGCTCCCGCGGCGAGGACGGCCAGGATCGCGAGGTAGAGCTCGCGGGAGCCGCTGGGCATGCGGATCCCGACGCGGTCGCCGCGTCGGACCCCTGCGGTGGTGAGCTCGCCCGCGAGCTGCACCGTGCGGGCCAGCAGCTCCCGGTAGCTGAGCGCGCCGGCCGGGTCCTCCAGGGCGGAGGCGTCCGGGTGGCGCTCCGCGGTGTCGCGGAGGACGTCGACCAGCGTGCGGGGAGGCGGGGTGGCCGCTCCGGCGTCGAGCACGTCCTGGGGGCCGGCCGTCTCGGTCACGTCTCGTCTCCGTCCCGGCCGCGCGATCGGGAGCGCGGCGGCCGGGGCGACACCGTAGGGAGGCGGAGTGACGCGGAGGTGAACAGGCGGGGTCGGCCCGCCCGGCTCAGTGCGCCATCGGGAGCGGCGCGTCCGACTCCGCCGGGCGGCGGACGAAGAACGCGGCCACGATCGCGACCGTCGCGATCGACGCGCCCCACAGGAACGCGGAGTGGATGCCCCCGGCGTAGGAGGCGACCTCGTCGGCTCCGCCCTGCGCGAGCTCCGCCGACCGGATCGAGAGGACGGTGACGAACAGCGCCGTGCCCGCCGCGCCGCCCAGCTGCTGCACGGTGCCGATGATCGCGCTGCCGTGCGAGTAGAGCGAGGGGCGCACCGAGCCGAGGCCGGCGGTGAACAGCGGCGTGAAGACGAAGGCGAGGCCCAGGCTGAGGGTCACGTGCAGCGAGAGGACGAACCAGGGCGACGAGTCCGCCGCGAGCAGGGTGTACCCCCACAGCGCGCCGGCGACGACGATGGAGCCGGGCACGAGCAGCACGCGCGGGCCGAAGCGGTCGTAGCCGCGGCCGACGAACGGCGCGAGCAGGCCCATCAGCAGGCCGCCGGGGAGCAGGAGCAGCCCGGTCTCCAGCGGAGTGAGGCCCAGCACGTTCTGCGTGTAGAGGGGCAGCAGGATCAGGGTGCCGAAGAGCGCCGACATGCTGACCGCCATCATCGCGATGACGATGGTGAAGTTCGCGGAGGTGAAGGTCCGGAGGTCCAGCAGGGCCCGGTCGGTGCGCTGCAGCAGCAGCTGGCGCGCGATGAAGCCCGCGAGGCCGAGGCCCGCGACGACGAACGGGATCCACGGCGCGACGACAGCGCCTCCGCCCTCGCCGAGGCTCGACAGTCCGTAGACGAGGCCGCCGAAGCCGAAGACCGAGAGGACGACCGAGAGCGAGTCGATCGGGATGGAGCGGGGCTCGGTGACGTTCTCGACCTTGCGCAGGCCCAGGAGCAGCGCGCCGATCGCGATCGGCAGCACGATCCAGAACATCCAGCGCCAGCCGAGGAAGTTGAGGATGACGCCCGAGATCGTCGGTCCGACGGCCGGAGCCACCGAGATGACGATCGAGATGTTGCCCATCATCCGGCCGCGGATCGCCGGGGGCACCAGCGTCATCACGGTCGTCATCAGCAGCGGCATCATGATGGCCGTGCCGCCGGCCTGCACCACGCGGGCCGCCAGGAGGACCGCGAAGGTCGGGGCGAGCGCGGCGGTGAGGGTGCCGAGGCTGAAGAGGATCATCGCGGCGGCGAAGAGCGTGCGGGTGTGCAGCCGCTGGATCAGGTAGCCCGTGATCGGGATGACGACGGCCATCGTGAGCATGAAGGCGGTCGAGAGCCACTGGCCCACGTGCGCCTCGACGTCGAAGTCGCGCATGAGGTCGGGCAGCGCCACGCTCATGATCGTCTCGTTGAGGATCACGACGAACGCCGACACCAGCAGGAGGCTGATGACCAGGCGGCTGCGCGGTTCGAGGGTCGTGGCGGCGGCGGGTGCGGCGGGCCGCGCGGCGGGAAGGGTGCTGCGCTCGGTCACAGGTGTTCTCCGGTCGTGAGGGGGATCGGTGTGAGGGGCGCATCGACGGCTCGACTCGCGGGCGCGGATGCGGGGTACGGACGGAGAACAGCGGCGGACGCCCCGGACATTCCCGATCGACGGGGATCCGCTGCGAGAGGTCTCAGGTGAGGACCGCGGAGAGCGCGGAGGACGCGGCCTCGGCCTCCTCGAGCGTGGCGCCCTCGCCGAAGCTGAACCGCACGGCGGTCCGGGCGACGTCGGGGTCGAGGCCGAGGGCCAGCAGCGCGGGCGAGGGCTCGTCGCGCCCGGCGGCGCACGCCGAGCCGCTCGAGACGACGACGCCGCGCTCCTCCAGCTCGAGGAGCGTCGACTCGCCGCTGCGCCCGGGGACGGCGTAGGCGGCGATCGAGGGGAGCCGGTGCGCCGCGGAGCCCAGCGGCACGGCCCGGGGCGCCAGGGCCGCGACCCGCTCGGCGAACGCGTCCCGGACGGCTCCGACCCGCGCCGCGCGGTCCGGGTCGAGCAGGCGCACCGCGGTGCCGAGCGCGACCGCGAAGGCCACGTTCTCGGTGCCCGAGCGCCGCTCCCGCTCCTGGCCGCCGCCGTGCAGCAGGGGCTCGAACGGGAGCCGGCTGCGCAGCAGCAGCGCCCCCACGCCCTTCGGCGCCCCGAGCTTGTGCCCGGAGACCGAGACCGCGTCGGCGCCCCAGCCCGCGACGTCCAGCCAGCCGGCGGCCTGGACGGCGTCCACGTGCAGCGGCACGCCCCGCGATCGGCAGAGCGCCGCTATCGCCGGAACGTCCTGCACCGTCCCGATCTCGTTGCTCGCCGCGATCACCGAGACCAGCGCGGTGTCCGGCCGGACCAGCGCGGCGAGCGCGTCGAGGTCGAGCAGGCCGGTCGCGTCGACGGGGGCCGTCGACACCTCGAAGCCGTGCAGGCGCCGGAGGTGGTCGGCCGACTCGACGGTCGCCTCGTGCTCGAGCGCCGAGATCACCAGGTGCCGTCCGCGCGGCGACCCCAGCGCGAGGCCCTTGACCGCCGTGTTGATCGACTCCGTGCCGCCGGAGGTGAAGAGCGTCTCGGAGGCGCGGCCGCCGAGGAAGCGGGCCACGTGAGCGCGCGCCGCCTCCAGCGCGCGCGCCGCGGCGTCGCCGAGCGAGTGGCTGCTCGACGGATTGCCGTACTCGGCGGTGAGGAACGGCCACATGGCCTCCAGCACCTCGCGGCGCACGGGCGAGGTCGCGGCGTGGTCGAGGTAGATCACTCGACCGCGATGTCCAGGCCGAGGTCGAGCGAGCGGACGCTGTGGGTGAGCGCGCCGACGGAGATCACGTCGACCCCCGCCTCCGCGATCGCGCGCACGGTCGAGAGGTCGACGCCGCCGCTCGCCTCGACCACGGCCCGCCCGCCGATGAGGGCGACGCCCTGGCGGAGCAGCTCGGGGGTGAAGTTGTCGAGCATGATCGTGTCCGCGCCTCCCGCCAGCGCGGGCTCGATCTGGTCGAGCCGGTCGACCTCGACCTCGAGGTGCGCCGTGTGCGGGATCGAGGCGCGCGCCGCCCGCAGGGCCGCGGTCAGGTCGATCCCGCGCGCGGCGAGCACCGCGAGGTGGTTGTCCTTCGCCAGCACCGCGTCCGAGAGCGAGAAGCGGTGGTTGCGGCCGCCGCCGCTGCGGACGGCGTGCCTCTCGAGCGCGCGCAGGCCCGGCGTGGTCTTGCGGGTGTCGACGATGCGGGCGCGCGTCCCCTCCACCGCGGCGACGTACTGCGCCGTCAGGGTGGCGATGCCGCTCATCCGCTGCACGAGGTTGAGCGCGACCCGCTCGCCGCGGAGCACGCCGCCCGCGGGGCCCTCGATCCGGGCGAGGGTCTGCCCGGCCTCGAAGACCGCGCCGTCCTCCACGAGCACCGAGCAGCGGATCCGGGAGTCGACCTGCCGCATCGTGCCGACGAGGACGGCGCCGCCGCTGAAGACGCCGGGCTCGCGGGCCACGAGGGCTGCGCTCGCGGTGGCGTCCGCGGGGAGGAGGGTGTCGGAGGTCAGGTCGCCCCAGGGCGCGTCCTCCTCGAGGGCGAGGGTGACGACGCGGTCGATGCTCTGGCGGGTCAGCACGGAAGGGCCGCCTCTCTGGTGGGGGCGGCGGCGCTCGCCGTCGCGGGGTCGGGGGAGTCGGTGCGGTGGTGGGCGCCGACGGAGTGCGTGCGCGCGGTCGCGGCGTCGATGAGAGCGAGGGCGCAGGTCAGCAGGTTCGCGTCCTCGAGCGTCCTCAGTCCGAGCGGAGCGGGCGAGGCGGAGGCGACGAGCGCGTCGCGCGCCGCTGTGAGCCCCGCCGCGTCCCGGGAGAGGCCGGCTCCCGCCCACATCGCGTCCTGGAGAGCGGTGCGGTCGAGCGTCATCGGGACGACGGCGCGGGGAGGCGCGACCGGGCCGCCGCTCCAGGAGAGGGAGTCGAGGGCGAGCGCCGCGCGGCGCGCGAACACGACGCCCTCGAGCAGGCTGTTGGAGGCGAGGCGGTTCGCGCCGTGGACGCCGGTGCGGGCGACCTCGCCCACTGCGAGCAGCCCGGGGAGGCTGGTGCGCCCGTCCAGGTCGGTCGCGATCCCGCCCATCCAGTAGTGCGCGGCCGGAGTCACGGGCAGCAGGTCGTCGGCGAGCGAGAGCCCGTTCTCGCGGCAGGCCGCCGAGATCGTCGGGAACCTCTTCGCCAGCACCTCGGGGTCGATCGCCCGGGCGTCCAGGTGCACGGGCAGCCCGCCCTGCAGCCGCATCCGCTCCGCGATCGCGCGCGCCACGACGTCGCGCGGCGCCAGCTCGGCCTCGGGGTGCACCCCGACCAGGAACCGCTCGCCCGCGGCGTCGCGCAGCACCGCGCCCTCGCCGCGCACCGCCTCCGAGACGAGGAAGCCGCCCGGCAGCGCGAGCGTGGTCGGGTGGAACTGGTAGAACTCCAGGTCCGCCGTCTCCGCTCCCGCCCGCAGTGCGGCGGCCAGCCCGTCCCCGGTCGCGACGGACGGATTGGTGGTGTGCCGGTAGAGCTGCCCGGCGCCTCCCGTGGCCAGCACGACCGCGTCGGCCGTCAGGCGCTCGAGCACGCCGTCGTGCAGGACGTCGGCGCCCGTGACCGAGCCGCCCTCCCGCACCAGGTCGACCAGGGCGGCGTGCTCGCGCACCTCGACGGACGAGCCCCGCACCGCCGCCACGAGCGCGGCCTCGATCGCGGCGCCCGTCGCGTCGCCGCCGGCGTGCAGGATCCGCGGACGCGAGTGGGCGCCCTCGAGTCCCCGCGCCAGCTCGCCGCCCTCGCGGTCGAAGCCGACGCCCCACTCCTGCAGCACCGCGACCGCCTCCGGCCCCTCGGCGCAGAGCACCTCGACCGCCGAGCGCACGGCGAGGCCCGCACCGGCGGTGAGCGTGTCCTCCACGTGCAGCGCCACGGAGTCGCCCGGCGCCGTGACCGCGGCGATCCCGCCCTGCGCGGCGCGCGTCGACGACTCCGCCAGCGCGCCCTTGGTGACGAGCAGCACCTCGTGGCGGCGCTGCGCCGTCAGCGCGGCGACCAGCCCGGCGATGCCGCTGCCGACGACGACGACCCGCGCCATGTCAGACCGCCGCCGGCCCGGCGGGCGGAACGGCCGCGAGCATCCGCTCGAGGGCGATGCGCGCCTCGGCCTGCACCGACTCCGCGACCTCGATCCGGTTGAGCACCGTCCCCGCGACCAGTCCCTCGAGCACCCAGGCGAGGTAGCCGGGGTGGATGCGGTACATGGTCGAGCAGGGGCAGACCACGTCGTCGAGGCAGAAGATCGTGTGCTGCGGGTACTGGACGGCGAGGCGCTGCACCAGGTTGATCTCGGTGCCGATCGCGAAGGTCGATCCCGCGGGTGCCGCCTGGATCGCCTTCACGATGTAGTCGGTCGAGCCGTACTCGTCGGCCGCGTCGACGACCGCCATCGGGCACTCCGGGTGCACGATCACGCGCACGCCCGGGTGCTCGGCGCGCGCCTTCGCGATCTGGGCCGTCGTGAAGCGCTTGTGCACCGAGCAGAATCCGTGCCAGAGGATCACCTGCGCGTCCAGGAGCGTCGCGGTGTCGGAGCCGCCCTGCGGCTTCCGCGGGTTCCACATCGGCATCCGCTCCAGCGGCACGCCCATCGCCTTGGCGGTGTTGCGGCCGAGGTGCTGGTCGGGGAAGAACAGCACCCGCTGCCCGCGCGCGAACGCGTCCTCGAGCACGGTCGCCGCGTTCGAGGAGGTGCAGACCACGCCTCCGTTGCGGCCGCAGAACGCCTTCAGCGCGGCGGAGGAGTTCATGTACGTGACCGGGACGAGCGGCACGCGGCCGTCGGCGTCCGGCTCGGTGCCGTAGAGCTCGGTGAGCTCGGCCCAGGCGTCCTCGACGGAGTCGATGTCGGCCATGTCCGCCATCGAGCAGCCGGCCGCCAGGTTCGGGAGGATCACGGCCTGCTCCGGACCGGAGAGGATGTCGGCCGTCTCCGCCATGAAGTGCACGCCGCAGAAGACGATCGCCTCGGCGTCGGGCCGGCTCGTCGCCGCCTTCGCCAGCTGGAACGAGTCGCCCACGTAGTCGGCGTACTGCACCACCTCGTCCCGCTGGTAGAAGTGCCCGAGCACGACGACCCGCTCGCCGAGCGTCTCCTTCGCCGCGAGGATGCGGTGGTGCAGCTCGTCGGCGCTCGCCGTCGTGTACTCCTCCGGCAGACGTCCCTGGACCGGGGCGTCGGCCGGGATCGGGTCGGCCTGGGAGGCGCCGGGCCCGTAGGCGGGCAGGCCGAGGTCGAACGACCAGGGGGCCTCCGCGAGCTCGGGCGCGCAGGTGGCGCCGGGCGCGGAGCCGCCCTCGATGAGCCGGATGGTGCTGTCGACGGATGTCACGGTGTTCTCCTCGTGAGGCGGGTGGGGGAGTCGGGCGGCGCGCTCAGACGGGCAGCGGGCCGTTGTCGACGAGCGCCGCCGACTCGTCGTAGCGGTAGAGGCGCGGGGGACGGTGGCGGGTGCCCGTCAGGCGCTCCCCGGTGGGCACCACGGTGCCGGAGCTCTCGATCGTCCGGCGGAAGTTGGCCGGGTCGAGGGGCTTCTGCAGGACGGCCTCGTGGACCTCCCGCAGTTGGGACAGGGTGAAGGCGCCGCCGAGGAAGGCCTGCGCGATGCGGGAGTACTCCATCTTGTTGCGCAGGCGCCAGAGGGCGTAGTCGACGATCAGTCCGTGGTCGAAGGCGAGCTCGAGCGGCAGATCGGTGCAGAGCCAGGCGACGTTCTCTCCCACGATGGCCTCGTCGGCCTCGGCGGAGCGCACGAGCGCCCAGTAGACGATCGACACGACGCGGTCCTCGCCGGGGGAGCGGTCGGTGCCGCCGACGGCGTAGAGCTGCTCGAGGTAGCGCGGAGCCAGGCCCGTGGTCTCGCGGAGAGTGCGGCGGGCCGACTCGGCGAGGTCCTCGTCCGGATGCAGCGGTCCGCCGGGCAGTGCCCAGAGTCCCTCGAACGGCTCGCGGATGCGCCGGACGACGGGGATCCAGACGGTGCTCGCTCCGGTCTCCGGGTGCGGCCGCAGGGCGAAGATCACCGTCGACACGGCGAGCTGCACGTCCGGCATCCGGTGCCCCCTACTAAGAGTCGCACCGACTGTAAGTGCTGAGATCACCTTAGTGTCACGAACACCTGAACACCTAGCGGAAGAGGCGACACGCCGCGCAGGGTCCGCCCTCACCGCTAGGCTGACCGCAGAACCGAATACCGGGCCGCAATACGCGACGCGGGAGAGCCGACTCCGGTCGGCACCGAAGGAGCAAGCCTCCCCGCCAATCTCTCAGGTCTTGTACCGCGTCGAACTGGCCACTCTGGAAAGCGATCCGCTCGGATCCGCCCATGGTGAAAGCGCTCGACCCCTCGGGGCGGCGCGAATCTCTCAGGCTCCACGACAGAGGGGGAGTTCCCACGGCACTGCTGTGCTCTGCCGCGAACGCGGCGCGAGTCCAGCACTGCGACGAAATGGAGAACTCATGTCCGAGACCCCGACGACCAGCCCCGAAGCCCGCTACTCGCCCCTGCACGAGGTGCACGTCGCCGCCGGCGCGTCCTTCACCGACTTCGCCGGGTGGCAGATGCCGGTCCGCTACTCCGGCGATCTCGCCGAGCACCACGCCGTGCGCACCGCCGCCGGCCTCTTCGACCTCTCGCACATGGCCGAGATCCTCGTCGTCGGCCCCGAGGCGGTCGACGCCCTCGACTACGCGCTGGCGAGCGACATCTCGGCCGTCGCCGCCGGCCGCGCGAAGTACACCCTTCTCCTGGAGCGCACGGGCGGCGTGATCGACGACCTCGTCGTCTACCGCACGGGCGAGGACCGCTTCATGGTCGTCGCGAACGCGGCCAACCGGCACATCGTCGTCGAGACGCTCCGCGACCGCACCGCGATGTTCGAGTGCGAGCTGTTCGACGAGAGCGACGACGTCGCCCTCATCGCGCTGCAGGGCCCGCGCTCGCTCGAGATCCTGCAGAACGTCCAGGGCCTCGCCGTCGAGACCGAGCGGGGAGCGGAGTCGGTGCTCGACACGGACGACGCCGCCCGCCTGCTCGCGGAGCTGCGCTACTACCGCGCCGTGCCCGCGACCTTCGAGGCGCACCCGATCCTGATCGCGCGCACCGGGTACACAGGCGAGGACGGCTTCGAGATCTACGTCTCGCCCGACTCCGCTCCCACGCTCTGGCAGGCTCTCGCCGAGACCGGCGCCGGAGCGGGCCTCGTCCCCGCCGGCCTCGCCGCCCGCGACACCCTCCGCCTCGAGGCGGGCATGCCGCTCTACGGCCACGAACTCTCCCGCGACGTCTTCCCCGCACAGGCCGGCCTCGGCCGCGTCGTCGCCTTCGGGAAGCCGATCGACTTCGTCGGCCGCGCGGCCAGCGAGGAGGGTCCCTCCGGAGACGCTCCCGTGCTCGTCGGGCTCGTCGGCGAGGGCCGCCGCGCCGCCCGTGCCGACTACACCGTCCTCTCCGGCGACGACGAGGTCGGAGTGGTCACCAGCGGCGTCCTCTCGCCGACCCTGGGCGTCCCGATCGCGATGGCCTACGTCGCCCCCGCCTCCGCGCAGCCCGGGACGGCGCTCGCCGTCGACATCCGCGGCACGCGCCTCCCGATGACCGTCACCGAGCTCCCCTTCTACTCGAGAAAGAAGAACTGACATGGCCGTGCCCACCGAGCTGCAGTACACCTCCGACCACGAGTGGATCCGGGTCGACGGAGAGGTCGCGACCGTCGGCATCACCGCCTACGCCGCGGACAAGCTGGGCGACGTCGTCTTCGTCGAGCTCCCCGAGGCGGGAGCCCGCGTCGAGGGCGGCAGCGTCGTCGGCGAGATCGAGTCGACCAAGTCGGTGGGCGAGCTGTTCGCCCCCGTCGACGGCGAGGTCCTCGAGGCCAACACGGCCGTCGTCGACAGCCCCGAGCTCGTCAACTCCGACCCGTTCGGCGAGGGGTGGCTGATCCGGGTCCGCTTCGACGCCCTGCCCGACGGCCTCCTCGACTCCGCCGCCTACACCGAGCTGGTCGGCGAGTAGATGGCGGCCACCAGGACCCCCGGCGCCTTCGAGTCCCGCCACATCGGGACCGACGCCGACGCGCAGCGCACCATGCTCGCGGCTCTCGGGTACGACTCCGTGGAGGAGCTCGTCACCGCCGCCGTCCCCGAGTCGATCCACGTCCGCGACCTCCCGCAGGTGCTGCCCGCTCCGGCCACCGAGACGGAGGCGCTCGCCGAGCTGCGCGCCCTCGCCGCGAGGAACACGGTGCGTCGGCCGATGATCGGCCTCGGCTACTACGGTACGCACACCCCCGCCGTGATCAAGCGCAACGTGCTCGAGAACCCCAGCTGGTACACGGCCTACACGCCGTACCAGCCCGAGATCTCGCAGGGGCGCCTGGAGGCGCTGATCAACTTCCAGACGATGGTCTCCGACCTCACCGGCCTCGACACGGCCGGCGCGTCGATGCTCGACGAGGGTACGGCCGTCGTCGAGGCGATGCTGCTCGCGCGCCGCGCCTCGAAGGCGCGCACCGACGTCTTCGTCGTCGACTCCGACGCTCTCCCGCAGACCCTCGCGCTGCTGCGCGGCCGGGCGGAGGCCGTCGGCATCCGCATCGTCGAGCTCCCGCTCTCGCGCACCGCCGCGGAGGAGGTGCCGGAGTGCTTCGGCGCCCTCGTGCAGTACCCCGGCGCGTCCGGGCACCTCTGGGACCCGTCGGCGGTGCTCGCCGCGGTGAAGGCCCACGGCGGCCTGGCCGTCGTCGCCGCCGACCTGCTCGCGCTGACCCTGGTGCGCTCGCCGGGCGAGCTCGGCGCGGACGTCGCGGTCGGCACCACGCAGCGCTTCGGCGTCCCGCTGGGCTTCGGAGGACCGCACGCCGGCTACCTCGCCGTCCGCAAGGGACTCGAGCGCCAGCTGCCCGGCCGCCTCGTCGGCGTCAGCCAGGACGCGGACGGCCACCCCGCCTACCGCCTGTCCCTCCAGGCCCGCGAGCAGCACATCCGCCGCGAGAAGGCGACCTCGAACATCTGCACCGCGCAGGTCCTCCTGGCGGTCATGGCGGCGATGTACGCGGTCTACCACGGGCCGGACGGGCTCGCCGCGATCGCCGAGCGCGTGCACGGCCGGGCCGCGCTCCTCGCGCGCCTCCTCCTCGACCGGGGCCACTCCCTCCGGCACGCCGACTTCTTCGACACCGTCTCGGTCGTCGTGCCCGGCGGCGCGGAGGCGGCGGTCGCCCGCGCCCGCCAGGCAGGCTTCGACGTGCGCCTGGTCGACGCCGACACGGTCTCGGTGTCGATCGACGAGACGGTCACCGACCTCGAGGTGATCGCCGTCGCGACCGCCGTCGGGCAGCTGGACTCGTCGTTCGGCTTCCTCAGCGGCTCCGCGCGGAGCATCCCCGCCGAGCTCGACCGCCGCACGCCGTTCCTCGTGCACCCGGTCTTCAGCAGCCACCACAGCGAGACCTCGATGATGCGCTACCTCAAGCGCCTCGCCGACTCGGACTACGCGCTGGACCGTGGCATGATCCCGCTCGGCTCCTGCACCATGAAGCTCAACGCCGCCACCGAGATGGAGGCGGTCAGCTGGCCCCAGTTCGCGGACCTGCACCCGTTCGCCCCCGAGGCGGACGTGCAGGGCTCCCTGGCGCTGATCGACCAGCTGGAGGGGTGGCTCGCCCACCTCACCGGCTACGACTCCGTGTCGCTCCAGCCCAACGCCGGCTCGCAGGGCGAGCTCGCGGGCCTGCTGGCGATCCGCGGCTGGCACCGGTCGAACGGCGACGAGGACCGCACGGTCTGCCTGATCCCCTCGAGCGCCCACGGCACCAACGCCGCGAGCGCGGTCCTCGCCGGCATGCGCGTCGTCGTCGTGGCCTGCGACGAGCTCGGCAACGTCGACCTGGACGACCTCCGGGCGAAGATCGCCGAGCACGCGGGCTCCCTCGCCGCGCTGATGATCACCTACCCGTCGACCCACGGCGTCTACGAGCACGAGGTCGCCGAGATCTGCCGCCTCGTCCACGAGGCCGGCGGACAGGTGTACGTGGACGGCGCGAACCTCAACGCGCTTCTGGGCTTCGCCCGCTTCGGAGACTTCGGCGGCGACGTCTCGCACCTCAACCTGCACAAGACGTTCTGCATCCCGCACGGCGGAGGCGGTCCCGGCGTCGGTCCCGTCGCCGCGAAGGCGCACCTCGCGCCGTTCCTGCCCGGTCACCCGCTCGCGCAGCGGCTCGAGCACGGCGTGGGCACGCAGGGCGAGCGGATCGTCCACGGCGGCGCACCGGTGTCGGCAGCGCCCTACGGCAGCCCCGGCATCCTGCCGATCTCGTGGGCGTACGCCCGGATGATGGGCGAGGAGGGCCTGCGGGCCGCGACCGGGGCGGCCGTCCTCTCGGCCAACTACGTCGCCGCGCGCCTCCGCGAGCACTACCCGGTGCTCTACACGGGGGACAACGGGCTCGTCGCCCACGAGTGCATCCTCGACATCCGCCCGCTGACGGCGGCGACAGGAGTGACCGTGGACGACGTCGCCAAGCGCCTCGTCGACTACGGCTTCCACGCCCCGACCATGAGCTTCCCCGTCGCCGGGACCCTGATGGTCGAGCCGACGGAGAGCGAGGACCTCGCCGAGATCGACCGCTTCATCGACGCGATGATCGGGATCCGGGCCGAGGCCGACCGCGTCGGCGCGGGGGAGTGGCCGGTGGACGACAACCCGCTGCGCGGCGCCCCGCACACCGCCGAGTGCCTGACGGCCGAGGAGTGGACGCACCCCTACAGCCGCGAGCAGGCCGTCTACCCGGTCCGCTCGCTGGTGCGCGGCAAGTACTGGCCGCCGGTCCGCCGGATCGACCAGGCCTACGGCGACCGCAACCTCGTCTGCGCCTGCCCGCCCATCGAGGCCTTCGCCTGATCCGCCCGCACGCGCTCGTCCGCAACCGAGGGTGAGAGAGCAGGAACGGAGCCTCGAGCCCGTCCTGTCATCTCCCACCCTCGGCTGCGGACACCGTCGGTCCCGCACAGGCGCGGAGTGGGGCGCAGTTCTCCCGATCCGGGGGGAACGGCGCACGGCGACTCCGATGCACGAGGGAGCCCGACCGTGTGGAACGCGTGGTGGAGGTGCCGGCAGGGCTCGACGGAGTCGCGACGAGCGAGCAGCTCCACCGTGCGGGCGTCACGCCGCGGCAGTGGAGAGCCGCGGCGCGGTCCTGCGGCTCCTCGGATGCGATCGGTCCGACGTCACGTCCGCGGAGCCGGCGGCGCGAACAGCTCGGGCCAGAGGGCGACGGCCAGCGGGTACCCGACGAACGAGACGATGTCGATGATCGAGTGGGCGATCACCAGGGGCAGGGTGCGGCCGAAGCGCTGGTAGAACAGTCCGAACACCAGGCCCATGACCACGTTCCCGATGAAGGGCCCGATGCCCTGGTACAGGTGGTAGCTGCCCCGGAGCAGCGCACTGGTCACCAGGATCCGCCACCGCCCCCAGCCCAGATCGCCCAGGCGGGCGAAGAGGTACCCGATCACGACGACCTCCTCCTGCACTCCCGCCCGGATCGCGGAGAGCACGAGCACCGGCACCGTCCACCAGTACGCGTCCAGCGGCGAGGCCACCACCGCCACGGTGATGCCCAGCGCGCGTCCGACGGCGTATAGCGCGATGCCCGGCGCGCCGATCGCCACCGCGAGGACGGTCCCGGTCCCCAGGTCCGCGAACGGCCGGCGCAGGTCGAGCCCCAGGCGCCCGAGCGGACGGCCCGAGCTCTGCCAGAGCAGGAACGCGCAGAGGGCCACCGGCACCAGGTCGAAGAAGAGCGCGAGCAGCTGGTAGACGAGGTCGAAGCCCGGGCGGTCGCTGAGGGCGCCGTTGATCGTCGCGGTCTGGTCGGCCAGTGCGGTCGAGCGGGTGAGCCGGTTGGCGATGGAGACCACCGAGTAGACCGCGGAGGCGCCCAGCGAGAGCCCGAGGACCAGCAGGATCTCGATGCGGATCCGGCGCCGTCCGGGCGCGGATCCTGACAGGTCGGTGGACACTCCGTGCGTCTCCTCTGAAGTCGATGTGTTGCGCGACGGCCGCCCGGTACGCACGTTTCGTGCAGAACAGCGCAAGGATTCCACCTCCCGGTTACCGCTGTGTAACGGTTGCCACATGCTTTTGTGCAGATAGCGGGCGAATACATAGTCTCGTTGAAGGCATCCGCGCGACGGCCACCAGTCTCGTGCGCCGCCGCCGTCGCCACGCGCACGGCACTCCACGCGTCAGGGAAACCACTTCTCGCGCGCCCCCACATCACTGGAGGAATAGTGAACATCAGACGTTACGGATTCGGGGCTCTGGCGCTCGTCGCCGCGAGCACGCTGGTCCTGGCCGGCTGCAGCAGCTCGAACGACTCGGGCGGAGGTGCATCGGGAGGCGACGCCGCCGCGATCATCTCCACGAACGGCTCCGAGCCGCAGAACCCGCTGATCCCGACGAACACCAACGAGGTGGGCGGCGGCAAGATCCTCGACGAGATCTTCGCGGGCCTGGTCTACTACGACGCCAAGGGCGCCCCCGAGAACGACGTCGCCGAGTCCATCGAGTCGGACGACGCGCAGAACTACACGATCAAAATCAAGTCGGGCCTGACCTTCACGAACGGCGACCCGGTCACCTCCAGCTCGTTCATCGACGCCTGGAACTACGGCGCCAAGCTGTCGAACAACCAGCTCAGCGCGTCGTTCTTCTCGAACTTCGAGGGCTTCAGCGACACCGAGGACAGCGAGCTCACCGGCCTCAAGGCCGTGGACGACACCACCTTCACCGTCGCGCTCAAGTCCCCCCAGTCGGACTTCCCGATCAGCCTCGGCTACTCGGCGTACTACCCGCTGCCCGCCGCCGCGTTCGACGACATGGCCGCCTTCGGCGAGAACCCGATCGGCAACGGCCCGTACAAGCTCGACGGCGACGACGCGTGGCAGCACGACGTCCAGATCGAGCTCGTCAAGAACGACGAGTACACCGGCCCCCGCGAGGCCCAGAACGGCGGCCTGAAGATCGTCTTCTACGCCACCCAGGACGCCTCCTACGCCGACCTCCTCGGCGGCAACGTCGACGTGATCGACCAGATCCCGGACTCCGCCTTCGGCACCTTCGAGAGCGACCTCGGCGACCGCGCCGTGAACCAGCCCTCGGCCGTGTTCCAGTCCTTCACCATCCCGGGCCGTCTCCCGCACTTCGACGGCGAGGAGGGCCAGCTCCGCCGCCAGGCGATCTCGATGTCCTTCGACCGCAAGGAGATCACCGACGTGATCTTCGAGGGCACCCGCACCCCGGCCTCCGACTTCACCTCCCCGGTGATCGACGGCTACAGCGACGCCCTCTCCGGCGCCGACGTGCTCGAGTACAACCCCGACGAGGCCAAGGCGCTGTGGGCTCAGGCCGACGCGATCAGCCCGTGGGACGGCACCTTCAAGATCGCCTACAACGCCGACGGCGGCCACCAGGGCTGGGTCGACGCTGTGACCAACTCGATCAAGAACACGCTGGGCATCGACGCCGAGGGCGACGCGTACCCGACCTTCGCCGAGGCGCGCACCAAGATCGTCGACCGCTCGATCGAGACCGCGTTCCGCACCGGATGGCAGGCCGACTACCCGAGCCTCTACAACTTCCTCGGACCGCTCTACGTGACCGGCGCCTCGTCCAACGACGGCGACTACTCGAACCCCGAGTTCGACACCCTCCTCCAGCAGGGCCTGTCGGACGCCGACGCCGACGCTGCGAACAAGACGTTCCAGCAGGCCCAGGAGATCCTCCTGAAGGACCTCCCGTCGCTGCCCCTGTGGTACGCGAACGTGACCGGCGGCTACGGCGAGGGCGTGTCGAACGTCGAGTTCGGCTGGAACTCGGTGCCGCTCTACTACGAGATCACCAAGAACTAAGCTCGAACCACTGGGGCGCTTCGCCCGTGCCGTCGGCCACCAGGTCACGGCACGGGCGGAGCGCCCTGTTTCGGTCACAATCGAATGAGGTCCCCATCCATGCGACTCCGGAACCGGCTGGGCTGACATGCTCGCCTACATCGTCCGACGCATCCTGCAAGCCGTCCCCGTGCTCATCGGCACCACGTTCCTCATCTACTTCATGGTCTTCTCCATGCCGGGGAACCCGCTCCTGTCGCTCTTCGGCGACAAGACGCCGAGCCCCGCACTCCTCGCCCGCCTCGAGGAGCAGTACCACCTGAACGAGCCCTTCTTCGTCCAGTACCTGTACTACCTGGGAGGCGTCGTCCGCGGCGACTTCGGCATCTCGTTCTCCGGCCAGTCCGTCAACGAGATCCTCGCCCGCACCTTCCCGGTCACCCTGACGCTCGCCATGATGGCGATCGTCATCGAGATCGTCGTCGCGCTGACCATCGGTCTCATCAGCGGTCTGCGCAAGGGCAGCTTCTTCGACGCGAGCGCGCTGGTCGTCAGCCTCCTGCTCGTGTCGGTGCCGATCTTCGTGCTCTGCTTCATCGCGCAGTCCTTCTTCGCGATCCAGCTGGGATGGTTCCCTCCGACCGTCGGAGCCGACGCGTCGTTCCAGAGGCTGCTGCTGCCCGCGATCGTGCTCGCCCTCTTCGTGGTCGCCTCGGCCATCCGCCTCACGCGCGGCTCGGTCATCGAGACGGCCGGCTCGGACTTCGTCCGCACCGCGTACAGCAAGGGGCTCTCGCGACGCCGCGTCATCCCCGTGCACGTCCTGCGCAACTCGCTCATCCCGGTCACGACGCAGTTCGGAGCCGACTTCGGCCTCCTGATCGTCGGCGCGACCGTGACCGAGGGCATCTTCAACGTTCCCGGAGTCGGGAACACGCTCTATCAGGCGATCATCCGAGGTGAGCGGCCGACCGTCGTCTCCTTCGTCACGGTCATGGTGCTGTTCTACCTCGTGGTGAACATCCTCGTCGACCTGCTCTACGCCGTACTCGACCCGAGGATCCGCTATGCCAAATGAGTCCACCGGCGGCGCGCAGAAGGCCCGCCGCATCGACCACTTCGTGGCCCCGCTCGAGGAGACGCCGATCGCGTCGGTCGACGCCGTCAGCCTCGACGAGAAGCCCAGCAACCTCTGGACCGACGCGTGGCGCGACCTGCGCAAGCGGCCCATGTTCTGGATCTCGGGCGTCCTGATCCTCGTCATCATCGCCGTCGCGCTGTTCCCGGGCCTGTTCACCTCGGTGGACCCCCGCCAGTGCGCGCTCTCGTTCAGCAACCAGGGCCCCGGCGACGGCAGTCTGCTCGGCTACACCAAGCAGGGGTGCGACGTCTTCTCGCGGATCATCCACGGCACGTCCACGTCGCTGACCGTCGGCCTCATCGTGATCGTGATCACGACGGTCTCCGGCGTCATTGGCGGCGCTCTGGCCGGCTTCTTCGGCGGCTGGGTCGACACCGTGATCATGCGCCTCGGCGACATCTTCTTCTCGATCCCCTACATCCTCGCCGCGGTCGTCATCATGTCCGTCTTCTCGGCCTACCGGAACGTGTTCGTCATCGCCCTGGCGATCGGCGCGTTCGCCTGGCCGACGACGGCGCGCGTCCTGCGCTCCGAGGTCCTCCGCGTGAAGCAGGCCGACTTCGTCGGCGCCGCCACCGCGACCGGCCTCTCCCGCATGGCGATCCTGTTCCGGCACGTGCTGCCGAACTCGATCGCTCCCGTCATCGTCGTCACGACGATCTCGCTCGGCGCGGCCATCACCGCGGAGGCGACGCTGTCGTTCCTCGGCGTCGGCCTGCCCGGCTCGGTCATGTCGTGGGGCAACGACATCAGCCAGGCCCAGCGCGATCTGCGCACCAACCCGCAGACGCTGATCTACCCGTCGATCGCCCTGACGGTCACGGTGCTGAGCTTCATCCTCCTCGGCGAATCGCTCCGCGACGCGCTCGACCCGAAGGCGAGGGCCCTCCGATGACCGCCACGACACCGAACGCACCGCACGGGCCGCTGCTCGAGGTCACCGACCTCGAGGTCGGCTTCCAGACCGGCAGCGGACTGGTCCCCGCCCTCCGCGGCGTGAGCCTCACGATCGAGCACGGCCAGACCGTCGCGATCGTGGGGGAGTCGGGCTCCGGCAAGTCGACGACCGCCGCCGCGATCATCGGCCTGCTCCCCGGCACCGGCCAGGTCACCGCCGGCTCCGTGCTGTTCGACGGCAAGGACCTCGCGAAGGCGACGAGGACCGAGCTCGAGGACATCCGCGGCCGCCGGATCGGCTACGTCCCGCAGGACCCGATGTCGAACCTGAACCCCGTCTGGTCGGTCGGCTTCCAGGTCGAGGAGACCATCAAGGCCAACGGCCTCGCGACCGGTCGCAAGGAGGTGCGCGCCAAGGCGATCGAGGTCCTGCAGAACGCGGGCCTCGCCGACGCGGAGAAGCGCCTCAAGCAGTTCCCGCACCAGTTCTCGGGCGGCATGCGCCAGCGCGTGCTGATCGGCATCGGCCTGGCCGCGGCTCCCCAGCTGCTGATCGCCGACGAGCCCACCTCGGCGCTCGACGTCACAGTCCAGCGCCGGATCCTCGACCACCTCGAGACGCTGACGAAGACCGACGGCACCGCGCTGCTCTTCATCACGCACGACCTGGGCCTCGCCGCCGAGCGCGCCGAGAAGCTCATCGTCATGTACAAGGGCCGCATCGTCGAGTCCGGCGCCTCGGTGGAGGTGCTGCAGAACCCGCAGCACCCCTACACGCAGCGCCTGATCGCGGCGGCGCCCAGCCTCGCGTCGCGCCGCATCCAGTCGACGGCCGGCCGGGCCGTGGAGTCGGTCTCCGGCGAGTCGGAGGCCGTGCGCGAGGTCGACCTGGTCGGCGCGGGCGCCGCGCACCACGCCGGCGCGGTCGCCTCGGGCGCCCCGATGATCGAGGTCGACGGCCTCACGAAGGTCTTCAAGATCCGCCGCGGCGGCCTGAAGGCCGAGGACTTCACCGCCGTCGACAACGTGTCGTTCTCGATCCCGAAGGGCACCACCACGGCGCTCGTGGGCGAGTCCGGATCGGGCAAGTCGACGATCGCCCGCCTGGTGCTGGGCCTCGAGACGGCGACGTCCGGAGCGATCTCGATCGCCGGTCGCCGGACCGAGAAGCTCAAGGGCCGCGACATGCTGGCGCTCCGGCGCTCCATGCAGCCGGTGTTCCAGGACCCGTACGGCTCGCTCGACCCGCTGCACAACATCGGCAACACCATCTCGGAGCCGCTGCGAGTGCACAAGGTCGGCGACCGGACGTCGCAGCGCGAGCGCGTCCTCGAGCTGCTCGACCAGGTGTCCCTCCCGCGCGTGATCGCGAGCCGGTACCCGAACGAGCTCTCCGGCGGCCAGCGCCAGCGCGTGGCGATCGCCCGCGCGCTCGCGCTGAAGCCGGAGATCGTGGTGCTCGACGAGGCCGTGTCGGCTCTGGACGTCCTCGTCCAGGCGCAGATCCTCCGCCTCCTCGCCGACCTGCAGGCCGAGCTCGGGCTGACCTACCTGTTCATCACGCACGACCTGGCGGTGGTCCGCGTGATCGCCGACGACGTCTGCGTGATGCAGAAGGGCAGGATCGTCGAGCACGCCCCGACGGACACCGTGTTCGACTCGCCGCAGCAGGAGTACACCCGCGAGCTGCTCGACGCCATCCCCGGCGCCGGCATCGAGTTCGCGGTCTGACCGACCGTCACCAGGGCCCCGGCCCCGCCTGGAGCGCTCCTCGGAGCCCTCCAGAGCGGGGATCCGGGGCCCTTCGCCGTGCGGACGCCTCGCTGCGGTACGATGGATGGTCCCCCTTTTGCACGAGAACACGAGACGAGTCCGTATCCATGGCAAGTGCCACCCGCTCCGACCTGCGCAACGTCGCGATCGTCGCCCACGTCGACCATGGCAAGACCACGCTGGTCGACGCCATGCTCAAGCAGACGAACTCCTTCGACGCGCACGCCCACGTGGACGAGCGCGCGATGGACTCCAACGAGCTCGAGCGCGAGAAGGGCATCACGATCCTCGCGAAGAACACCGCTGTCTCGTACAGCGGCAAGCACGCGAGCGACGGTCCCATCACCATCAACGTCATCGACACCCCGGGCCACGCCGACTTCGGCGGCGAGGTCGAGCGCGGCCTGTCGATGGTCGACGGCGTCTGCCTCCTCGTCGACGCGTCCGAGGGCCCGCTGCCCCAGACCCGCTTCGTGCTGCGCAAGGCGCTCGAGGCGAAGCTCCCCGTCATCCTCCTGGTCAACAAGACCGACCGCCCCGACGCGCGCATCGACGAGGTCGTCGCCGAGAGCCAGGACCTGCTCCTCGGCCTCGCCTCCGACATGGCCGACGACGTGCCGGACCTCGACCTCGACGCGATCCTCGACGTCCCCGTGGTCTACGCCTCCGGCAAGGCCGGCCGCGCCTCGGCGAACAAGCCCGAGGACGGCACGCTGCCGGACGCCGAGGACCTGGAGCCGCTGTTCGAGGCGATCCTCAAGCACATCCCCGCGCCGACCTACGACGACGACGCGCCCCTCCAGGCCCACGTCACCAACCTCGACGCGTCGCCGTTCCTCGGCCGCCTCGCCCTCCTCCGCGTCTTCAACGGCACGATCAAGAAGGGGCAGACGGTCGCCTGGGTCCACCACGACGGCACCCACACCAACGCGCGCATCACCGAGCTGCTGATCACCAAGGCGCTCGACCGCTACCCGGCCGAGTCCGCGGGCCCCGGCGACATCGTCGCGATCGCGGGCTTCCCCGAGATCACCATCGGCGAGACCATCGCCGACCCCGAGGACATCCGCCCGCTGCCGGCCATCACGGTCGACGACCCGGCGATCTCGATGACGATCGGCACCAACACCTCGCCGCTGGTCGGCAAGGTGAAGGGCCACAAGCTCACGGCGCGCATGGTCAAGGACCGCCTCGACCGCGAGCTCATCGGAAACGTGTCGCTCAAGATCGTCGACATCGGACGCCCCGACTCGTGGGAGGTCCAGGGCCGCGGCGAGCTCGCGCTGGCCATCCTCGTCGAGCAGATGCGCCGCGAGGGCTACGAGCTGACCGTCGGCAAGCCCCAGGTGGTCACCCGCCAGGTCGACGGCAAGACGCACGAGCCCTTCGAGCACCTCACGATCGACGCCCCGGAGGAGTACCTCGGTGCGATCACGCAGCTCCTCGCCGCCCGCAAGGGCCGCATGGACGGCATGTCGAACCACGGCACCGGCTGGGTCCGCATGGAGTTCATCGTTCCGTCGCGCGGCCTGATCGGCTTCCGCACCGAGTTCCTCACCACCACGCGCGGCACCGGCATCGCGAACGCGATCCTGCACGGCTACGAGCCGTGGGCCGGCGCGATCGTCACCCGCAACAACGGGTCGATCGTCGCGGACCGCAACGGCGTCGTGACCCCGTTCGCCATCATCGCGCTCCAGGAGCGGATGACCTTCTTCGTGAACCCCACCGAGGAGGTCTACGAGGGCATGGTGATCGGCGAGAACTCGCGCAACGACGACATGGACGTGAACATCACCAAGGAGAAGAAGCTGACCAACATGCGTCAGTCCACCTCCGACACCTTCGAGTCGATGACGCCGTCGCGTCAGCTGACGCTCGAGGAGTGCCTCGAGTTCGCCCGCGAGGACGAGTGCGTCGAGGTCACCCCCGAGGTCGTCCGCATCCGCAAGGTGGAGCTCGATGCGAACGCCCGCGCGCGCATGACGAGCCGCCTCAAGAAGCAGGGCTGAGCCCCGGGCGCCTCGGCGCCCGCCCACGACGAGACCGGCCGGAGCGATGCTCCGGCCGGTCTCGTCGTCTCCGCCCGGTGCTGCAGCGTGCAGCGCCGATCCCGTCCCTCGCGGTCCGGATCAGCCCGCCGGACTCGGAGAGGGAGAGGGGGTCGAGGACTCCGCCTCGAGCGTCGAGGTGACGAAGGAGACGAACGCCGCCGCGTCGTCCGGCTTCCCCGTGTACTGCTCGCCGTTCACCAGCACGGTGGGCGTCGACTCGAGCTTCGGCAGCGAGGAGTTAGCGAGGGGGAGCGAGGTGGCCCGCTCGGTCGCGGCCTTCACCCAGGGCCGGAACTCGCCCGCGGTCATGCAGGCGAGGACGTCGTCGTCGGTGACGCCCGCTCCGGTCACCAGCGCCCGCAGAGCGTCGTCGTCGAGGCCCGTCGTCCCCTCCGCCGGCTGCTGCGCGAAGAGCGCCGCGTTCACGGCGAGGAAGCGGTCCGGATCCTCGTCGGCGACGCACGCCGCGGCGTTCGCGGCCCGACTGGAGTACTCGGAGCCGGCCGAGGAGGAGTCGAGGATCGCCACCGGGTGGATCTCGAGCGTGATCGCCTCCTTCGTCAGCCACGACTGCAGCTGCTCGGCGTTCGCCTTCTCGAACTGCCCGCAGTACGGGCAGAGGTAGTCGACGTAGAGGTCGACGGCGACGACTCCGCCCGCCCGTGTGGCGCTCTCGTCGGTCGGGACGGGGGAGGCTCCCGGAGCGAGTGCCGCGGTCGTCGTCGCCGTCACGGCCGAGCCGTCGCCCGCGAGGACGATGCCGTCGCTGAGCATGTTCGCCGGGCCGGCGCTCGCGACCTCCTGCTGCGACCAGACGTTCCAGCAGACCAGGGCCACGACCGCGAGGAGCCCGACGACCGCTCCGCCCTGCCCGAGCAGCCGGTTCCGGCGCCGCCGGCGCCTCTCGGCTTCGCGGCGCTCCCGCGCCTGCGCTCGGGCGAGCTCCTGGCGCTCGCGCTTGGTCAGGCCGCTTCTCGCACTGTTCCCGGACATCGCCGACGACGCTACGGGCGCAGGCTTCGGCGCGCCGTGGAGTGCGCCCGCCGGATCCTGGGACGGAGTGCGGGTCCTCTCAGGGATCAGGCGAAGAGGCCGGAGCCGAGGAAATCGGTCTCGTCGCGGGCACCGGGCGGCACCGCGAACACGGCCGAGCCGACGTGCTTCACGTACTCGTTCAGCGCGTCGGTCGCGAGGTTCCGCTGCACGGTGACGAACTGCTCCGGGGAGCGCTGGAACGAGAGGAAGAACAGCCCCGCGTTCAGGCGTCCGAGCTCGTCGTTGCCGTCGACGAAGTTGTAGCCGCGGCGCAGGAGCCGCACTCCGTTGTTCACGCTCGGGTGCGCGAGGCGCACGTGCGACTCCTGATCGATCAGCGGGGCACCGGTGGCGCCGGCCGCTGCGAAGTCCGGCTCGGTGGACTCCGTGCCGCCCGAGAGCGGGGCTCCGGACCCCTTGCTGCGGCCGATGACCCGCTCCTGCTCGCCCAGCTGGCTGCGGTCCCACGTCTCGATGATCATCCGGATCTTCCGCGCGACCAGGTAGCTGCCGCCGACCATCCACGCGGGGCCGTCGGAGGACGGGACCCAGACGTGCTCCTCTACGGCGTCGGCCTCCTCGGACTTCACGTTCGCCGTGCCGTCCTTGAAGCCGAAGAGGTTGCGCGGAGTCGCCTGGGCGGTGGACGTCGAGGAGGTGCGGCCGAAGCCGAGCTGCGACCAGCGGAGCGAGGCCCGGCCGAACGCGATCCGGCTCAGGTTGCGGATGGCGTGCACGGCGACCTGCGGATCGTCGGCGCAGGCCTGGATGCAGAGGTCGCCGCCGCCGGCCGACGGGACGAGCGCGTCGCCGCGGAAGCGGGGCAGGGCCTGCAGCTGCGGAGGCCGGCGGTCGGCGAGGCCGAAGCGGTCGGCGCCGGACTCGTCCGTGAAGAGGGTCGGTCCGAAGCCGACCGTGACGGTGAGGGACGCGGCGTCGAGCCCGAGCGCCTCCCCGGTGTCCTCCGGGGGAGCCGTGTCCGGCCCGTCCACCGCGCCGGTCTCGCCGACCTCGAGGCCCTGGGTCATCCGCGAGGCGGCGAGCGTCCAGTCCTTCAGGAGCTCGACGAGGTCCTCGCGCGTGGTGCCCGCGGCGAGGTCGAACGCGGCGAAGTGCAGACGGTCCTGCGCGGCGGTGGTGATGCCCGCCTGGTTCGCGCCGAAGAACGGCACGGTGCGCGTGGCGGAGGAGGCCGTCGCGCTGGCGGACGACGTGACGGCCACCGTGCCGCCCACTCCGGCGGCCAGCCCGGCCGTCCCCGCCGAGACGAGGCCGAGAAGCCCGCGCCGCGAGAGGCGGCGGGGCTCGTCGGCGGGCTGCTCGGAATCCGTCGGCCGGGCTCCCTCGTGCTGCTCGGCGCCCACTACGCGGCCGGCTCCTCGACGCCCAGCACCGTGTGGGTCAGCTGCGAGAGCGGCTCGGAGAGAGCGTTGACCGCGTCCGAGAGCTCCTTCTTCTGCTCCGCGGTGACGGTGGAGTACGCGGCGAAGCCGGAGTCGATCGAGCCGTACTGCGCGAGCAGAGCGTCGAGCTCGGAGAACCGCTGCGTGATCCGTCCGGTGAGGTCGGCGCCCTCGTCGCCGCTGGCGGTCGCGATCGGCTCGACGTTGCCGAACGCCACCTCCGCGCCCTGGACGTTCGCGGCGAAGTCGGTGAGGTCGGTGCTCGACCACCAGTCCTCCTCGCCCGTGATCTTGCCGGCCGCGACCTCGTCGAGCAGGCCGATGGCGCCGTTGGAGATGTCGCCCACCGAGACGGTGAAGCCGGGCGCGTTCACGAGGTCGGCCAGGCTCTGCACGTCGTCGACGAGGCCCTGGCCGAACTGCGCGCGCTGCTCGGGGGTGGAGGGCGCCCAGTCGAGGAGCGCGCTCGTGCCGTCGGAGTTGAGCGCACCCTCCGCGGGGGCCCACAGGTCCTTCTCGATGCGGTGGAAGCCGGTCCAGTCCAGGCCCTCGGCGACGGCGTCGACCTCGCGGTAGTCGATGCGCGGGTCGAGGTCGCCGAACGCCTCCGCGGTCGGCTCGATCCGCTCGTAGAAGACGCGGGTCGACGCGAAGAGGCCGCGCGCCTTCTCGTCGTCGCCGGCCTCGTAGGCCTGCGTGAACTCGGCGACCGCGGGGAGCAGCTCGCCCGCCTGCGACTTCACGTACGCCACGTAGTTGGTGACCGCCGCCTCCGTCGCCGCCTTCTCGTCCGCCGACTGAGCGGTGGCCTCACCGGTCACGGTGAACTCGCTCAGCCCGACCGGGGCGCCGACCTGCTGGAACTTGCAGGCGGTGTAGTAGGTGCCCGGCTCGAGCTGAGCGACGTAGGAGACGCTCTGGCCCGGGGTCACGTTCTCCTTCTCGCCCACGATCCGCAGCTTGTCCTCGGCCAGGATCTCGAACTCGTTGACGTCCGAGCCGCCGTTGGTCAGTGAGAACGTCACCGCTCCCGCCTCGGCGGTCGCCGTCGACACCTCGCAGGCGTCGTCCCTCATCGCGACGTCGAGCGCGACGGAGGAGGAGGACGCGGGGGTGTTCGGCACGCAGCCCGTGAGGATCAGCGCCAGGGCGCCGGCGCCGGCGAGGCCGAGGGTGACGCGGGGGAGGGTGGGACGAGCGCGCGAGGACATGCTTCTCCTGGATCGGGGCGAGTGCGCCGGCGGTGCCGGAGCGGGTCAGACGGAGGTGGGAGCGGGAGCGGCGACCGGGGCCGCGCTGCCCCGTCGCGGGCCGCGCAGGCGGACCTGGCGGACGAACAGGGCGCCGACGACGACGAGGTAGAGCAGCCAGGCGGCGAACTGCAGAGCGGTCGGCTCGGGCGTGTAGTTGAAGAGGCCGCCGACCACGGCGGTCACGGGCGGCGGGAGGATCGGGCCGAGCGAGAACAGCGGGGTGCCCCAGCCGGGCAGGAGCGACGCCTCCTGCAGGTCGCCGACGCCGTAGGAGAGGACGCCGGCCGCGACGAGGATGAGGAAGCCGCCCGTCCAGGTGAAGAAGCGCCCGAGGTCGATCCGGACGAAGCCCCGAAAGATCAGGTACGCGATGACGACCGAGCTGAGGATGCCCAGCATCGCGCCGACCGTGCCGACCCACGCGCTGGATCCCGACCCCGCAGTGCTCGAGGACACGCTCGCCCAGACGAAGAGCGCCGTCTCGATGCCCTCGCGGCCGACGCTGATGAAGCCGAGGACCACGATGCCGAGGGCCGACCCCGCAACGGCGCCGTCGAGCCGGGACTCGAGGTCGCCCTTCATGCTGCGGGCGTTCGCGCCCATCCAGAAGATCATCCAGGTGACCAGGCCGACCGCGAGGATCGAGAGGCCGCCGCCGATGAGCTCCTGAGCCTGGAACGACAGGGTCGAGGGGCCCCAGGTGAGGATCGCACCGGTGACGAGCGAGATCGCGATCGCGGCGGCGATGCCGGTCCAGAGCCGCGGCAGCACGTCGCGCCGGCCGAGCTTGGTCAGGTAGGCCACGAGGATGCCGACCACGAGGCCGGCTTCGAGGCCTTCGCGGAGGCCGATGAGGTAGTTTGCGAGCACGCGTGTTCTCTTGGTCGATGGTGGACGAGGAGGGGGCGACTCCCGCCCCGAGTCGATCCGGTCGGCGGGGCTCCGTTGTTCGGTAAGCCTTGCCTAACCCGGGTCGACTGTAGTCCGCTGCCCGGTCGCTGTCCAGAAGCGCCCGCAGCGGAGGCCGCGCAGGACGAGAGGCGGAGAGTGGACGCGGGCCGGGACGCAGCAGCGGAGCGGGTGGTGGCGGTGCACGCCCACCCCGACGACGAGACGATCACCATGGGCGGGACCCTGGCGCAGCTGGTGGCGCAGGGCGCCTCCGTCACCGTCGTCACCGCCACGCGGGGCGAGTGCGGCGAGGTCATCCCCGAGGACCTCGCTCCGCTCGAGGGCTCGGCCGAGCTGGCCGCGCACCGGACGACCGAGCTCGTCGTCGCCCTGACGGCCCTCGGCGTCGCCGACCACCGCTTCCTCGGCGAGGCGGGTGCCCGCGCACCCGGCCTCGCTCCGCGCGTCTACCGGGACTCCGGCATGCAGTGGGGGCCCGGCCGCGTCCCGGTGCCGCTCGAGCCGGTGCATCCCGCGTCCTTCACCGCCGCGCCCGAGGACGAGGAGGTGGCCGATCTCGTCGCCGTCCTCCGGCAGGTCGACGCGGGCGTCGTGCTGTCCTACGACGCGGGCGGCGGCTACGGCCACCCGGACCACGTCCGCACCGCCCGGGTCGCCGAGCGCGCCGCCGAGCTGCTGGGCCTGCGCTTCCTCGCCGTCCTCCCCGACGCGGCCCCGCCCCTCCCCGGGGACGTCGTGATCGAGCTGTCCGCCGAGGACCACGCCCGCAAGCGCGCGGCCCTCGAGGCGCACGCGACGCAGCTGGTGGTCGAGGGTGACGAGGCCCGCCTCTCGAGCGGTCCGCCGTTCCCCATCGGCCGCATCGAGCGCTTCCGCCCGGTCGCGCAGGCGGGGCGTCCGGCGCCGCTGCCGGAGGAGCGTCCGACGCTGGGATCGCGCGTGCTGTCGGGCGTCGCCGGAGTCCTGGTCGGCGCGGTGGTCGGAGCGATCACGACCGTCGCCCATCAGAGCACCGTGTCGGTCGGCGGTGTCGTCCTCCCGGTCGGCCTCGCCGCCTCCCTCGCCGGCGTGCTGCTGCTCCTGCTCGGGCTGCGCCTCGTGCTCATCGACCGGTTCGTCGCGTTCTGCACCGCGATGGGCCTGCTCGGGATGATCGGGCTGCTCGCCCTGCGCAGCACCGGCGGATCCGTCCTCGTCCCGGCGAACGGCCTCGGCGTGGCCTGGACCTTCCTCCCCGCCCTCATCGCCCTCGTCGTGATCGCCTGGCCGCGGCTGCGGGCGGCCGCTCCCGCCGCCGCCCCGCGGCCCGCGGACGCCGACGCCCCGTCGGCCCCCGTACGATAGACACACTGTTCGAAGGGACCTGGAGCACCGTGACCTACGTGATCGCACTTCCGTGCGTCGATGTCAAAGACCGCGCCTGCATCGACGAGTGCCCGGTCGACTGCATCTACGAAGGCGAGCGCTCGCTCTACATCCACCCGGACGAGTGCGTGGACTGCGGTGCCTGCGAGCCGGTCTGCCCCGTCGAGGCGATCTACTACGAGGACGACCTCCCCGAGGAGTGGTCCGACTACTACAAGGCCAACGTCGAGTTCTTCGACGAGATCGGCTCCCCGGGTGGAGCCGCCAAGGTCGGCGTGATCGCGAAGGACCACCCGGTCATCGCGGCGCTGCCTCCGCAGAGCCACTGAGGCCGCTCCCGTGGCCCTCGGCGCGCTGCCCGACTACCCCTGGGACCTGATGGCGCCCTTCGCCCGCACGGCGGCGGAGCACCCCGGCGGGATCGTCGACCTGTCGATCGGCTCGCCGGTGGACCCGACGCCCGCCCCGATCGGCGACGCGCTCGCCCGCGCGACGGACTCGCACGCGTACCCCACGACTGTGGGCACCCCCGCTCTGCGCGAGGCGATCGCCGCCTGGTACGCGCGGCGGCGCGGAGTCGAGGGCCTCGGGATCGACGAGGTCCTGCCGACGATCGGCTCCAAGGAGCTCGTCGCCTGGCTGCCCTTCCTCCTCGGACTCGGGGAGGGGGACGTGGTCGTGCATCCGCGCGCCGCCTACCCGACGTACGCGATGGGCGCGGCGATCGCCGGCGCCGAGGCGCTCGCCTCCGACGACCCGGCCGAATGGCCCGCGACGACCCGCCTGGTCTGGCTCAACTCTCCCGGCAACCCCGATGGCGCCGTGCTCGACGTGCCCGCCCTGCAGCGCGCCGTCGCGCGTGCCCGTGAGCTGGGGGCCGTGATCTCGGGGGACGAGTGCTACGCCGAGCTCGGCTGGGACGGCCGCTGGGCCGACGAGCCGATCCCGAGCGTCCTCGACCCGCGCGTGGTGGGCGAGGACCGCACCGGGGTCCTCGGCGTCTACTCGCTGAGCAAGCAGTCGAACCTCGCCGGCTACCGCGCCGCCTTCGTCGCCGGGGACGCGGCCCTGATCGCGCGCCTGGTGACCGTCCGCAAGCACGCGGGCATGATCGTGCCCGGTCCGCTGCAGGAGGCGATGATCGTCGCCCTCGCCGACGACGAGCACGTCGCCGCGCAGAAGGAGCGCTACCGCTCCCGCCGCGACCGCCTCCGGCCCGCCCTCGAGTCCGCGGGCTTCCGGATCGACCGCAGCGAGGCCGGCCTCTACCTGTGGGCGACCGAGGGCCGCGCGGCCTGGGAGTCCATCGACCGGCTCGCCCGCCTCGGCGTCCTCGCGGGCCCCGGCGTCTTCTACGGGGAGGGCTTCCCCGAGCACGTGCGCCTCTCGCTGACGGCCTCCGACGAGCGGATCGACGCGGCCGTCGAGCGCCTGTCCGGCGGCCTCTGAGGCGCTCGACCCGGCCGATCCTGGCGGGTTCCGACAAGGCCCCGGCCCCAGCGCTGGGCGATGTCACAGTGCCCCCGCTTTGCCCATAGGCTGTATGTGGTTCGGTCGACGTCGCCTCGCGAGGCCCCGGCTGCACCACGATCCAGACCCGGCGCCGCCCGCTCCGCGCGAGCGCTTCCGGGGTGCGACCGCGACGACCTGGGAGGCGTTGTGACCGAATCCGGCACGCAGAGCGACGGAACCGCGACGGTGGGCTCCACGGAGCCCGCGACCGGGAGCGCCACGACGCCGCCTCCCGCGCCGGCGGAGCAGGAGCTCCCCGAGAAGGTCACGCTCACCTTCGGCGACCGCACCGCGGACTTCCCGGTCCTGCGCAGCGTCGACGGCTCCTCGAGCATCGACTTCTCGACCCTGTCGAAGCAGACCGGCTTCATGTCGCTCGACTACGGCTTCGTGAACACGGCGGCGACCAAGTCGCAGATCACCTACATCGACGGCGACCAGGGGATCCTCCGCTACCGCGGCTACCCGATCGAGGAGGTGGCCACCAACGCGACCTACCTCGAGGTGGCCTGGCTCCTCATCTACGGCGAGCTGCCGACGGCCGACGAGCTCGCGGGCTTCGACGAGCGCATCCGCCGCCACACGCTCCTCCACGAGGACCTCAAGCGCTTCTTCGACGCGCTCCCGCACAGCGCGCACCCCATGTCGGTGCTCTCGGCCGGGGTCTCGGCCCTGTCGACGTACTACGAGGACAGCTCCAACCCGAAGGATCCGGAGGCGGTGGAGCTCACCACGATCCGCCTCCTGGCGAAGCTGCCCGTGATGGCGGCGTACGCCCACAAGAAGGCGATCGGCCAGGCGTTCCTCTACCCGGACAACTCGCTGAGCTTCGTCGACAACTTCCTCCGCCTCAACTTCGGCACGATGGCCGAGCAGTACCAGGTCGACCCGGTGCTCTCGAAGGCGCTCGACCGCCTCCTGATCCTCCACGAGGACCACGAGCAGAACGCGTCGACGTCGACCGTCCGCCTCGTCGGCTCCACCGAGGCGAACCTCTACGCCTCCGTCTCGGCCGGCATCAACGCCCTGTTCGGCCCTCTGCACGGCGGAGCGAACGAGGCGGTGCTCACCATGCTCGGCCGGATCCGCGAGTCGGGCGAGAGCGTGTCGACGTTCGTCGAGCGGGTGAAGAACAAGGAGGAGGGCGTGCGCCTGATGGGCTTCGGCCACCGGGTGTACAAGAACTACGACCCGCGCGCGAAGCTGGTCAAGGAGAGCGCCTCCGAGGTCCTGCAGGCCCTCGGCGTGAAGGACCCGCTGCTCGACATCGCGATGGAGCTCGAGGCCCTCGCTCTCGAGGACGACTACTTCAAGGAGCGGCGTCTCTACCCGAACGTCGACTTCTACACGGGCGTCATCTACAAGGCGATGGGCTTCCCGACCCGGATGTTCACCGTGCTCTTCGCGATCGGCCGCCTGCCCGGCTGGATCGCCCACTGGCGCGAGATGAACACCGACAAGCAGACCAAGATCGGCCGCCCGCAGCAGCTCTACATGGGCTCGCCCGAGCGCCACTGGCCGACCGACCGCTGACCGGTCCCCGAGAGCCCGTCCCCGCCGGGGGCGGGCTCTCGCTGTGCGGCGCACCCGCCTCTCATCAGCCGTCCGAGGCTCGCACCTCTTCTCCGAGGCGGGACGCAGAGCGGTGTGGTCGCCGCGGACTCGATCAGCACGGTTCGTCCCGGGGTGCCGCCTGCTGGGCCCGGCGGCGCGGGACGCCCGTCCTCAGGCGTGCAGGGCGGCGTTCAGCTCGATGCCGGCGCCGGTGCGGGGGAGGACCTCGACAGCTCCGGTGAGTGAGTTGCGGCGGAAGAGCAGGTTCGGCACGCCCGAGAGCTGCACGGCCTTCACGGTCTGCGGGGCGCCGTCGGCGCGCGGCGCTCCGCCGACCACGACGACCTTGGTGCCGGCGGTCACGTAGAGGCCGGCCTCGACGACGGTGTCGTCGCCGAGGGAGATGCCGATGCCCGAGTTCGCACCCAGCAGCGCCCGCGCGCCGATCGAGACGCGCTGCACTCCTCCGCCCGAGAGGGTGCCCATGATGGAGGCGCCGCCGCCGATGTCCGAGCCGTCGCCGACCACGACGCCCTGCGAGATGCGCCCCTCGACCATCGAGCTGCCGAGAGTCCCGGCGTTGAAGTTGACGAAGCCCTCGTGCATCACCGTCGTGCCGGGTGCCAGGTGCGCGCCGAGGCGGACGCGCGAGGTGTCTGCGATGCGCACCTTCGCGGGGGTGACGTAGTCGGTCAGCCGCGGGAACTTGTCGATGCCGGTGGCCTGGATGCCGTGGCGCCGGAGCGAGGGCCGCAGGCGGGTGAACGACTCCGGCGAGACCGGACCGGCGTTCGTCCACACCACGTTCGGCAGGTGGGCGAAGACGCCGTCGAGGTTCACCTCGTTCGGGCGGACCAGGAGGTGCGAGAGCAGGTGCAGCCGCAGGTAGGCGTCGGACGTGGAGGCGGGCGGCGCCTGCACGTCGATCTGCAGCGTGACCACGTCGATGCGGACCTCGCGGCGAGGATCCTCGCCGGCCTGCTCCTCGAACTCCGCCGGCACGATCCAGGGGTCGCGGCCGGCCGGGATGGTGCCGAGGCGCGGCTCCGGGAACCAGGTGTCGAGGACGGTGCCGTCGACGGCCACGGTGGCGAGCCCGTAGCCCCAGGCGGAGGCGGGCGCGGAGGAGTCTGCGGAGTGCTCGAGGGTCATGCCGATCAGGGTAGCGCGGAGCGTCCGGCCGCTACCCTGGGGCGCATGGCCGATCCGACCACCGCCCCTCCGCTCGATCTGCGCACCGATCCGGTCGCTCTGACGCGGATCCTCTGCGACATCCCGTCCGTCTCGGGCGACGAGCTCGAGATCGCGGACGCGGTGCAGTGGGCGCTCGAGCAGTACGACCACCTCGAGGTCATCCGCGACGGCCACACCGTCGTGGCGCGGACGAACCTCGGCCTCGCCCAGCGCGTCGTGATCGCCGGGCACCTCGACACGGTGCCGGTCAACGGCAACCTGCCCGTCGTCGCCGAGACGATCGACGGCGTCGAGCACCTGGTCGGCCGCGGGACCGTCGACATGAAGGCCGGAGTGGCGGTGCAGCTCGTCCTCGCCGCCGAGCTCTCCGATCCGGCCGTCGACATCACCTGGATGTGGTACGACAACGAGGAGGTCGCAGCGGACCTCAACGGCCTCGGCCGTCTCTCCCGGCACCGCCCCGACCTCTTCTCCGCCGACTTCGCCGTGCTCGGCGAGCCGACGAGCGGAGCAGTGGAGGGCGGCTGCAACGGGACGCTCCGGGTCGACGTGGTCACCCGCGGCGTCCGCGCCCACTCCGCCCGCAGCTGGGTCGGCGAGAACGCGATCCACGCGGCGGCGCCGATCCTCGACCGCCTCGCCGCCTACGTGCCGCGCGAGGTCGAGGTCGAGGGCCTCGTGTACCGCGAGGGCGTCAACGCCGTGCGCGTCACCGGCGGGGTCGCGGGCAACGTGATCCCGGACCTCTGCACGGTGCAGGTCAACTACCGCTTCGCCCCCGACCGGTCCGGGGAGGAGGCGCTCGCCCACCTCGAGGAGCTCTTCGAGGGGTTCGAGGTGACGGTGGACGATCTGGCCGAGGGCGCCCGCCCGGGGCTGGACGCACCTCTGGCCCAGGCCTTCCTCGCGGCCGTCGGAGCCGAGGCGAAGCCCAAGTACGGCTGGACCGACGTCGCGCGGTTCTCCGCCATGGGCATCCCGGCTGTCAACTACGGACCGGGCGACCCGCTCCGGGCCCACGCCGACGACGAGCGCGTGGCGGTGCGCGAGATCACCGAGTGCGCCGAGGGCCTCCGCCGCTGGCTGACCGCGTCCTCGTGAGCGCGAGCGCCACGGCCGTCCCCGTCCGACTCCGCCTCCGCCTGCGCCTGGTCCCGTGGTGGGCGCGGGTCCTCCTGGTGTACATCGCGACCCGCGTGGTCACGACGGTGATCCTGTTGCAGTTCGCCGCGCACCAGCTCGCGAACCCGTGGACCGGACCCTCCCCGTCCTACTCGGCCTTCGCGTCGATGTGGGACGGCCGCTGGTACGAGATCATCGCGGCCACCGGGTACCCCGGCTTCCTGCCGATCACGCAGGACGGCCATGTGGGGGAGAACGCCTGGGCCTTCATGCCGCTCTACCCGGGCGTCGTGAAGGCGCTGATGGCGCTCACCGGCCTCACCTGGGCTCCGGCCGCCGTGACCGTCTCCGTCCTGTGCGGAGCCGGAGCCTGCCTCGTCCTGTACCGCCTCTTCCGGCACTCCCTCGGCGAGTCGCAGTCGCTGACGGCGGTGCTGCTGTTCTGCGTGGCGCCGACCTCGCCGCTGATGCAGCTCGCCTACGCGGAGTCGATGGCGATGCTGCTGACCGCGGTCACGCTCCTCCTCCTGGTGCGGCGGCGCTGGCTCGCGGTCGTGCCCGTCGTGCTGCTGCTGGGCCTGACGCGGCCGAGCGGGCTCGCCTTCGCCGCCGCGCTCGGCCTGTACGTCGTCTACCGGTTCGTCCGGCGCCGCACGGAGCCGTTCCCGCGGTCGGAGTGGCTGCCGGCCGTGGGCCTGACGGCGTGGGGGCTCGTGGTCGGCTTCCTCTGGCCCGCCGTGGCGTGGGCCGTCACCGGGTCGATGACCGCGTACACCGACACCGAGCTGGCGTGGCGTGCGGTCTACATCGGCTACCAGGAGCTGCTCCCGCTGACCCCGTGGTTCCAGGGCGGCGCCTGGTGGGGCTCGTGGTGGTTCGGTGCTCCGGCCGTCGGCGTCGTGCTGGTGGTGCTCCTGCTGGCGGCGTTCGTCGGGATCCTCGCCGCACCGTGGACACGGCGGCTCGATCTCTTCAGCCGGGCCTGGGTCGCCGGGTACGGCGTCTACCTGCTGGCGTTCTTCTTCCCGCAGTCGAGCACCTTCCGGCTGCTGGGCCCGATGTTCCCGCTCGTCGGAGCGCTGGCGGTGCCGCGCTCGCCGGTCTTCCGCGTCGCGCTGGTCCTGCTCGGGATCGGCGGCCAGATCGTCTGGATCTCGATCTGCTGGGCCGTCGCCGGATCGGACTGGACTCCGCCGTGATCGTGCCGCGCGCCCGCCCGGCGCGGTGCTCCTCCGGGGACTCCCGACTCCCGCACGGGTATGCTCGTCGGAATGTCTCCCCTCACGCCAGCCGGTGAGCCGCGACACGCGTCGCCCCTCCTCCGGCCGACCCGCCGGCGAGCCGCGGCGACACCCGCCCGCTCCCCGCTGACGACCGCCTCCGCCTCCTCGACGGACCGCGGGCCTCTCGCGTGAGCGCCACCGCGATCGCGCCGGAGACGGAGGACGCCTCTCCGTCCCGCTCCCGCTGGGGTCTGCTCCGGAGGATCCCGTGGTGGATCCAGGTGCTCCTGGTCTTCGCCGTGTCCCGCGTCGTCACGACCGTGATCATGCTCCGTGTCGGCGCCGTGCGTCAGGGCGTCGAGTGGACGGGACTCCGCGACACCTACGTCCGATTCGCGACGACGTGGGACGGCGGCTGGTACGAGCGGATCGGGATGACGGGGTACCCGTCGGTCCTGCCGCTCTCGCCGTCCGGAGCCGTGGAGCAGAACCCCTGGGCGTTCATGCCCGTCTACCCGTTCACCGTCCGCGGCCTGATGAACATCACCGGGCTCGACTGGGCGAACGCGGCGGTGCTCGTCGCCCTGGTCTGCAGTGCAGCGGCGTGCCTGGTGATCTACCGGCTGTTCCGCGTCTCGCTCAGCGAGGGCCAGGCGCTGATGGGGATCGTCTTCTTCTGCGTCGCTCCGACGTCCCCGATCCTGCAGATCGGCTACGCGGAGTCCGGCGGCATCCTCCTGACGGCCGTGCTGCTCCTGCTGCTGGTGCGCCGGAAGTGGATCTGGACGTTCCCCGTCGTGCTGGTCGTGGGGCTCCTGCGCCCGAGCGGTCTCGCGATCGCGGCGATGACGGGCCTCTACTTCCTCTACCGCGTCTGGCGGCACGTGCGCGGCACCGAGCCGTTCGCCCGCCGGGAGTTCGCCTTCACGGTCTCCCTCACGGTCTGGTCCCTCGCGGTGGGGTTCGCCTGGCTGCTCATCGCCTGGGCCGTGACCGGCTCCTTCACCGCGTACACCGACACCGAGCTCGCCTGGCGCAGCGTCTTCATCGGCGAGGGCGAGCTCATCCCCTTCACCTCCTGGTTCGCCGGCGGGGGCTGGTGGGGAGGCCTCTGGTTCGGCTCGCCGATCACGGGCATGGGCATCACCGTCGTGGTGGTGCTCGGATTCCTGGCGATCCTGTTCTCGCGGGCCACGCGCAGCCTCGACGTCTTCTCGCGGCTCTGGGTCGGCGGCTACGCGATCTACCTCTTCGCGTTCTTCTACCCGCAGTCGAGCACGTTCCGCATCCTGATGCCGATGTTCCCGCTGGCCGGGGCGCTCGCGGTGCCGCGGTCGACCCTCCTGAGGGTGTTCGTGGTGACCGCATCGATCGTCGGGCAGATCGTCTGGGTGCTGCTGTGCTGGGTGTTCACCCCGGGCGACTGGTCCCCGCCGTGATCGGCTGACGCCCGACTTCCGGGCGCGGTTCGGAACACCCCCGCGGATGCACGATAATAGGGGGATACGTCACGAAAGGGGAACTCTATGGCGGCCATGAAGCCGAGGACCGGAGACGGACCGATGGAGGCTGTTAAGGAGGGCCGACTCATCGTCGTGCGCGTTCCGCTCGAAGGAGGCGGACGCCTCGTCGTCTCGGTCAACGATGCAGAGGCGAAAGAGCTGCACGACGCGCTCGCGTCGGTGGTGTCTCCCGCCTGATCCGCACCGTCGTGAACGCCCGTCGCACACCGTGCGGCGGGCGTTCCGTCTTTCCTCGGTCGGCCGCGCTCGTCAGGCGCGGCGCTTGTTGGCCTGCAGCAGGCCGTCGCCGATCGGCGAGAGCACGCTGACCACGGCGGGGGAGGCGCAGACCTCGGCCACCAGCGTGCGGAACGCCGTCGCGATCTCGTCGCGCTGCGCGGGGTTGGCCACGCGTCCGCGCCAGAGCGCGTGGGGGACGAGGACCGTCCCGCCCGGACGGACGAGCCGCAGCGCGTGCTCGACGTTCTCGATGACCTGCAGCGGATCGCCGTCGACGAAGACGATGTCGTAGGAGTTCTCGTTCATCCGGGGCAGCACCTCGAGGGCGCGGCCCGGGATGAGCCGCAGCCGGTTGGGCGAGATGCCCGCCTCGTGGAACTGGGCGCGCGCGTGCTGCTGGTGCACGGCCTCGGAGTCGATCGAGGTGAGCATCGCCTCGGGGGCGCCGTCGAGCAGCCACAGGCCGCTCACTCCGGTGCCGGTGCCGATCTCGATGATGGAGGTCGCGCGCGCCGCGGCGGCGACCAGCGCGGCCTGCGCTCCGATCGAGGGGGAGACGGCGTCGATGCCCAGCTCGACCGAGAGCCGGCGGGCCGAGGCGATGGCCTCCGACTCGACGACCGCGTCCTCGGCGTACTTCCAGTTGGCATCCTTGTCGGACACGGGGGCGCTCCTCTGATCGGTGCACCGAGCGGATCGCGCCCGGGCATCGTCAGGGTACGGTGGCGCGCGGGCTCCGCGAGGGAGGCGCGGCGGGTTAGTGTTGTCCTCGTGTTCGGTCTGACGTTCGACAAGCTCCTCATCATCGGGGTCATCGCTGTCTTCGTGCTGGGTCCCGACCGCCTCCCGCACTACGCCGCCCAGCTCGGGCAGCTCGTGCGCAAGGTGCGCGGATTCGCCACGCAGGCCCGGGAGCGCGTCAAGGACGAGATGGGCGACGAGTTCAACGACGTCGACTGGAAGAAGCTCGACCCGCGCCAGTACGATCCCCGCCGCATCATCCGCGACGCCCTGCTCGAGGACGATCCGGCCCCCACCGTGAAGCCGCCCACCGCTGTCGCCGCTCCGGTCGTGCCGGGCGGCACCGGCTCCGCGCAGGACAGCTACTACACGACGATGCAGCGCTCCGTCTCGTCCGGCACGCTCTCGAGCGTCGCGCCGCCGCCGATCGACTCCGAGGCCACCTGAGCCCTGCTCCGCGAGGAGCGTCGGGCGGGCGTCTCGACCGACGCCGCCCGCACGAAGCCGCGCGGAGGCGTCAGCCGACGGCGAGCGGAAGACGACGGCCGGTCAGTCCCCGCGGCCGCGCGGCGAGCGTCGCCGCCAGGGCGTCGATCGCCCGGGCGGCAGGATCCTCCGGATCGCCGACGACGACGGGCACGCCCTCGTCGCCCCCCGCCCGCAGCGCGACGGAGATCGGCAGCGACGCGAGTAGCGGCACCTCGTCGCCCGTCGCAGTGAGCCGACGCGCGACCTCGGCCCCGCCTCCGCTGCCGAAGAGCTCCAGCACCGAGCCGTCGGGCTGCGGAAGCCCCGACATGTTCTCGACCACTCCGACGATGCGCTGGCCCGATTGGCGGGCGAGCGCGCCGCTGCGCTCGGCCACGTCGGCGGCCGCCGGCTGCGGGGTGGTGACGATGAGGACCTCCGCATGCGGGAGCAGCTGCCCGATGGAGATCGCCACATCCCCCGTGCCGGGAGGCAGGTCGAGCAGGAGCACGTCGAGGTCGCCGAAGTACACGTCGGTGAGGAACTGGGAGATCGTGCGGTGCAGCATGGGTCCGCGCCAGGAGACGGCCGCCCCCCGGGTGTCGCCCTCGAGGAACATCCCGATCGAGATGACCTTCACGCCGTGCGCCACCGGCGGCAGCATCAGTTCGCCGACGCGGGTGGGCCCCGCGACGCGCCCGTCGTGCATCAGGCCGAGCAGGCCGGGGATGGAGAAGCCGTGCACGTCGGCGTCCACGAGGCCGACCGCGAGACCCCGCTGAGCGAGGGCGACCGCGAGGTTGGCGGTGACGGTCGACTTGCCGACGCCGCCCTTGCCGCTGGTGACCGCGTACACGCGGGTGAGCGAGTCCGGGCCGAAGGGCATGCTCCGGCGGCCGCCCTGGAGGCGTTCGGTGAGGGCGGTGCGCTGCGCCGGCGTCATGACTCCGACCACGACGTCGACCGCCGTGACTCCGGGAGCCGAGGCCGCGGCCTCGCGCACGTCGCGCTCGATCGCGGAGGCGGCCGGGCAGCCGACGATGGTCAGCCGGATCGCGACGCGGACCGCTCCGTCGACGGCCGCCTCGACCGACTCGAGCATGTCGAGCTCGGTGATGGACTTCCGGATCTCCGGATCGACGACCCGGGCCAGCGCCGTCCTGACGGCGGTCTCGATGGCGGCGACGTCAGGCATCGCGCCGCTCGGGCTCCTGCGCCCGATCCTTCTCGAGCTCCTCGAGCAGGCCGCGCAGCTCCGAGCGGATGAAGTCCTTGCTCGCCATGTCGCGGATCGCCAGGCGCAGGGCCACGACCTCGCGCGCGAGGTACTCGGTGTCCGCGAGGTTGCGCTCGGCCCGCTGCCGGTCCTGCTCGATCTGCACGCGGTCGCGGTCGTCCTGTCGGTTCTGCGCGAGCAGCAGGAGCGGCGCGGCGTAGGAGGCCTGCAGCGAGAGGATCAGCGTCAGCACCGTGAAGCCGAGGGCCTGAGAGTCGAAGCGAGCGTCCGCGGGCCCGTAGGTGTTGAACATCAGCCAGAAGACGCAGAAGATCGTCATCCCGACCAGGAACCACGGCGTGCCCATGCCGCGGGCGAACGACTCGGTCAGGCGGCCGAAGCGGTCGCTGCTCGGGCGGTTCCGCCGCGAGAGGACGCGGGTGCGCAAGCCCTTGGGAGCGTCCAGGCGCCGGTCCTGCTTGGTGTCCCTAGCCACGCGCGCCCCTCCGTCCCCGTCGTGTCCTGCCTGTCGCCGCGGGTGCCGGCGGCACGAGCGGGACGCCCTGCGTCGCCGTCGTCACCGGCCTCCTCGGTTCGTCGTCGTCGCCGTGGCTGCGCCAGTCGTCGGGGAGGAGGTAGTCGAGGACGTCGTCGATGGTCACGACGCCGACGAGGCGGTGGGACGCGTCGACGACGGGCACCGAGACGAGGTTGTAGCTGGCCAGGATCCGGGCGACCTCGGCCGCCGAGGTCTCGGGCGTGATCGGGTCCATGCTCTGGTCGAGCAGGGTGCCGAGGCGCTCGTGCGGCGGGTAGCGGAGCATCCGCTGGAAGTGCACCATGCCGAGGAAGCGGCCGGTCGGCGGCTCGTAGGGCGGCAGTGTGACGCAGACGGCGGCGCCGAGGGCCGGGGCGAGCTCGTGGCGGCGGATGAGGGCGAGACCCTCGGCGACGGTCGCCTCGGAGGAGACGATGATCGGCTCCGTGGTCATCAGACCGCCGGCGGACTCCGGGGCGTAGGTGAGGAGCATGCGGACGTCGTCGGCCTCCTCCGGCTCCATCAGCTCCAGGAGCGCCTCGCCGCGCTCCTCCGAGAGCTGGGCGATCAGGTCGGCCGCGTCGTCCGGCTGCATCTGGTCGAGGACGTCGGCTGCGCGGTCGTCGTCGAGCCGGCCGAGGATCTCGACCTGCTCGCTCTCGGGCATCTCCTCGAGCACGTCCGCGAGGCGGTCGTCCGAGAGCTCGCCGGCGACCTCGAGCATCCGCTGCTGCGGCAGGTCGAGGAGCGTGCTGGCGAGGTCGGCGGGCTTGAGCTCGGAGAGGCTGGCGACGTACTGCTCGGCGGACTGCGCCTCGGTCGAGACGCTCTCGCGGACCTCGCGCCAGCCGGCGAAGGCGGTCGCGCCCTTGGCGAAGGGGGAGGGGCTGGTCTTGGGCCGGCGGACGAAGAGCTGCGCGAGCTCCCACTCGCCGGGAGCGGCTTCCTCGATCGCGACGTCCTCGACGACCGCGTCACCGGAGCCGTCCACGAAGCTCACCCGGCGGCCGAGGAGCTCGGCGATGACGCGGACCTCGCCGCCCCGCTGCTCGAAGCGGCGCACGTTGATCAGCCCGGTGGTGATGATCTGGCCGCTGCCGATGCTGGTGACCCGGCCGATCGACACGAAGACCCGACGGCGCCCGGGGATCTCGACCACCAGGCCGACCACCCGCGGGGCGTCGTTCTGCCGGTAGACCAGGAGCACGTCGCGGACCTTGCCGACGCGATCGCCGGCCGGGTCGAAGACACTGCATCCGGCCAAGCGCGCGACGAAGACTCTGGCGGAACTCACGGCTACAAACCTAGTCCCGTGCAGCCGGGCGGACGCCGAGCGTTCCCGGCTCGCCCTCGGCCGGTTCTCCGAATCCGTTCAGAGACCTTCAAGTGGCCTGTGCGATTCTGTCCGGGTGACTCAGCAGACGCCGTTCAGCGGCCGAGGGCCGGCCTTCCCCACGATCCCGCGCGGGGAGATCCTCGCCACGTTCGACACGTACCAGGAGGCGCAGGCCGCCGTCGACGTGCTCGCCCGCGCCGACTTCCCGGTGCGCCAGCTCGCCATCATCGGCAACGAGCTCAAGAGCGTCGAGCGGGTGACCGGCAAGCTCACCTGGGGCCGCGTCGCCCTCGCCGGAGCGGCCTCCGGCGCCTGGCTCGGTGTCTTCCTGGGCCTCCTGCTCATCATCTTCTCGCCGACGACGGAGTTCTCCTTCCTCATCGCGGCGGTCCTCCTCGGCGCCGGCTTCGGGATGCTCTTCGGGCTCGCCTCCTACGCCGTGAACCGCCGCCGTCGCGACTTCACCTCGACCATGCAGGTGATCGCGACAAGCTACTCCGTGCTCGTGGACCCCGAGGTGGTCAACCGCGCGCGCAACCTGCTCGACGGCGGCACCTCCCCGGCGGAGGCGCCGCAGACGGCCTGGGCTCCGCCGCCCGCCGCGGTCGGCGACCCGCAGCCGCAGCCCGTCCGCCCCGAGGACGACCCGCGCTGACGATCATCCACGAAGGCCCCCGGTCCGCCGGGGGCCTTCGTCATTCCGGGGGCGGGGCGGCTCAGGCGGAGCCGACGGGCGGGAGGACGATGTCGACCGCGAGACCCCGGGGGGAGCGGTTGACCAGGGCGACCGTCCCGCCGGCCGAGAGCACGGTGGTGTGCACCAGGGCCAGCCCCAGACCGCTGCCGCCGGAGGCGAGGGTCCGGGAGTCGTCCGGGCGGGAGAAGCGGTCGAAGGCGACCGGGATGAAGGCGTCGGGCATCCCCGGTCCGTCGTCCGAGACGCTGAGCATCAGGCGCCCGTCCGACTGCGAGAGGGAGGCGACGATCATGCCGCCGCCGTTCATCGCCTGGATCGCGTTCCTCACGAGGTTGTCGATCACCCGGCCGAAGTCCTGGGACGCGACCGCGTAGAGCCGCGCGGGCTCGCGCTCGTCGATCTCGTAGTCGATCTCCACCCCCGACTCCGAGGCGAGCAGGCGGGTGCGGTCGACGGCGCCCACCAGCTCGTCGACGAGCTCGGCGAAGGGAGCGGTCGGGCGGACGGTGCGGCTCTCGATGCGCGAGATGTCGAGCAGGGCGGACGCGAGGCGCACGAGCCGGTCGACGCTCTTCTGCGCATCGAGGATGACCCGGTCGACCGCGACCGGATCGTCGACGCGGTGGTGGGCGATCTCGAGCTGCGCGGAGAGCGCGGCGAGGGGAGTGCGGAGCTCGTGGCTCGCATCCGACACCATCTGCTTCTCCCGGGCCAGCGACGCGGTCTGCTTGGTCAGGAACGCGTTCAGCGTCACCGCGAGCTCGTCGATCTCGTCGCGCGTGCCGACGACCGGGAGCTGGTCGCCCTGCCCGGGCTCGGCGGCGATCTGATCCGCGCGCGCCCGCATCCGGCGCACCGGGGCGAGGGCCGCGCCCGTCAGGATCCACGAGGCGAGCCCGAACGTGACGACGAGGAAGATCGCGGCGTAGACGAGCACGTGGGCGAAGTCGTCGAGGACGAGCTGCGACGCGGCCTGATCGCGGGCGGAGGCGACCTGCCAGACGCCGCGATCGCTCTCGATGGCCGTGAAGCGAACCAGGTAGCTGCCGTTCGCCGTCGTCACGTCGGCGTACCGGGGCGAGGTGTCGGCCGGCTCCTCCGCCAGAGCGCTGAGCACCTCGCCGCTCAGGCGCGAGGGCATGGTCGAGGTGCTGACGCTCCCGTCGGGCGCGAGAGCGAGGAACAGCTGGCCCGTCGACGAGCCCTGCGTGCGCGGGACGTTGCCCGCCGAGATGTCGCGGCGCACCTCGTCCTCGATCGACATCAGGATCGTCCGCTCGCTGCGGTCGACGATGCCGGTGACCACCTGGTAGAAGAGCAGCGCCGCGAGCGCGAAGAGGGCGGTCGCCACAGCGACCGTTCCCACGGTGATCCTCGCGCGGATCGAGAGCGCGCCGACCCGGCGGCGTGCCGTGCTCATCCGCGACACGGGCTATTCGACCGGGCGGAGGAAGTAGCCCTTGCCGCGGACGGTAACGATGCTGACGCCCGTGTCCTCGGTCGGGAGCTTCTTGCGCAGGTAGCTGACGTACTGGTCGACGATGTTGTTGTCGACGATCTCGCCGCCGCCCCAGATCTCGGAGAGGATCCGCTGGCGGGTCACGACGGAGCCGACGGGAGTGATGAGGAGCTTGAGGAGCTCGAGCTCCTTCGGGCTGACGTGGATGCGCGAGCCGTCGGCGGTGCGCCGGATGCTCGATCCGTCCACGGTGATGCGTCCGACGTCGATCGAGGTGGACATCAGCGACGGGCTGCGGCGCAGGAGGGCCCGGAGGCGCGCGTTGAGCTCGGTGAACGCGAACGGCTTGGTCAGGTAGTCGTCCGCTCCGGCGTCGAGGCCGAAGACGCGGTCCTCGATCGCGTCCCGCGCGGTCAGCAGCATGATCGGCGTGGGCCGGCCGAGCTCGCGGATCCGGCGGCAGATCTCGAAGCCCGACATCGCCGGCAGCATGACGTCCACGATGGCGGCCGAGAACTCGGCGTTGCTGAACGCGACGAGCGCGTCGATGCCGTTCGTGGTCAGCACGGCCTCGTAGCCGGCGTCTTCGAGGCCGCCGACGAGGGCCTCACCCATGGCTGGATCGTCTTCGACGACAAGGATCTTCACGCGCTCACCCTACGGCCCGGCTCCCAGGAGGACGCACTGGGCGGGCCGTGTGTCGATCGGATGCGGGATCGACCCATTCGATCGGCGCTGGGCGACGAATGAGGAGCAACAGACCGCTCGGGGGCGTGGCGGGAGAGGCGCGATCAGTGGCGCATTTCTACTCTTCTCTCCCCGTCGGCCCGATGATCCTGTTTGCGAAGTTCACCTCTACCGTCACCCGAAGGCGGCACAAAAATGCTCGATATTCTTTCCATCTGGGCGCGTCTCGCGCTGTCGGTCCTCCTGTGGATCGTCGTTCTTCCCGTCATGCTCGTCCTGCTGCCGTTCCGCACGGGCAGGAGCGCCTCGCTCCCCGCCCTGCGACCGGTGCCGGTTCCCGCACCGACGGTTCCGATCGACACCCGGAGCACCAGCGGCGCGTACTAGGCCCACTTCCCGGTCGTTCCGGGCTCGACGCCCCGCTCCCATGAGCTCCGGCGTCGTCCGCCCACCGATCCCCGACGCCCGAACAGCCGTGCCTCTCTCCGCCAGGAGGGGGCGCGGCTGTTCGTCGTTCCCCGGGTCGATCCCGACTGACCGACAGATGTCGATATCGGCTCCTCTCGATCGCGAGCCGCGTCAAGCCCTTCGCAGAATCTCAGGGACTGGCAATACAGCGCTCGCACATGGTTCACCGATCGGAAGGAACACGGATGCTTCGCGCCACGCGCGACACCGCTGGGATCCAGCTCAATTCGACCACGGGAGCCCCCGTGCGCCCCGACACCCCGGTCTCGGTGGTCGCGTCGGCGCCTCAGAGCCTGATCTCGCGGATGCTCGGACGCCGCCGCTGCGAAGCCTGCGGAGCGGCCTCGGCCCGTCGCCGCGACGGCTTCTGCTCGGCCGACTGCGCCGGCACCTTCCACCTCTACGAGTGAGCCCGACCGGCCGAGTGCCGGTGGTGAACGTCCCGAAGGCCCGTGATCGACGATCGCGGGCCTTCGTGCTGTCCGGGGAGGGTCGGAGCGCCGGGTGAGGAGCGCCACGGTCGGACTCGGTCGCCCACCGGGTGACGCCGCTCGGTCCGTGGTGGAGGGGTGCGCCACGAGGGGCGTCGAGCACCGGAGCTGAGCTCCCGCAGGCGAGGGAGGGGAGCGGAGGACCGCAGATGTGCCCCCAGTAGGATTCGAACCTACGCCCCTGCCTCCGGAGGGCAGTGCTCTATCCCCTGAGCTATGGGGGCCAGGAGTGCCTGACCACATTAGCACCCGGGCGGGGCGGGCCCCGACGCCGGGAGCGGTCCTCGCGCATGCCACGATGGAGCCATGCTGCGCACCGTCTCCGCCTCGCTGGATCTGCGTCTGAACGGCCCGACCGACCTGATCTTCCTGGTGGCGGCGACGCCCACGGGCGACTCGTTCGAGGACTCCTTCACCGTCCGGCTCGACGGGCAGGACGTGCCGGTGCGGGAGTTCCCGGCGCGGCACGGCGCCCGCGTGCACCGCGTCGCGGGGAACGAGGGCGACCTGCGGGTCGAGTACCGGGCGCGGGTCGCCGGGCACGGCGCTCCGGACGAGCCGAGCGAGCTCGAGCTCGTCGAGTACCTGCGGCCGAGCCGGTACGCCGAGGCGGACGTGCTCGGCGGGATAGCCCGGCGCGAATTCGGGCGGGCCCGGGGCTTCGAGGCGCTGACGGCCGTCGAGGAATGGGTGCACGGCCACCTGTCGTACGTCTACGGGTCGACGGTCGGCACCGGGGGAGCGGCGCAGGTCATCGAGAGCGGCCAGGGCGTGTGCCGGGACTTCGCGCACACGGTCGCCGGGCTGCTCCGCGCCCTCGACATCCCCGCCCGGGTGACGGCGGTCTACGCGCCGGGCCTCGAGCCGCGGGATTTCCACGCGGTCACGGAGGCCTGGGTGGGCGGCGCCTGGCACGTCGTGGACGCGACCCGGCTGGCTCCGCGCGGGTCGATGCTGCGCATCTCGTCCGGCCGGGACACGGCTGACACCGCGTTCCTCAGCAGCTACCTGACGGACCTGCGCCTGACCGGGATGAGCGTGGAGGCCGACTGCGACGCGGCGCTCGTCGACGACCACGTCTCGCCGGTGCGCCTGGGCTGACGCCGGGGCTCAGCCGGCGAGGACGCCGATCGCCGACCGCACGAGCGGCTCGGGGTCGCCCGGCTCGACGAAGGAGGCGCTGGACGCCTCGATCCAGTACTCGCCGACGAAGGCGTCCGCGACGCCCCGCCCCTCGGCCACCTGGTAGTAGCCCTCGATCTCCGGCGGCTTGCCGTAGGTGGGGACGGCCTTGCTGGTGGTGAAGAACTCGTTCTTGAGCGCCTCGATCACCGCGGGGTCGAGGTGGGCCACGGCCAGCTGCAGCTCGGCGCCCGAATCGTCGGACCATCCGCAGACCAGGCCGTCGTACTGGGCGATCTCCTCGGAGACGGCGGTGGTCCCGATGCCGTCGTCCGGGGAGAATCCGCCCCACAGGCCCGCGAGCGCCGAGGCCGGGACCAGCTGCTCGCAGGCGAGGGGGATCGGCGTGCCGCTGACGGCGCCGCTCGCGCTCGGCTCCGGGTCGGCCGCGGGGGAGCAGCCGGAGAGGGCCGCCGCGGCGAGGGCGACGAGGAGGAGGGCGGCGGGACGGCGCATGCGTCGCACCCTAGCAACGCCGCCCTGCCGAGCGGCCCCGCGGTGCAGGAGGGACGGGGGGCGCGGGCGCGGCGGCCGGTAGAATCGCTCCCCGTGACTCCCGAACAGCTCGCCGCCTCCCTGCACGCCCTCGTCCTCGACGCCGTGCAGCGACGGGGGAGCGATGCGGGCGTCGAGCTCTCGGACGTCGTGCTGGAGCGCCCGAAGAACCGCGACCACGGCGACTGGGCCTCGAACATCGCGATGAAGCTCGCGAAGCGGGTCGGCGCGAACCCGCGCGAGCTCGCCGCCGAGCTGGCCGAGGGGCTGGGCGCGGTCGAGGGCGTCGCCACGGTCGAGGTCGCCGGTCCCGGCTTCCTCAACGTCCGGCTCGAGGCCGCGGCCGCGGGCGCCCTTGCCGGCGCGATCGTCGAGGCGGGCGAGGCCTACGGCACCGGGTCCGCCTACGCCGGCGTCCGGATGAACCTCGAGTTCGTCTCCGCCAACCCCACCGGCCCCATCCACATCGGCGGGACGCGCTGGGCGGCGGTCGGCGACAGCCTGGCCCGGATGCTCCTCTCGCAGGGCGCCGAGGTGACCCGCGAGTACTACTTCAACGACCACGGCGCGCAGATCGACCGCTTCACGCGGAGCCTCCTCGCCGCCCACCGCGGCGAGCCGACCCCGGAGGACGGCTACGGCGGCGCCTACATCGGCGACATCGCCGAGCGCGTCGCGGCCGCCTACCCGGGCGACCTCGCCGTCCTGCCCGAGGAGGAGCTCGCCGAGACCTTCCGCTCGATCGGCGTCGAGCTGATGTTCGGCGAGATCAAGCAGAGCCTGCACGAGTTCGGCGTCGACTTCGACGTGTACTTCCACGAGAACTCCCTGCACGAGTCGCGCGCCGTCGACCGCGCGATCGAGCGCCTCCGCGAGCTCGGGCACATCTTCGAGGCGGACGGCGCCACCTGGCTGCGGACCACCTCGTTCGGCGACGACCGCGACCGCGTCATCATCAAGAGCGACGGGGAGGCGGCCTACATCGCGGGCGACCTCGCCTACTACCTCGACAAGCGCGAGCGCGGCTTCGATCGGGCGATCATCATGCTCGGCGCCGACCACCACGGCTACATCGGCCGGATGATGGCGATGTGCGCGGCGTTCGGCGACACCCCGGGCGTGAACCTCGAGATCCTGATCGGCCAGCTGGTCAACCTGCTCCGCGACGGCGAGGCGGTCCGGATGTCCAAGCGGGCGGGGACCGTCGTCACGATGGAGGACCTCACGGAGGCCGTCGGCGTGGACGCCGCGCGCTATTCGCTGGTGCGCTCCTCGGCCGACTCGACCCTCGACATCGACCTCGACCTGCTGACCAAGCGGAGCAACGACAACCCCGTCTACTACGTGCAGTACGCCCACGCGCGCACCCGCCAGGTCGCGGCGAAGGCCGCGGCGTCGGGCGTCCCCGTCGAGCCGTTCGCGCCCGAGACGCTGGTGCATCCGACCGAGTCGGCGCTGCTCGGCGGCCTGCAGGAGTTCCCGCGCATCGTGGCGCACGCCGCGGAGCTGCGCGAGCCGCACCGCGTCGCGCGGTACCTCGAGGAGGTCGCCGGCCTCTACCACCGCTGGTACGACAACTGCCGGGTCGTGCCGCAGGGCGAGGACCCGGTCGAGGCCGTGCACTCGACCCGGCTGCGCCTGAACGAGGCGACCGGGCAGGTGCTCCGCAACGGGCTCTCCCTGCTGGGCGTCACGGCCCCGGACCGGATGTGAGCGCGTCGGGGGCTGCGCCGCGGCGCCGGCGCGGGGGACGCGCGGCCGTGGTGGTCGTCGTGGTGCTGGTGCTGCTCGTGGTCGCGGCGGTGGTGGGCGACTCGCTCGCCCGCCGCGCCGTCGCGGACCGCGCCGCCGCGAGCCTCCGCGAGGCGCTCGCACTGCCCGTGGACCGGGCGGTGGACGTCGACGTCGCCGGCTGGGCCGTGCTCCCGCAGCTCGTCTCGGGGCGGCTGGACCGGCTCGACCTGCGCAGCCCGGACGTGACGTTCGGCGAGCTCGACGGCGACGTCGCTGCGACCCTGATCGGGGTGCCGGTGAGCGGCGTCGGAGCGGTCGAGTCCGGCAGCACCACGGTCGCGATCGACGCGGCCTCGGTGTCGCGGCTCGTCACCGAGCGCAGCACCGTTCCTGTCGACGAGGTGACGCTGGACGCTCCGCTCGTGCGCGTGACCGCCTCCGTCGAGGTGCTGGGTCTCCGGCTCGGCGCGGGCGTGGGGATGGAGCTCGCCGCCGTGGACGGCGCCATCCGGCTGACCCCGGCCGAGGTCTCCGCCGCCGGTGCGACCTTCTCGGCGACCGACTTCCGCGACCGCTTCGGCGCCGTCTCCGGCGACCTGCTCGCTCCGTCCTCCGTGTGCATCGCGGACTCGGTGCCGCGCGGACTGACGCTGACCGGAGTCGAGGTCGCCGACGAGTCGCTGAACGCGAGCTTCGCGCTCTCTCCGACGTTCCTCAGCGACCCCGCGGAGCAGGAACCGGGCACGTGCGCCTGAGCCCGCGCGGCGCCGCCGCCCCGGACCGGTAGGATCGGAGCCCTGTGCCGGCGTCTTCCGCGGGCCGAACACTGACATCGCTGGCTTCAGGGGTCAATCCGGACCCGCTCGCCCCGCAGTGACGCTCCCACTCTCTCCTGTGAGGTCTCACCCGTGGACACCGTCGACGCCCGCGCCCGCGCCCCCCGGCATCCGCTCGCGCCTGAGTGGCTGCACACGCCCGCCGACCCGAACGCCCTGGCCGACGGCGTGTGGCCGGACAGCGCCGAGCGCGGCGAGGACGGCGGGATCCGGATCGCCGGAGTGCCCGTCGCCGAGCTGGTGCGCGAGCACGGCACTCCTCTCTACGTGGTGGACGAGGCCGACGCCCGCCGCCGGGCCGTCGAGATGCGCGAGGTCTTCGCCCGCGAGCTCGGCCGCATCGGCACCGGCGTCACGGTCTACTACGCGGGCAAGGCGTTCCTCTCGACCGAGGTCGCCCGCTGGATGCGCGACGAGGGCCTGAACCTCGACCTCTCCAGCGGCGGCGAGATGGCAGTGGCCCTCGCCGCCGGGATCGAGCCCGAGCGCTTCGGCCTCCACGGCAACAACAAGTCGCTCCGCGAGATCGACAGGGCCGTCGAGGTGGGCGCGGGCACGATCGTGCTCGACAGCCTCGTCGAGATCGAGCGCGTCGCAGCCGCGGCCGAGCGGCACGGCCGCGTGCAGGCGGTGCGCCTCCGGGTCAACAGCGGAGTGCACGCGCACACCCACGAGTTCCTCGCCACGGCGCACGAGGACCAGAAGTTCGGCCTCGCACTCGCCGACTGCCCGGCCGCGGTCGCCCGCATCCGCTCCTTCTCCTCCCTGCGGTTCCTCGGGCTGCACTGCCACATCGGATCCCAGATCTTCGGCTCCGCCGGGTTCGCGGAGTCGGCGTCGCGCCTGCTCGACGTCCACGCGGCACTGCTCGCGGACGGGCCCGTGCCGGAGCTCAACCTCGGCGGCGGCTTCGGCATCGCGTACACCAGTGCCGACGACCCGACCCCGATCGCCGAGATCGCGGCCGCCGTCGCCGACGCGGTCGCCGAGCAGTGCTCCGCCCGCGGCGTCCCGGTGCCGCACATCGCGATCGAGCCCGGCCGCTCGCTGATCGGGCCCGCCGGCGTCACCCTCTACGAGGTGGGCACCGTGAAGGACGTGACGGTCGGCTCCGAGGGCTCGACCGCGGTCCGCCGCTACGTCAGCGTCGACGGCGGCATGAGCGACAACGCCCGTCCGGCGCTCTACGGCGCCGACTACACGGCGCGGATCGCCGACCGCTCCTCCTCGGCCGAGCCCGCCCTCGTGCGGGTGGCCGGGAAGCACTGCGAGTCGGGCGACATCGTCGTCCACGACGACTTCCTGCCCGCGGACGTGCGACCGGGCGACCTGCTCGCCGTCGCCGCGACCGGCGCCTACTGCTGGTCGCTCGCCAGCAACTACAACTACCTCGGGCGCCCCCCGGTGGTCGCCGTCCGCGACGGGCGCTCGCGCGTCCTCGTGCGCGGCGAGACCGAGGAGGACCTCCTCCGCCGCGACGCCGGCATCGAACGAAAGGCCACCTCCCGATGATCGAGTACCGCAGCCTCCGCGTCGCCCTGCTGGGCGCCGGGTCCGTCGGTGCCCAGGTGGCGCGCCTCCTGCTCGACCACGGCGACGAGCTCGCCCAGCGCGTGGGGGCGCCGCTGGAGCTCGTGGGCGTGGCCGTCAGGGACGTGGACGCGCCCCGCACCGCCGACATCCCGAAGCACCTGCTCACCACCGACGCCGAGTCGCTGATCCTGGGCGCCGACATCGTGGTCGAGCTGATCGGCGGGCTCGAGCCCGCCCGCAGCCACATCCTCACGGCGATCTCGTCGGGCGCGGACGTGATCACGGCCAACAAGGCGCTGCTCGCCGCCCACGGCAACGAGCTCTTCGAGGCCGCCGACCAGGTGGGCGCCCAGCTCAACTACGAGGCGGCCGTCGCCGGCGCGATCCCGATCATCCGGCCGCTGCGCGACAGCCTCGCCGGCGACCGGGTCCACCGCATCCTCGGCATCGTCAACGGAACGACCAACTACATCCTCGACCGGATGGACACCGAGCACGCGAGCCTCGAGGACGCGCTCGCCCGCGCGACCGAGCTCGGCTACGCCGAGTCCGATCCGACCGCCGACATCGAGGGCTACGACGCGGCGCAGAAGGCGGCGATCCTCGCCCGCCTCGCGTTCCACACCGACGTCCCGGTCACCCTGGTGCACCGCGAGGGGATCACCGGCATCACGAAGGCGCAGGTCGACCAGGCCCGCGACTCCGGCTATGTGATCAAGCTGCTCGCGATCTGCGAGCGGCTGACCGACGCCAAGACCGGCGTGGAGGGCGTGTCCGCGCGGGTCTACCCCGCGCTCGTGCACCGCTCCCACCCGCTCGCGGCCGTGCACGGGGCCAACAACGCGGTCTTCGTCGAGGCGGAGGCGGCCGGCGACCTGATGTTCTACGGCGCCGGCGCCGGCGGGATCGAGACGGCCTCCGCCGTCCTCGGAGACGTCGTCTCGGCCGCCCGCCGTCACGTCGTCGGCGGCCCCGGCCTGGTGACCAGCGCGAGCTCCGGACTTGCGGTCCTCCCGATCGGACACGTCACGACCCGATACCAGGTCACCCTCGAGGTGCTCGACCGCCCCGGCGTGCTCGCGCAGATCGCGGGCGTCTTCGCCGACCACGGCGTCTCGGTCGAGACCCTGGTGCAGACCCCGCCCAGTGCCGACCCGCTGGAGGAGCAGGGCGGTGCGGAGCGGCGCGAGCCGACCGCTACCCTGGTCATCGGCACGCACGCCGCGGCGGAATCCGATCTGGCGGCCACCGTCACCGCCCTCCATTCGCATGGTTTCGTCGGCGCCGTGACGTCCGTTCTACGAGTTGAAGGAGCCTGAGATGGCCAAGCAGTGGCGCGGAGTCCTGCACGAGTACGCGGACCGCCTCGATGTCACCGAGGCGACCCCGGTCATCACTCTCGGCGAGGGCGGCACGCCGCTCATCCCCGCAGCGGCCCTCTCGGCGCGCACGGGCGCGAAGGTGTGGGTCAAGTACGAGGGCATGAACCCGACCGGCTCCTTCAAGGACCGCGGCATGACCATGGCGATCTCGAAGGCCGTCGAGCACGGCGCGAAGGCCGTCATCTGCGCCTCGACCGGCAACACCTCCGCGTCGGCCGCCGCCTACGCGACGCACGCCGGCATCACCGCGGCCGTCCTGGTGCCGGAGGGCAAGATCGCCCTGGGCAAGCTCAGCCAGGCGATCGCGCACAACGCGCAGCTGCTGCAGGTGCAGGGCAACTTCGACGACTGCCTCGACATCGCCCGCGACCTCGCGAAGAACTACCCGGTCCACCTGGTCAACTCGGTGAACCCGGACCGCATCGCCGGCCAGAAGACCGCGGCCTTCGAGGTCGTCGAGGTGCTGGGCGACGCGCCGGACTTCCACATCGTCCCGGTCGGCAACGCGGGCAACTACACCGCCTACTTCCGCGGCTACTCGGAGGAGCTGGAGCGCGGCGAGTCGACCCGCCTCCCGCGCATGTTCGGCTTCCAGGCCGAGGGCTCCGCTCCGATCGTGCACGGCGCCCCGGTCCGCCACCCCGAGACGATCGCCAGCGCGATCCGGATCGGCAACCCGGCCTCGTGGGAGCTCGCCCTGAACGCGCGCACCGTCAGCGACGGCTACTTCGGCGCGATCAGCGACGAGAAGATCCTCGAGGCGTACCGCATCCTCGCGGGCGAGGTCGGCGTCTTCGTCGAGCCGGCGTCGGCGATCAGCGTCGCGGGGCTCCTCGAGCGCGCCGAGGCCGGAGCGATCCCGAAGGACGCGACCGTCGTCCTGACGGTCACCGGCCACGGGCTCAAGGACCCGCAGTGGGCGCTCCGCACGGCCGACGGCGCGGACATCACGCCGACCGTCGTCCCGGTCGACACCGCCGCGATCGCGGACGTGCTGGGGCTGGCCGGCGCATGACCTCGGCGGTTCCCGTCGGCCGCACCGTCCACGTCAAGGTCCCCGCCACCTCGGCGAACCTGGGCCCCGGCTTCGACACGCTCGGCCTGGCGCTCTCGTTCTACGACGAGCTCGACGTGACGGCCGTCGCGGCCACGGGTGCGCGGGTCACCGTGCACGGAGTCGGCGAGGGCGAGGTGGCGACCGACGAGACGAACCTCGTCGTGCAGGCCATCGCGTACACGTTCGCCGACCAGCGGCAGGAGATGCCCGGCATCGAGGTGATCGCGCGCAACATCATCCCGCACGGCCGCGGGATGGGCTCGTCCGGCGCCGCGATCGTCTCCGGCATCATGGCCGCGAAGGGCCTGCTCGAGGGCGTCGTCGAGCTCGACTCGGACGACCTCCTCCGCATCGCCACCGAGATGGAGGGGCACCCCGACAACGTGGCGCCCGCACTGTTCGGCGGCCTCACGATCGCCTGGGTCGAGCCGCACGCCTCCGGCGCCGACGACTCGCCGCTGCGACCGCGCTCCAAGAAGCTCATGGTCCACCGCGGCGTGTCCCCGGTCGTCTTCGTGCCCGAGCACACCATGTCGACGCGGCTGGCACGCTCGCTGCAGCCGCAGAGCGTGCCGCACGAGGACGCGGTGTTCAACGTCTCGCGCTCCTCGCTCCTGATCGCCGCCCTCATCCAGAGCCCGGAGCTGCTGTTCGCGGCGACCGAGGACAAGCTGCACCAGAACTACCGCGCGGCCGCCATGCCCGAGACCTCAGCGCTGATCGCGCTGCTGCGCTCGAACGGCTACGCGGCCGTCGTCTCGGGTGCCGGACCGAGCGTCCTGGTGCTCTGCAGCGACCCCGCCCAGCGCCTCGCCGCCGCGGATCTGGTGGAGCGGGAGGCCCCCACGCCGTGGCGCGCGCACATGCTGGCCGTCGACTTCAAGGGTGCTACAGTGGGGACCGCATCCCGAGGAACCGCGTAACGAGCGGAATCTGTCCGACGGATCGTCCCGACAACCACGGCCATCACATCGTGTGAAGGGCGCCCCTGCTCCTCTTGCAGACCGGCGCCTGGTCTCCGGGCCCTCTCCTCGCTCTCTGCGGCAGTCGGTCCCGGCGGCCGAGAGCATCGCGTGGATCAGAACACGCGATGGCACCGCACGGTCGATGAGCTCTCCCGGTGAGCACTCGTTCCCGGGGGGAAGGAACCCTCTCCAGTGACAGACGTCAACACCCACGGCTCGGCCGTGGACCTCACCGCCGACCTCTCCGGTCTGCGCGTCGCCGAGCTCCAGGCTCTCGCGACGCGGCTCGGCCTCGGCGGCGCCTCCAAGCTCCGCAAGGGCGAGCTGGTCCAGGCCATCTCGGACCTGCGCGCCGCCTCCGCCGAGGACGCGCCCGCCGCGATCGCCGACGCGGTCGCTCCGGACGACGCAGCGGTCGCCCCGGACGTCGACGCCACCGGCGTCGAGGCCGAGCCGGCCGATGTGGCCGAGCAGTCCGCTCCGCAGCCCGAGGCGCCGGCGGAGCTGCCGACGCCCGTCGAGAGCACCGAGGCCGACACGGCCGACGTCCTCGAGCAGGCCGCGCCCATAGTCGACGAGCCCTCCGCGACGGCCGCCGAGTCGGCCCCCGTCGAGCTCGAGCTCCCCGCGGCGGCCGAGCCGGTCGCCGAGCCCGCCGAGCGCGCGCCCCGCCGACGCAGCTCGCGCCGCGCCTCCAGCGGCACCGTCGCCGCCGGCGAGCACCTCAACATCCCCGGCGGGACCGGCGTGGAGTCGCTGATCCCCGACCTCCCCGTCATCGAGCAGGACCGCGACGCCGACCAGGCCGCGAAGCCCGTCATCGACATCGAGCTGCCCAACGGGCCGGAGTCGGACGACTCCTCCCGCGAGGGCGGCCAGCGCGAGCGCCGCGGACGCCGCCGCAGCCGCGGGGGCGCCTCCGAGCAGAGCGAGCAGGCCGAGCAGGCGCCCGCCGAGAACGACGCCGACTCCTCCGACTCCGGCGACCAGCAGGAGCAGCAGAACGGCGACCAGCAGGGCACCGGCCGCGGCCGCAACCGACGCAACCGGAACCGCAACCGCGGGGACGACCGCCAGAACGATGCTCAGCAGAGCCCCGCCGCGCAGTCCCAGCCGCAGAACGGTCAGGGCGCGCGCGCCGCGCAGTCCGAGGGCCAGCAGGCTCCTCAGCAGAACGGCTCCGGACAGCCCCAGAACGGCCAGCAGGCCGAGGGCGAGGACGGCCGCCGCAGCCGCTACCGCGACCGCAAGCGCCGCGGCGGAGCGATCGGCGACGACTTCGAGCCCGAGATCGGCGAGGACGACGTCCTCATCCCGGTCGCCGGCATCCTCGACGTCCTCGACAACTACGCCTTCGTACGCACCACCGGGTACTTGCCCGGCGTCAGCGACGTCTACGTCTCCCTCGGACAGGTCAAGAAGTACAACCTGCGCAAGGGCGACGCGGTCGTCGGCGCCATCCGCCAGCCCCGCGAGGGCGAGGGCGGCGGCCGCCAGAAGTACAACGCGATCGTCCGCGTCGACTCGATCAACGGCCAGACCGTCGAGGAGGCCGCTGCGCGCGTCGAGTTCCAGAAGCTCACGCCGCTCTACCCGACCGAGCGCCTGCGCCTCGAGACGGAGCCCGGCAAGCTGACCCAGCGGATCATCGACCTGGTCGCCCCGATCGGCAAGGGACAGCGCGGCCTGATCGTCGCGCCGCCCAAGGCCGGCAAGACCATCGTCCTGCAGCAGATCGCCAACGCGATCGTGCAGAACAACCCCGAGGTCCACCTGATGGTCGTCCTGGTCGACGAGCGTCCGGAGGAGGTCACCGACATGCAGCGCACCGTGCGCGGCGAGGTCGTCGCCTCCACCTTCGACCGCCCGGCCGAGGACCACACGACCGTCGCCGAGCTCGCGATCGAGCGCGCCAAGCGCCTGGTCGAGCTGGGCCACGACGTGGTCGTGCTGCTCGACTCCATCACCCGGCTCGGCCGCGCCTACAACGTGACCGCTCCTCCCTCGGGCCGCGTGCTCTCGGGCGGCGTGGACGCCTCGGCGCTGTACCCGCCGAAGAAGTTCTTCGGAGCGGCGCGCAACATCGAGAACGGGGGCTCGCTCACCATCCTCGCGACGGCGCTCATCGAGACCGGCTCGAAGATGGACGAGGTGATCTTCGAGGAGTTCAAGGGCACCGGCAACATGGAGCTCCGCCTCTCCCGTCACCTCGCCGACAAGCGGATCTTCCCCGCCGTCGACGTGAACGCCTCCGGCACGCGCCGCGAGGAGATGCTGCTCAGCGCCGACGAGGTCAAGATCACCTGGAAGCTGCGCCGCGCCCTCGCCGGGCTCGACCAGCAGCAGGCGCTCGAGATCATCCTGTCGCGCCTGAAGGAGACCTCGTCCAACGTCGAGTTCCTCATGCAGGTCTCGAAGTCGGCCGTCGGCCCGGCCACCGCCGGCCACGGCAACGGCCACCACTAGCGCCCTGACGTCCGCGGTCGCCCCTGTCACCGGGGGCGGCCGCGGACGTTTTCGCGTCCCCGGGCGATGAGCCCGACCCCGACCACCTCCGGAAGCCAGGACCCCATGTTCGAATCCGTCAGCGTCCTCCTCGCCGAGCACGAGGACCTGCAGACGCAGCTCTCCGACCCGGCTCTCCACGCCGATGCCGCCCGCGCCAAGAAGGTCAACCGGCGCTACGCGGAGCTGAGCCAGATCAAGGCGGCCCACTCCGCCTGGATCGAGGCCGGCGAGGACCTCGAGGCCGCGCGCGAGCTCGCCCGCGAGGACGAGGCCTTCGCGGAGGAGGTCCCCGAGCTGGAGGAGTCGCTGCGGGTGGCGCAGGAGAAGCTGCGGCGCCTGCTCATCCCGCGCGACCCCGACGACGGCCGCGACGTCATCATGGAGATCAAGGGCGGCGAGGGCGGAGCCGAGAGCGCGCTGTTCGCGGCCGACCTCCTCCGGATGTACCTCCACTACGCCGAGGCGAAGGGCTGGAAGACGGAGATCCTCGACCGCGACGAGTCCGACCTCGGCGGCTACAAGAACGTGCAGGTCGCGATCAAGAGCAACGCCACCGATCCCTCGCAGGGCGTGTGGGCGCACCTCAAGTACGAGGGCGGCGTGCACCGGGTGCAGCGCGTCCCCGTGACCGAGTCGCAGGGGCGGATCCACACCTCGACCACGGGCGTGCTCGTGTTCCCCGAGGTGGACGCGCCCGAGGAGGTCGCGATCAACCAGAACGACCTGAAGATCGACGTCTACCGCTCCTCCGGTCCCGGCGGGCAGTCCGTCAACACGACCGACTCCGCCGTGCGGATCACCCACCTCCCGACCGGCATCGTCGTGTCGATGCAGAACGAGAAGAGCCAGCTGCAGAACCGCGAGGCGGGCATGCGCGTGCTCCGCGCTCGCATCCTGGCCCGCCAGCAGGAGGAGATCGCCGCGGCGGCCTCGGACGCGCGCAAGACGCAGATCCGCACGATGGACCGCTCCGAGCGCATCCGGACCTACAACTTCCCCGAGAACCGCATCGCCGACCACCGCACCGGCTACAAGGCGTACAACCTCGACGGCGTGATGAACGGCGCGCTCGACCCGGTGGTGGAGAGCGCCATCCAGGCCGACGAGGAGGCCCGCCTGGCTGACATCGGCTCCGAGGAGGCGTGACCCTCGTGACCACCGGTGTCGACGCGCGCACCCTCCTCGCGGACGCGGTCGCCCGCCTCGCCGCCGCCCGCGTCCCCACGCCGGACGTCGACGCGGAGCTGCTTCTCGGGCACCTGCTCGGGCTCGGCCGCGGCCGGCTGCAGGCGCGCCTCATCACGGGGTTGAGCGTCGACGAGGAGCACGCCGCGGCGTTCGCGAGCGCGATCGAGCGCCGGTCGGCTCGCGAGCCCCTGCAGCACATCACCGGGATCGCACCGTTCCGCTCGCTCGAGCTCGCGGTCGGACCCGGCGTGTTCGTCCCGCGCCCGGAGACCGAGGGCGTCGCGCAGATCGCGATCGACGCGCTCCGCGCGGTCGTCGACCCGGAGCCGATCGCCGTCGACCTCGGCACGGGCAGCGGAGCCCTGGCGCTCGCGCTCGCGCACGAGGTGCCGCACGCGCGCGTGATCGGGGTGGAGAACGCTCCCGAGGCGTTCATCTGGGCCCGTGGCAACCGCGAGCGGCTCGGGCTCGAGAACGCCCGCATCGTCTTCGACGACCTCGCCCGGGCGCTTCCCGAGCTGGACGGCACCGTCTCCGTCGTCGTCTCCAACCCGCCCTACATCCCGGCCGCCGCCGTCCCGCGCGACCCGGAGGTGCGCCTGTTCGACCCGCCCTCGGCGCTCTACGGCGGCGAGGACGGCCTGGACGTCGTCCGCTCGCTCTCGGCGACCGCCCTCCGCCTGCTCCGCTCCGGGGGAGTGCTGGTGATGGAGCACGGCGAGCTGCAGGGCGCCGAGATCCGCGCCCTGCTCACCGCCGACGGCTGGCGCGGAGCGACCACGCAGCGCGACCTCACCGGCCGCGACCGCGCGACGGTGGCGGTGCGCTGACGCGTCGCGGAGCTCTGCTAGCCTCAGCGGCGATCCGGTGGCCGCACCGGGCAGGCAGGCTCGGGAGGCTCGCATCGCCGCTGCACGCGATCGGCCGCGCCATGGGCTCCGCCGCCCGCTGCTGATCTTCCTGGCCGTCGTGGTGGTCGCGGCCCTCGTCGTGGTCGCCGTGCGGCTCCTCGAGCGGAGCGACGGAACTGCTCCCGTGGCCTGCGCGCCGTCGTCCGTTTCCGCGTCGCCCGCGCCTGCCATCGGCTCGGTCGACGACTACCTGGGCGGCCGGTCCTACCTCCGCGGCGTCAACGTGTTCGATCTGCAGTCGCGCGTCGACGTCGGAGTCGACTGCACCGCCGGGAATCCGGCCGAGAGCTACGAGTTCCTGGCGGACCGCGGGCTCACCCTGGTCCGGCTCGCGGTGCCCTGGTCGCTCCTGCAGCCGCAGGCCGACGGGGAGAGCACCGACGACGCTCTGGCGAAGGGGCTCGATCCGGCGGCGGTCGCGCTGCTCCGGACCGAGATCGCCGCCATCGGCGCCGCCGGCATGCGGGTCGTGCTCGACCTGCACAACAACGGCACTTATCCGGCGAGCCAGGGCGATCTGCCCGAGGGGACCGTCTGGTTCGGATCCGGGCTCTCGGTATCCCAGGCGCAGAGGGTCTGGACCCTGCTCGCGGCGGAGTTCCAGAACGACGGACGCATCGCCGCCTACGACCTCTTCAACGAGGTGAAGCGGTCGCTGGTCCCCGTCGAGACCTACAAGGCCTACACGCAGGCCGTGGTGTCGGCCGTCCGGGGAACCGGCGATCGGCACACGATCTGGGTCGAGGGGATGCGGGAGGCGACGACGGGCACGGTCGCCGCGATCGCACCCGACGGGCCGTGGATCCAGGACCCGCTGGACCGGACCGTGTACTCGCAGCACTTCTACCCCGGCGGCACGGGCACGACCCTGCGCTCGGACAAGCAGGGCGGCACCGACGAGCATGTCTTCGTGGCGGCGGTGACGACCTTCGGGCAGTGGTGCCGGCGGTACGGGGTGCACTGCTCGGTCGGGGAGGTCGGCTGGCCCAGCGATCAGAGCCTCTCTCTCACCGCGGGCGGCGCGGGCTCCTGGACGGACGTCGGCGAAGCCTTCTACACAGCACCGACTGGCTGTTCCCGCTGATCGAGAACGACGAGCCTCTGGTGGTGGTCGCCGTGGGCGGCACGCCGGAGTCCTCGGCCAAAGCGGCGGAGGCGGTCGCCGCCCGCACGTCCCGGATGACCTGGCTCGCGTACGACGGATTCGACCAGCAGTGGCACGGCATCGGCGAGGAGCGGCCGCTCGCCGAGTCGCTCGCCCGTGCCGATCTCGTCCTGGTCGGGATGGGCATGCCCCGCCAGGAGCGCTGGATCCTGGAGAACCGGGACCTCGCCCCGCGGGCGGCGTTCGCGAACGTGGGGGGGCTGCCTCGACTACATCGCCGGCACGCAGGCGCTCGCCCCGCGGTGGATGGGCGCCCTGGGCGTGGAGTGGCTGTTCCGCCTGGCGCGCGACCCGCGCCGGCTCGCGGCCCGCTACCTCCTCGAGCCACTGCAGCTGCTCCGCATCGTCCTGTCCGGTCGGTCCCGCGCGAAGCGGACGCCCGGCCCGTGCGACTCTCCGCGGCCCTCCGGCCGGGTGTCGACCGGAGTCGGTCCGCACTGATCCCCGCCGGCGGGCCGCCTCAGGCCTGAGCGGAGTACTTCTCCTCGGTGGCGGCCTTCGCGGGGCGCCACCAGTCCTCGTTGGCGCGGTACCAGTCGATGGTGGCGGCGAGTCCGGCGTCGAAGTCGGTATAGCGGGGGCGCCAGTCGAGTTCGGTGCGCAGGCGGGTGGAGTCGATGGCGTAGCGGAGGTCGTGTCCGGCGCGGTCGGTGACGTGGTCGAAGGCGTCCTCGGGTTGTCCGAAGGCGGTGAGGATGCGGGTGACGACGTCGAGGTTGCTCTTCTCGCCGTCGGCGCCGATGAGGTAGGTCTCGCCGATCTCGCCGCGGTCGATGATGGCCCAGACGCCGGTGTTGTGGTCGTCGACGTGGATCCAGTCTCGGACGTTGGCGCCGGTGCCGTAGAGCTTGGGGCGGATGCCGTCGATGGCGTTGGTGATCTGGCGGGGGATGAACTTCTCGACGTGCTGGTAGGGGCCGTAGTTGTTGGAGCAGTTGGAGATCGTGGCGCGCACGCCGAAGGAGCGCACCCAGGCGCGCACGAGGAGGTCGCTGGCGGCCTTGGTCGAGGAGTAGGGGCTGGAGGGGTTGTACGGGGTGTGCTCGGTGAAGCGCGCGGGGTCCTCGAGCTCGAGGTCGCCGTACACCTCGTCCGTCGAGATGTGGTGGTACCGCACGTCGTGCGCGCGCACCGCCTGCAGGAGCGCGAAGGTGCCGATGACGTTCGTCGCGAGGAAGGGCGTCGGGTCGTGCAGGGAGTTGTCGTTGTGCGACTCCGCGGCGAAGTGGACCACCAGATCCGCATCGGCGACCAGCCGGTCCACCAGCTCGGCGTCGGCGACGTCGCCCTCGACCAGCCGCACTCGGTCGGCGACGGGGGCGAGGGAGTCGCGGCTGCCCGCGTAGGTGAGCTTGTCGAGCACGGTGATCCGCGCGTCGGGACGCTCGCGCAGGGTCAGGTGGACGAAGTTGCTGCCGATGAAGCCGGCACCGCCGGTGACGAGGATCCGCACGGGTTCTCCTGGAGGTCGGGAAGGTCGGGGGAGGCCGGGCTCAGCGGCCCGCGTTCACGCCTTCGAGGCTGAGCAGGCGGTGGAGGTAGGCGCCGTATCCGCTCTTGACCAGCGGTGCGGCGAGCTCGGCGAGGCGGGCGTCGTCGATCCAGGAGTTGCGCCAGGCGATCTCCTCGATGCAGCCGATCTTGAACCCCTGCCTCTGCTCGATCACGCGCACGAACTCCGTCGCCTCGATCATGGAATCGAAGGTCCCGGTGTCGAGCCAGGCCGTTCCCCGGTCGAGCACCTGGACGTTCAGCCGCCCCGCCTCGAGGTAGCGCTCGTTGATCGTCGAGATCTCGAGCTCGCCGCGGGCCGAGGGCGTGATCGTCTTCGCGATCGCCACGACGTCGTTGTCGTAGAAGTAGAGGCCGGGCACGGCGTAGTTGCTGCGCGGCTGCTCGGGCTTCTCCTCGATGGAGACGGCTCGGAAGTGCTCGTCGAACTCGACGACCCCGTAGGCGCGCGGGTCGGCGACCTGGTAGGCGAAGATGACGGCGCCCTCGATCGTGGTGTTCGCCGCGAGGGCGGTGCCCAGGGCGGTGCCGTGGAAGATGTTGTCGCCCAGGACCAGGGCGACCGACTCGTCGCCGATGAACTCCTCGCCGATCAGGAACGCCTGCGCGAGCCCGTCGGGGGAGGGCTGCACGGCGTACTCGATCCGCATGCCCAGGCTCGACCCGTCGCCCAGCAGGGCGCGGAACTGGTCGTTGTACTCGGGGGTCGTGATCACGAGGACCTCGTCGATCCCGGCCATCATCAGCGTCGACAACGGGTAGTAGATCATCGGCTTGTCGTAGATCGGCATCAGCTGCTTCGAGATGCCCTTGGTGATCGGCCACAACCGCGACCCCGAACCACCCGCGAGGACGATGCCCCTCATCGGAGCAGCCCCGGGTGAGGAGCGGCGGCGGGGGTCCGCTGCACCGCCGAGGGGAGCGTGAAGATCTGCGGGGAGAGGGTCACGGAGCCGACTCTATCGGCGGCGCCTCGGTGCCTCCGCATGCCGGTGCAGCGGGCGCGGAACCCGTGGCGGGGACTGACGGTCGAGCGACCGCTGCCGACGCGATCCGACTCCGTGAGCGGCGCGCACGCCGCCTCCGCGTCCGTATCGCGCCTCCCACTCGGAGGCCGCCGGGCACGGGGATAACTTCTCCGACGTCCGCGGCTCCGCCTGCCGCGACGGAGAGAGGTACCGCCCTGTGCACGAGGTCATCGACCAGCGGGACTCCGCGCTCCTTACGTCTCCCGGTCCCTGCCGCCGATCCCCCCTGACGGGGGGAGTCCGCCCGTGCTGACCATCGGGATCGTCGCCCTCGATGCCTGGCACGCGGCTCCGCTCGAGCGCGCCTGGCGCCGCCAGGGACACCGCGTGGTCGTGGTGACCGGTGACCCGGAGGGGTTCAGCGGGGCGGAGCTCCGCCCCAGCGTGCTCGCCCGCTTCCTCGAGCCCGCCGGCCGGAGGGGCGCCGGGTCCGTCGGGCTCGCCGTCGTCACGCGCCGGGCCCGCCGACTGCTCGCCCCGGAGCGGCCCGACCTCGTGGTGGCTCTCCCGGGGACGGCCGTGGAGCTCGCCGGGCTCGCTCCGACGACCGTCCTCCTGGCCGACGACCTCCCGGCACTCCCGCGCCTCCGGTTCGAGGAGGAGCGCCGCGGTGCTGTCGTCGTCACCCCGACGGAGCGGCTCGCGTCAGCCCTCGCGGGAACGGTCGTGCCCCTGGGCCTGCCGGACGCGTCGTTCCCGACGCCGTCCGCCCCCGACGGGCCCCTCCGCTTCGCCGCCGTGGGAGCCTCCGGTCTCGACGGGGGCACCGAGCGGCTCGATCTCCTCGCCCGGCTGGACGGCACCGAGTACGTCACCGTGATCGACGACGGCGGCGGGATCTCCGACGACCTCGCATCGGGGCTGCGCTCCGTCGGCGAGCAGGACCGCGACGGCATCGTCGAGGTGCTCCGCCACTCCCACACGTACGCCCATCTGACGCCGTCGACGACCGGCGCGGCCGCCGGACTCGACGCGCTGGCGAGCGGGCTGCCGGTCCTCGCGATCGAGTCGAGCGTCCTGGCCGATCTCTGCGCGGCGGGGGCGGGCGTGGTCCTCTCCGACGACGCGACGCGCGAGGAGTACGAGGACGCCCTCCATCGGCTCCGGCGCGAGTGGACGGCTCTCTCCCGGGGGGCCGCCGAGCTCGCGCGGGAGCGCCCGTGGTCCGTCGCGGCCGAGGAGATCCTCGCCCTCGCGGAGGGACGCGTCCGTGTCGCCTGAACCGGTCCCTGCTGTCGGCGCCTCCGCCGACGCGATGCTGCCGAACGCCGTCGCCCTGCGCCTGGCCGCCGTGCTGGTGCAGTACAGCCTGCGGACGCACGGCGTCCGCAGCCTCGTGGTGAAGGGCGAGGGTCTGCACCGCCAGGGGATCCGCGCGCCGATGACGTCGGCCGACGTCGACCTCTGGGTCGACCCCGAGCGCTTCGACGAGGCTCTCGGGCTGCTCGCCTCGATGGGCTGGCGCCGCCGCGCCGAGGCTCTCAGCTGGACGCTCTTCGTCGACCACTCGATCACGCTCGTCCACCCCTCGTGGCCGTGCGACGTCGACGTCCACCGCTCCTTCCCGGGTGCCTTCGAGGAGGAGCGGATCGTCTTCGACCGCCTCTGGGCGGCCGCCGAGGATCTGCCGCTGAGCGACGAGACCCTGCGGATCCCCGGGCGCGCGCACCACCTCGTGCTGCACGCCCTGCACCAGCTGCGCAGCGCGCGCTCCGCCTCGGCGACCACGGCGCTGGCGGTTCTGAAGGCGCACGCCGCCGGCCTTCCGAGCGAGGAGCGCGAGGCGATCCGCGACGCGGCCGTCGAGCTCGGCGCGCAGACGCCGATGACGGAGCTCCTCACCTCCTGGGGAGTCCCCGCCGCGCCCGAGGAGCGCTACCGGCAGGCCCAGATTCTCTGGGACGTGCGCCGCAGCTCCGACCGGCACACCTTCAACTGGCTGCACGCCGTGGCGTCCGCTCCCTGGCGCCTGAAGGGAGGCCTGCTGCTGAGAGCCGCCTTCCCCACCCGCGCGGATCTCGAGGCGAGCCATCCCGAGGCGACGACGGTCCGACGTCGGCTCCGGCTCCGGGGGGAGCGGACCCTGCGGGCGCTCCGAGGCCTCCCCTCCGCCCTCACCGGTTTCGCCAGGGTGGCGCTGAGCGGCCGCAGCGAGGAGCAGGGCCCGGCGTCCTCGTTCGAGGCGATCGCGGCGACCAAGGCGCCGGTGAGCGACCTCCCGGCCTCGTCCGATCCCGCGGCGAGCGCCGTGCATCCGGTGGAGGCCTCCGCCGAGGCGCAGGGTGGCAGCGCGCCGCCGGCCCAGCGCTTCGCCGTCGAGCGCACGGACCGTCAGGTCTACGTGCTCGACCTGTCCCGCCCGTCGGTGCCCCCGATCGTGCTCTCGCTGAGCGCCGCCTCGGTCTTCGAGGCCGTGATCCGGCAGCGCCGGCCCCGGGACGAGGTCGTCGACCTCCTCGCCGATCACTACGACGTCGATCCCGGGACGATGGGCCGCGACGTCGACGCCGTCCTGGCCGAACTCGACGTCCGCTTCCCGGGCGCGGTTCCCGACGGGGCGCTCTCATGAGGGCCGCCCGTTCCCGATCCCTGCGGATCCTGCACGTCCTCGACTCCTTCGAGGACGGCGGAGCGCAGCGTGTGGCCCTCTCCCTGGGCGTGTGGAGCCGCGAGCACGGCTGCGAGACCGCCTACTGGGGGCGTCCCGGGCCGCTCAGCGACCGCGCCGCGCAGGAGTCGCCCGTCTTCGTGGTGCCGAGACCGAGACAGGGCTTCGCGGCCGATCTCCGCGGCGTCGCTCTCGCCGTCCGCCGGTTCCGCCCGCACGTCCTGCACGCCCACCAGCGCCGCGAGGCTCTGCTGGCCCTCCTCGTCGGCGCCGCGCTCGGTGTCCCCGTGGTCGAGCACGCGCACACCGAGCTGCCCGGGATCGACAGGCGAGCGCTCTCCTTCCGCTCCCGGCGGGTGTTCGCCGTCTCCGCCTCCGTGGGGCGGATGGTCGTCGAGGACTACGGCCGCCCGCAGGATCGCGTCGTGGTCACCGGCAACGCCCCGGCGAACGTCACCGCGGAGCCCGCGAGCGCGCAGGAACTCGCCGAGCCGGTCGTCCGCGTCCTCGGCATCGGGCGGCTCGCGGAGCAGAAGGACCCGATCCGCTTCCTCGCGGCCGTCGAGGCCCTCGCCCGGGTCCGGCCCGTCACCGGCACCTGGCTCGGCGACGGTCCGATGCTGCCGGTGCTGCGCGAGCGCGCCCGGGGAGCCGGAGTGGTCGACTTCGCCGGTCCGTCGGCGGACGTGACCGGAGCGCTGGACGCGGCGCATCTCCTCCTGTCGACCTCGCGGTGGGAGGGGACTCCGCTCGTGATGCTGGAGGCGATGGCCCGCCGTCGCCCGGTCGTGGCGACCGACGTCGGCGGTGTGGGTGAGCTGCTCGCCGACGGTCGGGGCCTCCTGCTCCCCGCCGACGCCGACGGGGAGCGGATCGCCGAGCTCCTCGCCGCCGCTCTGGAGCGACCCGAGGGGCTCCTGATGCAGGCCGACCGCGCGAAGGCGTGGGTGGACGAGGCCGCCTCGCCCGACGCCGTCTTCGGCCCCGTCGTCGCCGCCTACCGCGAGCTCGGGGGCCGACGGTGAGCGGGCGCGTGCACTCGGTGACCGTCGTGGCTCCCTGCTACAACGCGATCGCCCGGCTCGACGGCTTCCTCGCGCGGCTCGCACTCACTCTCGGACCGGGGATGCGGGTCGTCCTCGTCGACGACGCGTCCTCGGACGGCACGGCGGAGGTGCTCGAGAAGTGGGCCGAGGGACGCGAGGACGCCCGGGTCCTGCTCCTCGAGCAGAACGGCGGCGTCGCTGCCGCCCGGAACCGCGCCCTCGACGGCATCGACTCCGAGTTCGTCTGGTTCGTGGACGTCGACGACGAGTGGGACACGGAGATCCTCCGGACCCTCACCGCCGAGGCCGAGCGGACGGCGGCCGACGTCGTCGTCTGCCGGGCGCTCTACCGCACCCGGCAGTCGACCTCCGGACGTGTGATCGACGGCCTCGACCGGCGCGAACTGGTCTCGTCCGAACTCGCTCTCGAGCGGATGGCGTCCGGACGCCTGCACGGCTTCCTCTGGAACAAGCTCTTCCGCCGCGCCGTCCTGCAGGAGGAGCTCTTCCCGCGCTTGAGCTCCCAGTCGGACTTCGTCGGCGTGCTGCGGGCGGTCCAGGCGTCGGAACGGGTGCTCTTCGTGCCGGAGGTCCTCTACTCCTACGTCCACACGGCGTCCTCGATCACCCGTCGGCGCGACCCGGACCTCCGGAACCTCCTGGTCTGCGCCGAGGAGATGCGCGCGGCGCTCGCCCGTACGTTCGAGGAGGTGCCGCGCCCGCTGTCGGACTGGTTCACGACCTGGTTCTACGCCGTCCCCGTCGCGCTCACCCCGATCCGCCAGAACTCCGACGCGGCGCTCGTCGAGACCGGCGTCCGGCTCGGGTCCGAGGCGCTGCGCGACGTCCGCGTGCTCCGCTCCGCGCGGTCGCCGCGGCTGCTCGTCCTGGGGCTGGTGCTCAAGCACGTCCCCGCCGCCTTCACGGCGCTCAGCCGGATCCTCTACGCCGTGCACGACACCCGCCGCCGGCTCTCCGATCGGAGGAGCACCCGGTGGACGACGTGACGGTCCCCGTGCAGGCGGCCGCGACCGGCCCCCTCCGCACACCAGCTCCGTTCCCTCCCTCCCGCACCGACCCCCGAGGAGCACCGGCATGACCTCCTACATCACCGGCCGCATCGAGCGGATGCCGGCCAGCATCACCACGCTCGACGAGGCGGCGGAGGCCGTGCTCGAGCTGTCCCGGAGCGGCCGCGACGAGCTGGTCGTCACGCCGAACACCGACCACTTCGTGCGCTGGAAGCACTCCGGCGAGTTCCGGCGGTACTACGGCCGGGCGTCCCTCGTGGTGCTCGACGGGGCGCCTCTGGTCTGGCTGGCCCGCTCGTACGGTCACCGCACGGCGAGCCGCGTGACAGGCATCGACCTCTTCACCGAGGTCTGCCGTCGCGCGGCGCTCGAGGGCGCGCCGATCGCTCTCATCGGCGGACGCCCCGGAGTCGGCGATCGCGCAGCCGCCGAGCTGCAGCAGCGCTTCGCCGGGCTGCAGGTGCCGGTCGTCGTCTCGCCGGAGCCGGCCGAGCTCGCGGACGACGCCTACCTCGCCCGCCTCTCCTCGACCCTGCGCGCGGCCGACGTCCGCATCGTCGCGCTCTGCCTCGGCTCCCCGAAGCAGGAGGAGGTCCGCGAGCGCCTGCTCGCCGTCGGCGGCACGGGAGCGGTGTGCCTCGGCGTCGGCGCCGCCGTGGACTTCCTCGCCAGCGAGATCCCGCGGGCGCCGCTCGTGGTGCAGCGCCTCGGCCTCGAGTGGGCGCACCGGCTCAGCCGGGAGCCCGGCAGGCTCTGGCGGCGCTATCTGGGCGACGCCGTGCGGGTGCTGCCGAGCGTGGTCGCGGCCCTCCGCTACCGGGTGCGCCGTGCCGTCCGCTGAGCACGCGGGAGTCGCCGCCGCCGCCGAGAGGCCGCTGGTCCTGGTCTGGAAGCGCGCGTGGCTGCAGGACTCCGAGACGTTCGTCCGCAATCAGATGCACGGACTCGAGCGCTGGCGCGCCCTCGGAGTGGGCCTCGAGCGCACCGGCTCGGGCGTCCTCCACGACCGCACGGACATCGTCCTGCACGATCCGATCACCCCTCGCGGGCGGCGGTCCCTCCTCCTGCGGTGGTTCGGAGTGTCACGACGGCTCGACGCGATCGTCGATGAGCACCGGCCCGCCCTCATCCATGCGCACTTCCTCATCGACGCCGTCTCCATCGCCCGGTACGCACGGAGGAGGCGCCTTCCGCTCGTCGTGACGGGGCACGGCTACGACGTGACCAGCTGGCCGCTCGCGACCGGAGCTCCGCGCCTGCTCCGACCCCTCGCCCGCGCTCACCGCGCCCTCGAGGCCCGCACCGTCTTCCGTACCGCGCACGCGGTGATCGGCGTGTCCCGCTTCATCACCGACGGGCTCCTGCGCCTGGGGGCGGACCCGCGGCGCACCGGAGTGGGCTACATCGGCGTCCCGACCTCCCGCCCCGAGGCCGCACCGGCTGCGGAGCGCGCGGGAATCGTCTTCGTCGGACGCCTCACCGACAAGAAGGGCGTTCCGGATCTGCTCGAGGCGGTCGCCGCCCTCCCCGGACCGATCCGCGACGTCCCCCTGACCGTCGTCGGCGACGGCCACCTGCGGGAGGCGCTCGTCGAGCAGGCGGCGCGGCTGGGCCTGCAGGTGACCTTCACCGGCTCCCTGCCCCCCGCCGAGGTCGCCCGCATCCTCGCCGGCGCCGCCGTCTTCTGCGCACCGTCGCGGACCGCGGCGACAGGCGACTCCGAGGGCTTCGGCATGGTCTTCCTCGAGGCCGCGCTCGCAGGCGTCCCTGTCGTCTCGTACCGCCACGGCGGCGTCCCGGAGGCGGTCCAGGACGGCGTCACCGGGCTGCTCGTCCCGGAGGGGGACGTGCCCAGCCTGACCGGGGCGCTCACCGCCCTGCTCCGGGACCCGGACCGCGCGGAGCGGATGGGCGCGGAGGGGCGGGAGCGCGTGCTCGCCTCGTTCGACCTCGCCGAGCGGATCCGCGACCTCGAGGACCTCTACGACCGGGCGGCCGGCCGATCGATGCCGACGACGACGGACGGAGATCGCGGATGAGCCGCGCCGAGCACCGCGCCGACGATCCGCGACCGGGCCTCCGTCCGGCCTCCGCCGGGCGGGAGAGGTGAGCCTGCGCCGGAGCACCGTCGACGCGACCGCCTGGACGGCGGTCTCGTTCGCCGTCGCGCTCGTCGTGCAGCTCGGGCAGTTCGCGCTCCTGGCGAGACTGCTGGACCCCTCCGAGATGGGGATCATCGCGATCGTCGCCCTGCTCAACGCGTTCGTCGACATCTTCCTCGGAATGGGGGTCGCCCAGGCGATCATCCAGCGCCGGCGGGCGACCAGCTTCGAGCTCTCGTCGGTCTTCTGGCTCAACCTCTCCGTCGGGCTCCTGGTCACCGTCGCCGTCCTCCTGGGCGCCGCACCGATCGCCTCCCTGCTCGGGTCCGCCGCCGCGGCGCCGGTCCTCACCGTCGCCTCGCTCGTGTTCGTGGGCAGCGCAGCCGGGCAGGTGCCGAGAGCGGTGCTCGAGAAGGGGATCCGGTTCCGAGCGGTCGCCGTGTCCGAGACGATCGCTCTCGTCGGCGGCTTCGCCGTGACGGTCTGCCTCGCGGTCTCGGGCGCGGGGGCGCTCTCCTATGCGTGGGGGCTCGTCGCGACCGCGGCTCTGCGCTCCGTGCTCGCCCTCGTGCAGGCCCGCCGCTGGTTCCGGCTGCGGTTCCGGTTCCGGATCCGCGAGACCGCCCGCTTCCTCTCCTTCGGCGTCTTCCAGACCCTCGACGGCATCGTCAACTACCTGGGCTCGAACGCCGGCTCGCTCGCGATCGGCCGCCTGCTCGGACCGGCCCAGCTGGGCGGGTACACCCTGGGATACAACCTCGCCGTGAACCTCCCCGCGAGGGTCAACCCGATCGTGACGCGGGTGATGTTCCCGGTGTTCTCCTCGATCCAGCACGACCGTGAGCGCGTCGCGCGGAACCACCTCCGCGTCACCGCGGTGCTCAGCATGGCGAGCATCCCGCCGCTGATGCTGGTGGCGCTGCGCTCCGAGGAGATCGTGCGGCTGTTCTACGGACCCGGCTGGGGCTGGATCGCGGGCATGACGAGCGCACTGACGGTGGTGGGCGCGGTGCGGGCGATCGGCAATCCGGTCGGCTTCATCCTGATGGCGATGGACCGGGTGCGGTTCGGGCTGGTCGTGAACATCGTGAAGACCGCGATCACGGTCCCGATGATCGTCGGCGGGGGAGTGCTGTTCGGACTCGACGGCTTGATCGGCGGGCTGCTGCTCTCGAGCGCTCTCGGCTTCGCCGTCACCTGCGCCGTGCTGCGGGTGGTGCTCGGAGTGCGCCTCGGCGCGTTCCTGCGCGCGTGCGCCGCGGGGCCGCTGCTCGCCGCACCGATGGCGATCGTGCTGCTCCTGCTCCGCCTGCTCCCCGAGGGCGCGCCCCTGCGGCTGCTCCCGGTGGAGCTGGCGCTCGCGGGCCTTGTGCTGGGAGCGACCGCCCTCCTGGCGCCGGGGCGCGACATCGCCGAGGCGCGATCGCTCGTCCTGTCGCGACTGCCCGCCCGGCTCCGGCTCGGCTCCGCCGCCCCGGTCGAGGTCGCCGTGGTGCTGGCCGCCGAGGAGCGCTTCGACGGCAGCGGGGGAGCCGTGGCGACCTGGGTCCGCGAGACGGTGTCCCGCTCCTCGCTCCGGATCGCCGTGCACGCGCCGTGGTCGTCGGCGTCACCGGGCGTGGACGTCAGGCCCCATCGTCTGTACCGGCGGATCTACGCGGTTCAGCGGCGCGCGGCACTCCTCCTGGCGCATCGGCGCGACAGCGACCCGGGCGCCGAGCTGCGCCGGCTGTCCTTCGGCGGGCGCTTCTGGCTGCTGGTGCTCGCTCCGTCGCTGCGCCGTGTCCCGACGGTCTGGATCCACAACCGCCCCCGCTACGCCGTGCGCCTGCGCCGCCTGGGCTACCGGGGGCGGATCGTCGCACACCTGCACAACGACCTGCTCGATCACCTGCCACCCGATCCCGCCGCCGCCCGGCGCTACCTCGACGCGGTCGACGAGTGGATCTTCTGCAGCGAGTTCCTGCGCGCCCGGGCGGTCGACCGGTACGGCCTGATCGCCACAGCCGTCCTGTACAACGGGGTCGTCCCTCCGCCCGAGGTCCCGCCGGCGCCGCTCGGCGGTACTGCGGAGGCGGTCTTCGCCGGGAGGCTGGTGGCCGAGAAGGGAGCCCGCGAGGCCGTCGAGATCGTGAGGCGGATGCGGACCGAGCACGGCGCCGATCTGCGACTGGTCATCGCCGGCGCATCGGGCCTCGGGGACGATGCGACGCCCACCCCGTACGTCCGAGCGCTCGACGAGGCGGTCGCCACCCTGCCCGGCGCCGTGCGCCGGCTCCCGTTCCTCCGGCACGAGGACCTGCTGGAGCTGTTCGGCTCCTCGGCGCTCCTGCTCTACCCCTGCCGCTGGAACGAGCCGTTCGGGATGGTGGTGGTGGAGGCGCTCTCGCGGGGGATCCCCGTCGTGACGGTCGAGCGCGGAGGCCTCCCCGAGATCCTGCGCACCTCCGACGGAGTGGTCGACGGATCCGTCCTCGTCCCGCCGGGCACGGAGGAGGAGGTCGCGGACGCCGTCCTCGCGGAGCTCCCCACCCTCATCGCCTCGCTGCGCGATCCCCGGCGGCGCGCGGAGGTCGCTGCTGCGTCGCGGCGTCGAGCGGAGGACTTCGGCTGGCCGGGCATCGCCCGCCGCGCGGACGAGCTGCTGGCAGACCCCCGTGGCTGAGGCGCGGGGCCGCCGCGCGCACGCGGATCGACGTTCCGCGCCAAGCCCGTCGAGGCTCGTGCCGCGCGATTAGTGTCGGCGCGACATGCCACCTGCATCCCCTCTCCCGCCCGCGTCCGCCGACGCCACCGCCTCTCCCGTGCTGCTCGATCCGCCTCCCGCCCCGGACCGGCGCCCGCGGACGACCCTCCCGCCGCGAGAGGTCGGCCCGTCGTCCCGGAATCGGCGCGCCGCTCCTCCGCTCCGCCAGACGGAGGCCGCCACCGGCACCTCCGCGGAACGGCTCTGACATGGGCCGCCACGCCGACGACGCCCTCCTCCGCCGCCCGACCGCCTCTCGTCCCTCCGTCATCGCCGCGACCCGCGTCACCGACGCTCCGGAGACCCGCGGGCGGCCGTCGCGCGCGCCGGCGGATCCCGCTCAGCGGCGGCACGAGCGGATCGTCCTCGTCTTCCTCGCGGTGCTCCTGGCGCTGAGCGTCGTGCAGCTCTACACCCTGGGCCCCGTCACCGCTCCGGTCGCCTGGAGCCTGCTCTTCCTCCCGTACTCCGTGGCGCGGCTGCGCGGCGGGCGGATCGACCGGTTCGTGGTCGTGGTCCTCCTCGTGATCGCCGGCACCCTCTTCGCGCTCACCTACTCCGGAGCACGCGCGGCCGCGCTGCGCGACGTGGTCTCCGTCGTCTCCTTCCTCACTCCGTACCTGGCCGTCCGCGGGCTCGGCGACGGCGCCTGGCGTGTCGTCGGCCGCGCCCTCAACTGGGCGGCGCCCGTGTTCCTCCTCCAGGTGACGCTCACGATCCTCTTCCAGCTCGATCCCGTGCAGGAGACCGCCTACCTCCGGTGGCCGGAAGCGGTGCTGTTCTCCGACATCTACGTGCGGGACATCTTCACGACGTCCTTCAACAACGTCCTGCAGGAGAAGTCGGGAGGGTTCTTCCTCAACGGCAACATCGCCTCGATGTACATGGCCACGACCGGCGCGCTGGCCTTCGCCGTCTGGAGACGGCAGCGGGGGAGGCTCCTCCTGCTCGTCGCCGTCGCCGGGCTGGTCGGCGCCCTCTTCACGCTGTCCAAGACCGCGATCGTCCTCGCGATCGTCCTGCCCCTGCTGGTCGCCGCGATCCGCGGACTCAAGGGACGCAGCCTCGGTCCGGTCGCTTGGATGATCACCATCCCCTCCGGGATCACGGCCGTGTACGCCGTCGCCGTGTCCTTCCCTCAGCTGGCGGAGGCGGGCCTGCTCACGCTCGGGGCCCGCGGCGACTTCCTGCGCCTGGCTGCGAGTGCGTTCCCCGACAACTGGCTGCTGGGGCTGGGGTACGGCGGATGGCAGGAGCTGTGGCTGGCGCGCGGGTCGCAGTTCACCCAGCACAGCGAGCCGCGCCCGCCTCACAACCTCCTCGTCACCGCGTGGACCAACGGCGGGCTCCTGATCGCGCTCCCCGTCATCGCGTTCCTCCTCCTCGCCACCATCGCCGTCGTGCGCCTGCTCCTCCGGGTCGCCCGGAACGAGGCCGTCGCCGTCGGGGCGCTCGCCGTCGCCGTCCTCTGGACGTTCCTGCACGGGATGGCCGACAACACCACCTGGTTCGGCGATCAGCACTCGCTCGCGACGCTCGCCGTCTCCGTGGCGCTCGTGGGCGTCCTGTCGGCGGAGGCGCCCGCCACGCCGGGCCGAGTGCCTCACGGAAGCGCTCCGGCGGCCTCGGCCGGCGCGGGTCGGGCGCCGCTGCGACGGCCGCCGAGCCCCGGCCTCGGGCGGCGCTGACGCGACCGCCGCGCCGCAGCCGGTCCGGACACGGACCGCGCCGGTATCATCGACCCGTTATGGCACGCATCTACGACTGCTCCGTCGACACGGACCTCCTGACCGGCACCCGTCTCGCGCGGACGGCCATCGGCCGCGGCGAGCTCGTGGTGATCCCCACCGACACCGTCTACGGCGTCGCGGCCAACGCGTTCGACGCCGCCGCGGTCCAGCGCCTGCTCGACGCGAAGGGACGGACGAGGCAGTCGCCGCCGCCCGTCCTGATCGGGGACGTGGCCGCCCTCGACGCCCTCGCCGAGAACGTGCCGGAGGCGGTGCGCGACCTCGCGCGCGAGTTCTGGCCCGGCGGGCTCACCATCGTCCTGCACGCCCAGCCCTCACTGGTCTGGGACCTGGGCGAGACGCGCGGGACCGTGGCGCTGCGCATGCCGGACAACCCGGTGACGATCGAGCTCCTCGCCGAGACCGGCCCGCTGGCGGTCTCCTCCGCCAATCGCACGGGGCAGCCCTCGGCCACGACCGCACAGGAGGCGTTCGACCAGCTCGGCGACTCCGTCGACGTCTATCTCGACGCCGGCGCCGCCGGATCGCGCTACAGCGACCGCCCCGCGGGCGCCAGCGAGTCCTCGACGATCGTCGACGCGACAGCGCTGAGCTTCGAGGGCGGCACCCTGCGCATCCTGCGCCAGGGCGTCGTGTCGGCCGAGCGGATCCGCGAGGTCGTCGGAGACCTGCTGCCGGATCCGGACGCGCCTCGTGCCGAGACGTCGGAGCCCGACGCCTCCACGGCCGGCGCGGCGCAGGCCGGGTACCAGCAGGAGCCCGCCGAGACCGCGACCGGCAGCGACCCGTACGCCTTCGAGCGGACCCCGACCGCGCGCCCCGACTGGGCCTCCGGCGCCCGCCTGCAGGACGACTCCGCGCCCGGCGACTCCGCGCCCGTCGATTCCGCCGATGCGCCGGACACGGGCTCGTCGAGCACGAACGCGCCGACGCCCAACACCGGCACCGGCGCCGCCCGCACCGACTCCGCTCCGGGTGAGTAACCGGTGATCACCTTCGCCCTCGTCTCGCTCGCGGTCGCGCTCGTGACCGGAGCGCTGTCGTGGGTCATCTGGAAGCTGAGCCTGAAGTACCGGCTCTACCCGAAGATCCGCGTCAGGGACATGCACACGCGGCCGACCCCCCGCCTGGGCGGCATCGCGATGTTCCTCGGGATCCTCGTCGGCTTCGGCATCGCCTCCCAGCTGCCCTACTTCCGGCTGGTGTTCGCCAATCCCGAGCCGATCCTCGCGATCCTCGGCGCGAGCCTGCTCATCGTCCTCATCGGCGTCGCCGACGACATCTGGGACCTGGACTGGACCACGAAGCTGGCCGGTCAGCTGATCGCCGCCGGCCTGATCGCCTGGAAGGGCGTGCAGATCGTCTCCCTGCCGATCGGCGGCCTGACCGTCGGCTCGCCGTGGATGTCGCTGATCATCACCGTGCTCGCGATCGTCCTGGTCACCAACGCTCTCAACTTCATCGACGGCCTCGACGGCCTCGTGGCGGGCGTCGCCCTGATCGCCAACGGGGTCTTCTTCCTCTACAGCTACCTGCTGGTGCAGCAGACCTCGCCCACCGACTACTTCAACCTGGCCTCGCTCATCGCGGTCCTGCTCGTCGGCGCCTGCGCCGGATTCCTCCCCATCAACTGGCGTCCGGCGCGGATGTTCATGGGCGACAGCGGCGCACTGCTGATCGGGATGCTGATGGCCACCTCCGCGATCGCGGTCACCGGCCAGATCGACCCGGCCCAGCTCGCGGCGAAGGAGCTCCTGCCCGCGTTCATCCCGATCATCCTGCCGTTCGCGATCCTCGTGGTGCCGCTGATGGACTTCGGCCTCGCTGTGATCAGGCGCCTGCGCGCGGGAAAGTCGCCGTTCAGCGCCGACCGGAAGCACCTGCACCACCGCCTGCTCGACATGGGGCACTCCCACCTGCACGCCGTGCTGATCTTCTACGCGTGGACCGCCGTCGTCGCCGTCAGCTGCCTGCTGATGTTCGTGGTCGACGTGCTGTGGGTCCCGCTCGTCTTCCTCGGAGTCGGTCTGCTGGTCTGCACCGTCGTCACGCTCGCCCCGCTCAGCCGCCGCAAGCGGCTCGAGGCGGCGGCGCAGTCCGCGGAGGCCTCACCCGTCCTCGACCCCCTCGACCGCGCGTCCTCGACGGAGCTGCTCCGTCCGCCGGCCGGACTCCCGATCGACCGGGACACGACAGCGCCGACCACGGCGCGGAAGGAAGCATCATGACCGGAGCCTCCCCGGCCACCCCCCGTCCGCAGCCCGCGTCCGTCCCCGTCCTGCGCCGCGCGCTGGTCGTGGGCGGCCTCTTCGTGCTCGCCCTGGCCGTTCTCGGCACCGTCGTCGGCGGGATCGCCGCCGGGGGAGAGGGCGCGATCGGAGCCCTCCTCGGCGCGATCGTCGGCGGCGTGATGGTGCTCCTCACCGCCGCGAGCATCCTCGTCGCCAACCGCCTCGACATCGGCGGGTTCTTCGCCGTCGTCCTCGGCACGTGGCTCGCCAAGTTCGTGCTGTTCGTGATCGCCGCCCTGGTCCTGCGCGATCAGCCGTGGCTGAACAGCACCGCGATGTTCGTCACGATCATCGTCGCCGTCCTGGGGTCCCTGGTGATCGACGTCCTCGTCGTCTCGCGCTCGCGCATGCCGAACGTCAGCGACATCGCTCGATGAGGACGAGCCGAACGGTTCCTGAGAGGACCACGATTCGGCTCTCAGGCCGTTCTGTTGCTACAGTAGGGACGAATCCCGCAGGCGAACGTGTCCTCAGATCGTCTCATCGTTGATGGCGGTCGTCGAGCACGATCGCCGTCCGAGCGGAAAACCCCACCTTTCGTCGTCGCGAGAGCGTTGCGTCCGAATGATTCGATTCGGTCGGCTGCAACGTGCCACGCCCCGAATTCCAGGAGCTAGCGCTGTTTGCTAACGCTGTGACCCTGTTGGTCTCGTCCTCGACCGGTGAGAGTGACTTCCACACCCCGTCGATCTCCGAGTTCTTCCCGCCCGGTTTCCTCTTCGAGGGAACCCCTTTCGAGATCAACCGCGTCATGCTGGTCCGCTTCATCGCGGTCATCGCACTGATGCTGTTCTTCTGGCTCGGGACGCGCAAGCTGCGACTCGTCCCCGGCCGCTTCCAGAACGTCGTCGAGCTTGCGTTCGACTTCGTCCGCGTCACCATCGCCAAGGACATCCTCGGCGAGAAGGACGCGCGCCGGTTCCTCCCGATCCTCGTGACGATCTTCTTCGCGATCATCTCGATGAACCTGACCGGCATCGTCCCGTTCCTGAACATCGCGGGGACCTCCGTGGTGGGCATGCCGCTCTTCCTCGGCCTGGTCGCCTACGTGACGTTCATCTACGCGGGCATCAAGGACCGGGGGATGGGCTTCTTCAAGAACGCCCTGTTCCCGCCCGGAGCGCCGTTCCTGATCTACTTCATCCTCACGCCGATCGAGCTGCTGCAGACGTTCATCATCCGTCCGCTCTCGCTCGCACTGCGGCTCGTGATGAACATGATCGTCGGCCACCTCCTGCTGGTGCTGTGCTTCTCGGCCACGCAGTTCTTCCTCTTCAGCTCCCAGATCGACCCGGGCTTCAAGCTCTTCGGCGTCGTGACCTTCGCCTTCGGCGGTGCGTTCACGCTCTTCGAGCTCCTCGTCGCCGTGCTGCAGGCCTACATCTTCACCCTCCTCGCTGCGGTCTACATCCAGTTGGCCGTCGCCGAGGAGCACTGACCCCACTACTCACGGGCTCCCGCCCGTTCTCACGATCACCCCACTGAAAGGACCCACTCGTGGACTCAGTCACCGTTCTCGCCGAACTCACCGGCAACATCGCGACGGTCGGTTACGGCCTCGCAGCGATCGGCCCCGGCATCGGTGTCGGCATCGTCGCGGGCAAGACCGTCGAGGCCATGGCGCGCCAGCCCGAGATGGCCGGCCGCCTCCAGACCACGATGTTCCTCGGCATCGCGTTCACCGAGGTGCTCGCGCTCATCGGCCTCGCCACCTACTTCATCTTCGCGGCGTAGTCGTGTTCAGCACCGCTGTGAACATCGCTGCGGAAGAAGGTGACGTCCCCGCGGTCATTCTGATCCCGGAGTTCTACGACTTCTTCTGGTCGGGGGTGATCTTCCTCATCCTGCTGTTCTTCTTCTGGAGGCTGGTCCTGCCGCGCCTGCAGAAGATGCTCGACGCGCGCTCCGCCGCGATCGAGGGGAACATCGCGAAGGCCGACGAGGCCCAGCGACAGGCCGAGGCCGCCCTCGAGAAGTACACCGCCCAGCTGGCCGAGGCCCGCGCCGAGGCCGGAGTGATCCGTGAGAAGGCGAACGCCGACGGCAACGCGATCGTGGCGGCGAAGAAGGAGCAGGCGCAGGTCGAGGCCGAGCGCATCCTCCACAACGCGCGCGCTCAGATCGAGGCGGACCGTCAGGCCGCCGTGGTTTCGCTCCGCTCCGAAGTCGGAACCCTCGCCATCGACCTCGCCTCCGGCGTGATCGGCGAGAGCCTCAACGACGACGCGAAGGCGTCCGCGATCGTGGACCGCTTCCTCGCCGACCTCGAGGCCTCGGAGAAGGCGAACAACTGATGGGCAGCGCGTCCAGGCAGGCACTCGCATCGGCGAAGGCGGAGCTCTCCGCCCTCGCCGGTCAGGCGTCCCTCGACACGGCCCAGCAGCTCTTCGAGGCCGCACGGGTCATCGACGGCCAGGCGCAGCTGCGCGCGGCCCTCGCCGACCCGAGCGCCGACTCGAGCAGCAAGCAGGCTCTCGTCGCCCGCGTGTTCGGTCCCTTCGGCGAGCCGGCCAAGCGCCTGCTCACCGTGATCGTCGGCCACCGCTGGTCGAGCCCGAGCGACATGGTCGCCGGGGTCGAGGAGGTCGGGGTCCGCGCGATCGCGTCGTCCGCTCCGGAGGGCGTCAACCTCGAGAAGGAGCTCCACTCCTTCGGCGAGGTCGTCGGCTCCGACGCCCAGCTCGAGCTCGCGCTCGGCAGCAAGCTCGCCGCCGCCGACTCGAAGGTCGCGCTCGTGCAGCGCCTCCTCGAGGGCAAGGCCGCGGCCGAGACGCTGGCGATCCTCCGGCAGCTGATCGCGCACCCGCGCGGTCGCCGCATCCCGGAGCTCGTCCGCTTCGCAGCAGGCGTGGTCGCCGACCAGGGCGGGTTCATCCTCGCCACGGTCTCGGTCGCCGCACCGATCGCCCCCGAGCAGCTCGACCGGCTCCGCTCGGCGCTCACGCGCCAGTACAGCCGACCGGTCTCCGTCAACGTCGTGGTCGATCCCTCCCTCCTGGGCGGGATGCGCCTGCACGTCGGCGACGAGGTCATCGACGGAACCGTCTCCGCACGGCTGTCCGACCTGAAGCTCCAGCTCGCGTCCTGACGGGCGCACGTATCCTCAGAGGGCACTGCCCTCGACCCCCGCACCATCCAGGTCAGGCCCCGACGACCTCTTCGGCTCGCACGGACCCAACGAATAGGAATTCCCATGGCAGATATCACCATCAGCCCGGATGAGATCCGCGACGCGCTGAAGGACTTCGTCTCGTCGTACGAGCCGGGCAAGGCCTCCACCACCGAGGTCGGCTACGTCATCGACGCCGCCGACGGCATCGCCCACGTCGAGGGCCTCCCCGGCGTCATGGCCAACGAGCTCATCCGCTTCTCCAACGGTGTCCTGGGCCTGGCCCAGAACCTCGACGAGAACGAGATCGGCGTCGTCGTCCTCGGCGAGTTCTCCGGCATCGAGGAGGGCATGGAGGTCACTCGCACCGGCGAGGTCCTCTCGGTCCCCGTCGGCGACGGCTACCTCGGCCGCGTCGTCGACCCGCTCGGCAACCCGATCGACGGACTCGGCGAGATCGCCTCCGAGGGCCGCCGCGCCCTCGAGCTCCAGGCTCCCGGCGTCATGTCGCGCAAGTCGGTCCACGAGCCGCTGCAGACCGGCATCAAGGCCATCGACGCGATGATCCCGGTCGGCCGCGGCCAGCGCCAGCTCATCATCGGCGACCGCCAGACCGGCAAGACGGCCATCGCGATCGACACGATCATCAACCAGAAGGCCAACTGGGAGTCGGGCGACACGAACAAGCAGGTCCGCTGCATCTACGTCGCCATCGGCCAGAAGGGCTCGACCATCGCCTCGGTGAAGGGCGCGCTCGAGGACGCCGGAGCGATGGAGTACACGACCATCGTCGCGTCCCCCGCCTCCGACCCCGCCGGCTTCAAGTACCTCGCCCCCTACACCGGCTCGGCCATCGGCCAGCACTGGATGTACGGCGGCAAGCACGTCCTGATCATCTTCGACGACCTGTCGAAGCAGGCCGAGGCTTACCGCGCCGTGTCGCTCCTCCTGCGCCGCCCGCCGGGACGCGAGGCGTACCCGGGTGACGTCTTCTACCTGCACTCCCGTCTGCTGGAGCGCTGCGCGAAGCTGTCCGACGAGCTCGGCGCCGGCTCGATGACCGGTCTCCCGATCATCGAGACCAAGGCGAACGACGTCTCGGCCTACATCCCGACCAACGTGATCTCGATCACCGACGGCCAGATCTTCCTCCAGTCCGACCTCTTCAACGCCAACCAGCGTCCCGCGGTCGACGTGGGCATCTCGGTCTCGCGGGTCGGCGGCGACGCGCAGGTCAAGTCGATCAAGAAGGTCTCCGGCACGCTGAAGCTCGAGCTGGCGCAGTACCGCTCGCTCGAGGCCTTCGCGATGTTCGCCTCCGACCTCGACGCCGCCTCGCGCCGTCAGCTCGCCCGCGGCGCCCGCCTCACCGAGCTGCTCAAGCAGCCGCAGTACTCGCCGTACCCCGTCGAGGAGCAGGTCGTCTCGATCTGGGCCGGAACGAACGGCAAGCTCGACGAGGTCCCGGTCCCCGACGTGCTGCGCTTCGAGCGCGAGCTCCTGGACTACCTGGGCCGCAACACCCAGGTGCTGAACACCCTCCGCGACACCAACGTGCTCTCCGACGACACCGTCGCCGAGCTCAACCGTGCCGTCGACGGCTTCAAGCTGGAGTTCCAGACCGGTGAGGGCAAGCCGCTCGCCTCGGTCGGGCGCGAGGAGCACCAGGCCATCGCGGCCGACGAGGTCGGCCAGGAGAAGATCGTCAAGGGCCGTCGCTGACCAGCGGCACCCCGACGATTCGCCACTTTTAGGACAACAGGAGACACATGGGAGCGCAACTCCGGGTCTACCGGTCGAAGATCCGCTCGGCCCAGACGACCAAGAAGATCACTCGGGCCATGGAGCTGATCTCGGCCTCGCGCATCCAGAAGGCGCAGAACCGCGTCGCTGCCGCGGCGCCGTACTCGAACGCGATCACCCGCGCCGTGTCCGCTGTCGCGACCTACTCGAACGTGGAGCACCCGCTCACGACCGAGCGCGAGAAGCTGGACACGGCCGCGATCGTGATCTTCACCTCCGACCGCGGCCTCGCCGGCGCGTTCTCCTCGAGCGTGCTCAAGGAGGCCGAGGAGCTGGCCGCGCTGCTGCGCAGCGAGGGCAAGGAGGTCGTCTTCTACCTGGTCGGCCGCAAGGCGAACGCGTACTTCTCGTTCCGGAAGCGGGCCAGCGTCCGCGTCTGGACGGGCGGCACCGACCAGCCCGTGTTCGAGACGGCGAAGGAGATCGCGGACGCGGTCGTCGAGTCGTACAACCTCGATGACGAGGAGGGCGGCGTGGACGAGATCCACCTCGTCTACAACCGCTTCGTCAGCATGGTCACCCAGCAGCCGACCGTCGTCCGGCTGCTGCCGCTCGAGGTCGTCGAGGGCGCCGAGGAGCAGAACAGCGAGCTGTACCCGCTCTACGAGTTCGAGCCCGACCCCGAGACGGTCCTCGACCGCCTCCTGCCCGTGTACGTCGAGAGCCGCATCTTCAACGCGATGCTGCAGTCGGCGGCCTCGGAGCACGCGGCACGTCAGAAGGCCATGAAGTCGGCGAGCGACAACGCGGACACGCTGATCAAGACCTACACGCGTCTCGCCAACAACGCCCGCCAGACCGAGATCACGCAGCAGATCGCCGAGATCGTCGGCGGCGCCGACGCCCTGTCCTCCTCCAAGTAAGAGGGCTCCGCTCCACACAGTTTCGACTCCGCCCTCCGGGAGCGGTGAGACCACAGAAGGAAGTAGCAATGACACTGACCGCACCTGAGGCGGCGACCGGGACGTCGGGCGGGGCCATCGGCCGCATCGCCCGCGTCACCGGCCCCGTCGTTGACATCGAGTTCCCCCACGACGCGATCCCCGAGGTCTACAACGCGCTCTACACGCACGTCGAGGTCGAGGGCGTCTCGAGCAAGCTGACCTTCGAGGTCGCGCAGCACCTGGGCGACGACCTCGTCCGGGCCATCTCCCTGAACCCCACCGACGGACTCGTCCGCGGCCAGGAGGTCCACGACACCGGCCTGCCGATCTCGGTCCCGGTCGGCGACGTGACCAAGGGCAAGGTCTTCAACGTGATCGGCGAGGTGCTCAACGCCGACGCCGACGGGAAGATCAACGGCGAGTCGTTCGAGATCACCGAGCGCTGGCCCATCCACCGCAAGCCCCCGCAGTTCGATCAGCTCGAGTCCAAGACCGAGCTGTTCGAGACCGGCATCAAGGTCATCGACCTGCTCACTCCGTACGTGCAGGGCGGCAAGATCGGCCTGTTCGGCGGCGCGGGCGTCGGCAAGACCGTCCTCATCCAGGAGATGATCCAGCGCGTCGCGCAGGACCACGGTGGAGTGTCCGTGTTCGCCGGCGTCGGCGAGCGCACCCGTGAGGGCAACGACCTCATCGCCGAGATGGAGGAGGCGGGCGTCTTCGACAAGACCGCGCTCGTCTTCGGCCAGATGGACGAGCCGCCGGGAACGCGTCTGCGCGTCGCCCTGTCGGCACTGACCATGGCGGAGTACTTCCGCGATGTGCAGAAGCAGGACGTGCTGCTCTTCATCGACAACATCTTCCGCTTCACGCAGGCCGGCTCGGAGGTGTCGACCCTCCTGGGCCGCATGCCCTCCGCGGTGGGCTACCAGCCGAACCTCGCCGACGAGATGGGTGTGCTCCAGGAGCGCATCACCTCGACGCGCGGACACTCAATCACCTCGCTGCAGGCGATCTACGTCCCCGCCGACGACTACACGGACCCGGCGCCGGCGACCACCTTCGCCCACCTCGACGCGACCACCGAGCTCTCCCGTGAGATCGCGTCCAAGGGCCTCTACCCGGCCGTCGACCCGCTCACGTCCACCTCGCGCATCCTCGACCCCCGCTACCTGGGCGCCGACCACTACCGCGTGGCGACGAACGTGAAGCAGATCCTGCAGAAGAACAAGGAGCTGCAGGAGATCATCGCGATCCTCGGTGTCGACGAGCTGTCGGAGGAGGACAAGATCACGGTGTCGCGTGCGCGCCGGATCCAGCAGTTCCTCTCGCAGAACACCTACATGGCGAAGAAGTTCACCGGTGTCGAGGGATCGACCGTCCCGCTGAAGGACACGATCGAGTCGTTCGACGCGATCACCAAGGGCGAGTTCGACCACGTGGCCGAGCAGGCGTTCTTCAACGTCGGCTCGATCTCGGACGTCGAGGAGAAGTGGACCCAGATCCAGAAGGAGAACGGCTGATCATGGCCGGGACCCTGAAGGTCAGCGTCGTGTCCGCGAACGCCGAGGTGTGGTCCGGAGAGGCGAAGCAGCTCACGGCTCGCACGGTCGAGGGCGAGATCGGCATCCTCGCCGGCCACGAGCCGATGCTCGCGATCCTCGCCACCGGCGAGGTGCGCGTCACGGCCCTGGACGGCACGCGTCTCACCGCGCAGGCCGACGACGGCTTCCTGTCCGTCGAGAACGACGTGGTGACCGTGGTCGCCCGTCAGGCATCGCTGGTCTAGTACACCGCCGCTCACCGCGGCTCGGAGGGGCCGGACGATCATCGCGATCGTCCGGCCCCTTCGTCGTGCCGCCCGTCCCTCTTCTCCGAAGGAGTCCTGTGCACGTCCTGCTGCCACCGTCCGAGACGAAGCGCGACGGCGGCGACGAGCCGTTCGTGCTCGAGTCGCTCGCCTTCCCCGAGCTCCACGCGAAGCGGCGCGAGCTGGCGGAGGCGCTGATCGCGCTGGCCGGGGACCCCGAGCTCTCTGCCCGGGCGCTGAAGCTCGGTCCGCGTCAGTTCGGCGAGATCGATCGCAACGCGGGGCTCGCGACCGCGGCAGGTCTCCCCGCGGTCGACCGCTTCGACGGGGTGCTGTTCGATGCGCTCGACGCGCGCAGCCTCGATTCCGGTGCACGGGAGGTGCTCGGTCGGACGGCGATCGTGCAGTCCGCGCTCTGGGGGCCGATCCGCGCCCTCGACCTGATCCCTGCATACCGTCTGTCCCACGACTCCCGTGTGCCGGGCAGACCGCTCAAGCGGTGGTGGGCGGCGGAGGCCGGGCGGGTGCTGAGCGCGCTCGACGGGCTCGTCCTCGATCTGCGGAGCGAGGCGTACGCGGCGCTCGGACCGGTCCCTGCGGGCGAGGGGCGGTTCTTCGTCCGCGTCCGCTCGCGCGGGGCCGACGGCGTCCTCCGGTCGCTGAACCACTTCAACAAGCAGGGCAAGGGACGCTTCGTCAGGGCGCTGGCGGAGGACCGGGTGGCGACGGAGTCGCTCGGCGAGCTCTCGGCGTGGGCGGCCGGGCGCGGGTTCCTGCTCGCCGAGAACCGGCACACGGGAGAGCTCGACCTCGTCGTGCCGGAGTCGTAGGCGTCAGCGTCGGCGCCAGCAGCCGGTGAGGTGGTCGTCGACGACTCCGGCCGACTGCATCAGCGCGTACGCGGTGGTCGGTCCGACGAAGCGGAGCCCAGCGGCCTTCAGCGCTCGCGCGAGCGCCGTCGACCCGGGCGTCGTCGCAGGGACGTCGGCGGCTCGGACCACCCGGTCCTCGACGTCCGGATCGTGGAAGGACCACACGAGCTCGTCGAGCGCGCCCTCGCCTCTCTGCTCCAGGAGCGCGAGCACGGCCCGGGCGTTGTCCCGGGTGGCGATGATCTTCGCGCGGTTCCGGATGATGCCGCTGTCCTCCATCAGCCGCTCGACATCGGTGTCGTCGTACCGGGCGACGCGGGCCGGATCGAAGCCGTCGAAGGCCTCGCGGAACCTCGGCCGCTTGCGGAGGATCGTGATCCAGGAGAGGCCGGACTGGAACGCCTCGAGGGAGATCTTCTCGAACAGCGGGCGATCTCCGTGCAGCGGGGTGCCCCATTCCTCGTCGTGGTAGCGGCGGTACTCCGGATCCGCGCCGCTCCAGGCGCAGCGGACCAGGCCGTCCTCTCCCTCGACGAGTCCGTCGGCCGTGCTCATCGGTGGGGGATCCCCTCGTGATCGAGAAGCCAGGCTTTCGTGGCGACGCCCTCGCCCGCGCTGAAGCCGGTGATCCGTCCGTCGCTCGCGAGGACGCGGTGGCAGCCCACGATGATCGGCACCGGGTTCGCACCTACCGCTCCGCCGATCGGCCGGCCCGCCCGGGGGCGACCGGCGGCCGTGCCCAGTGCGCCGTAGGAGGTGATCTCCCCGAAGCCCAGAGCCTGGAGCCGCTGCCAGATCTCGAGCTGGAAGGGCGTGCCGCGCAGAGCGACCGGCAGATCGAAAGAGCGGCGGGTCCCGTCGAAGTACTCGTCCAGCTGCTCGACGGCCCGCAGGAGCACCGGGAGGTCCGACTCCGGGAGGTGCTCGTGCGGGAGCAGACCGGCCTGCTCGATGGCGAGCGAGACGATCGCATCGCCGTCGCTGCCCACTTCGATGCGGCCGAGGGGGCTCGTCGTCCGTCGGACGTGAAGGGGAGTCGTTCTCATGCGTCGAGAGTATCCGCGGGACTCCCCACCGACCGGCGGGAATCGGACACCGGTGCAGAACTCGGCCGATCGGTCCCTGTGGAGGGATTCCTGGGGGCCGGAGGGCGCCATCCGTGCGCTGGCGATTCGGTGTCGATGGGACCTCTCCCTCCACAGGCGGCGATCTCGAGATCCTTCCGATGATCCCGAGGGCCGTCGCTCCCGGCGGGTGCGAGGGTCGGCAGGATCGCAGCATGACCTCCTCAGCGATCTTCCTCCACCCCGCTCCCGCTTCGCGTGTCCCGGCCTCACCCGACGACGCCGCCCTGTTCCACGCCGCTCACGGGTCCCGGCGGGGTGCGGCCGAGGCGAGCCTCGTGCTCGTCCCGTTCCGGGCCGGCGCGCCGAGCGGCTCGCTCCGCTTCGAGCTGTCGGGGGCGGATCCGTCCCTGATCGCGCGGGCCAGCCTCGGTGCGCTCGGCCGGTTCGGGCGGGTGCAGCGAGCACTCGCGCTGGTGCATCCCGGCGAGGCGGGTCCGGAGTCGTGCGAGGGACTCGTCGCCGCCCTCGAGGAGCGTGCGCGCCGGCTCCCCGGCCTCGCCCTCCGCGTCGCCGTGCTCCCGTCGTCCGGCCGCGACGACGGGCTCGAGGCCGGCGACCGGGACGACCCGCGAGCGGTGGCCGCCGCGGTCGACCGTCTCCTCGACCGCCACCCGCGGGCCGAACTGCCCGACGTGCTGTTGCACGGCGTCGACGACCTCGTCCGGCGAGCTCTCACCGGTCCCGATCCCGAGGTCCGGCCTGCGGGCCTGGCTGCGCTCGTCGTGGCCGTGCAGCGCAGCCGCGGTGCGGACCGCGTGCTGCGGTCGGCGCGGAGCGGTGACCCCTGCGCGGCGGGAGCGCTCGCCCCGCTGCTCCGCCGTGCCGCCGTCGTCGCACCCGCGAGCGAGCGAGCCGGAGTGCTCGTCCTCCTCGCGCGGATCCTGGCCGGTGAGGGCCGTGCCGACGAGGCCGGACGGCTCGCCGACGAGGCCGTCGCTCTCGATCCGCACCACGCAGGTGCGCGCCGGGTCGCGGCCGCACTCGCCGCCGATCGGCGGGAGCGCGCCGCGTGAGGTCGCTAGAGCCGCGACCAGGCCTCGGTGAGAACGCTCCGGAGGATCTGCTCGATCTCGTCGAACTCGCGCGGGCCGATGGTGAGCGGCGGTGCGAGCTGCACGACGGGATCGCCTCGGTCGTCCGCCCGGCAGTACAGCCCCGCGTCGAAGAGCCCCTTCGAGAGGAATCCGCGCAGCAGCCGCTCCGACTCGTCCTCGTCGAACGTCTCCTTCGTCGCCTTGTCCTTCACCAGCTCGATGCCGAAGAAGTAGCCGTCGCCCCGGACGTCGCCGACGATCGGCAGGTCGAGCAGCTTCTCGAGCGTGGACCGGAAGACGGGCGAGTTCTCGCGCACGCGCTCGTTCAGGCCCTCCTCCTCGAAAATGTCGAGGTTCTCGAGCGCGACCGCGGCCGAGACGGGGTGGCCGCCGAAGGTGTAGCCGTGCGGGAAGACGACCTGACCGTGGCGGAAGGGCTCGTAGATCCGATCGCTGACGATCGTCGCGCCGATGGGGGAGTAGCCGCTGGTCATCCCCTTCGCGCAGGTGATCATGTCCGGCACGTAGCCGTACTCGTCGCAGGCGAACATGTGCCCGATACGGCCGAACGCGCAGATCACCTCATCGGACACCAGCAGCACGTCGTGCTTGTCGCAGATCTCGCGGACCCTCTGGAAGTACCCGGAAGGGGGCGGGAAGCAGCCGCCCGAGTTCTGCACGGGTTCCAGGAACACGGCGGCCACCGTGTCCGGCCCCTCGAACTCGATCATCTCCTCGATGCGGTTCGCCGCCCACAGGCCGAACGCCTCCAGGTCGTCGCCGTGCTCGGGAGCCCGGTAGAAGTTGGTGTTGGGGACACGGAAGCCGCCCGGCACGAGCGGTTCGAACATCGACTTCATCCCGGGGATGCCCGTGATCGCGAGCGCTCCCTGGGGAGTGCCGTGATACGCGACCGAGCGCGAGACGACCTTGTGCTTGCCCGGCTTGCCCTGCAGCTTCCAGTAGTGCTTGGCGAGCTTGAACGCCGTCTCCACCGCCTCGCCGCCGCCGGTCGAGAAGAAGACCCGGTTGAGGTCGCCCGGCGCGTGGTCGGCGAGCCGGTCGGCCAGCTCGATCGCCGAGGGGGTCGCGTAGGACCAGAGCGGGAAGAAGGAGAGCTCGGACGCCTGCTTCGCCGCGGCCTCCGCCAGTCGGCGCCGCCCGTGTCCCGCATTGACGACGAACAGGCCGGACAGGCCGTCGAAGTACTTGCGCCCGGTGCTGTCCCAGATATGGTGTCCCTCGCCGCGCGTGATGATCGGCACGCCCGCGCCGGAGTCCATAGTCGACTGACGGGTGAAGTGCATCCAGAGGTGGTCCTTCGCCTTCTTCTGCAGGGAGGCGTCGTCGATCCCCCCAGGCGCGTCGGTCCCGCGGACGGGATCGCCCGACTCGAGGCCGGAGGTCGAGAAGGCTGTCTCGGTGGTCATCTTTTACCGCGTTCCCCAGTTGTAGAACTGCTTGTGGAGCTTCAGATAGACGAAGGTCTCGGTCGAGAGCACGCCGGGAAGCGACCGGATCTCCTGGTTGAGCAGGGCGATCAGATCGTCGTCGTTCTCGCACACGACCTCGGCGAGGATGTCGAAGGAGCCGGCCGTCAGCACGACGTAGTCGACGGCGGGGATGGAGGCGAGCCGGTCCGCGACGTCGCGGGTGTCGCCGGTGACGCGCACACCGATCATCGCCTGGCGGTAGAAGCCGAGCTGCATCGGATCCGTCACCGCGACGATCTGCATGACGCCCGACTCGGTGAGCTTCTGCACCCGCTGCCGGACGGCCGCCTCGCTCAGGCCCACGGCCTTGCCGATCTCGGCGTACGAGCGCCGACCGTCGGCCTGCAGCTGCTCGATGATCGCCTTCGACACCTCGTCGAGCTGGACAGGACGCTGAGAGGGCGGGCGAGACGGGGCCATGCGGCGATTCTGGCAGTCCTCGAGTGCCCGGGCAAGTGGATCCGCACGTCGGAGCTCGCTCCGGCATCGGATCCGGTGGTCTGAGCGTGGTCCCGTCTGCGCGACGGACATCGGGCGACAGCGATGGCGGCCGGCTCGGCGGAGGGCCGTCAGCGACTACCATCGGGAGGCGGCCGGGCACCCCTGGAGCCGGCGGTCACGGGCCGTCGGACCGGACGGCTGCGGGCCACGGGGATGCGAGGAGCAGCGATGACGCAGATCGGCCGCAGCCGCGCGTCCGTCACCGTCCCCGTCTCCGCCTGGAGCTCCGACGCACCCTCGGCCGAAGTCACCCTCGGCTGGGCCGCGCGCACCGAGACCGGCCACGTGCGCAGCGCGAACGAGGACAGCTACCTCGCCAAGAGCCCGCTCTTCGCTGTCGCCGACGGGATGGGCGGGCACGCGGCAGGAGAGGTCGCCAGCGACGCGGTCGTGTCGCGCCTGTCCACCGCGGCGCTCGGCGCGACCGTCGGAGCGGAGGAGATCGACCGGGCGCTTCGGGAGGCGGTCGGGGACATCGCCCGGCAGTCGCACACGGCCGACGTCGGCACCGGGACCACGGTCACCGGGATCGCGCTCACGGTGGTCGGGGGAGAGCCCTACTGGTCCGTCTTCAACATCGGCGACTCGCGCGTGTACCTGAGCGTCGCCGGGACCCTCGTGCAGCTCACCGTGGACCACTCCATCGTCCAGGAGCTGGTCGACGCGGGCCTGATCTCCCGCGACGAGGCCGACGTGCATCCGCACAGCAACGTGATCACCCGCGCGGTCGGCTTCCACGAGGCGCCCGTCCCCGACTACCGGCTCGTGCCCGTCCTCGCCGGATCGCGTCTGCTGATCTGCTCGGACGGACTCACGAAGGAGCTGACCGATGCCGGCGTCGGCCACCTGCTCACCGGCACCGGCTCCGCTCAGGAGGCGGCCGACGCCCTGGTCGACGCCGCGCTGGACAACGGCGGGCGCGACAACGTCACCGTGATCGTCGTCGACGTCCTCGCGGTCACCGGCGACGAGGAGGCCGGCGCACCGGTCTGACGAGCAGCGCTCCGGCACGGGACGGCCGCGGCGGCGGTGCCGCCGGACCGCCCGCACGTGCCGAACGGCCGTACGACGGTCCTGCGCCTGCCGGTTCGCGTCGGGTTCGGCCGGCTCGAGGCTCCCCGCGCCGGCGCTGGGTACGATGGTGAGCGGAAGGGCGTTCTCGGTGATCTGCAGCACGTGTGGCTCCAACCTCGCTCCCGGGGCGATCCTCTGCGGCGAGTGCGGTTCGTCGGTGGCGGCGCATGCCACGACGGGTGCGTCCCGCCCCTCGTCCTCCGGCGACACGACGGTCCTCGACCCGTCCCGCCGTGCCTGGCTGCCGGGCCTGGCCCCCGGCCGGCACCGGCGTCCCGCCCCCGGCGCACCGATGGCGCCGCCCTCGCAGGGGCTCGTGCGCCTCAGCTTCGCGACCGGGCAGCACGCGATCGTGACCGGCAACGGCCTGATCGGACGCCAGCCGCTCCCGGACCCCAACGAGACGTTCCGGCACATCCTCGCGATCCCGGATCCGTCGCGATCCCTCTCCAAGACCCACCTCGAGTTCGGCTTCGACGAGGGCGGGCTCTGGGTCAGGGACCGCTGGTCGGCCAACGGGTCCGTGCTGGTCGCGCCGACCCAGGCGCCGCTCCCGCTCGAGGCCGGCCGCCGCTACCGCGCGAAGCTCGGCAGCCGGATCCTGCTCTCCTCGGTCGAGATGGCGGTCGAGCGCGTCGACGGATCCGCCGGCGGCTCGGGACGCCCGCCCCTCACCCGCTGACGGCACGGCCTCCGGGGACCGAATCGGCGGTCGACACGGCCTCCGGGTGCGGAATTCGTGACGATCATGTTTCCGGATGAGCGTTCTCCTCCGTTCGCCGTGACAGGCGGATGAGCGCTGTGCCAGTATTTCCCCACGTTCGGCCCTCGAGGCACGAGCCCCGACGCAGTCAGGAGCCCCCCCCATGACCCGTCCCCTCCCGAGGGATCCCGTCCTCCGCCGGGCCGTCGCCGCGGCACGCTCGCACGAGCGCGAGCGCCGGGCGGTCCTCTCGCGTCGGGCGGTCCTCGGCGGGATCGGCCTCGGAGCGGGTGCCCTCGCCCTGGCCGCCTGCGCCCCGCAGACCCGTGCCGCTCCGACCGCCGCCGCCGACGGATCGGCCGGCGACCCGCGCCTGGTGTGGGACAACTGGCCCGCCTACATGGACGAGGACGACGACGGGAACCACCCCACGCTCCAGGGCTTCGAGGAGCAGACGGGCATCGCGGTGACCTACAACGTCGCCGTCGACGACAACAACTCGTACTACGGCAAGGTGAAGGATCAGCTCGCGCTCGGGCAGTACATCGGCGCCGACACGGTCTGCCTGACGGAGTGGATGGTCTCGCGCCTGGTCCGCCGCGGCTACGTGCAGGAGCTCGACCACGCGAACATCCCGAACATCGCCAACCTCACCCCCTCGCTGGCGAACCCCGACTTCGATCCGGGCCGCCGGCTCTCCCTCCCGTACCAGGCGGGGTTCTCGGGCATCTGCTGGAACAGGGAGAAGCTGCCGAAGGGCCTCTCGAGCATCGAAGATCTGTGGGATCCGTCGCTCCGCGGCCGCGTCGGCGTGCTGAGCGAGATGCGCGACACGATCGGGCTCATCATGCTCGCTCAGGGGACGGACATCGCCGGCTCCTGGGGCGACGACGAGTACATGAACGCGATCGACGTCTTCCGCGAGCAGGTCGACGCCGGACAGATCCGCAACATCAAGGGGAACGCGTACCTCAACGACCTGCAGAACGAGGACACCCTCGCGGCGATCTGCTGGTCCGGCGACATCACCCTGATCAACGCCGAGGCCGGCGACAAGTGGGAGTTCGCCTTCCCCGACTCGGGCGGCGCGCTCTGGAACGACACCTTCGTGGTCCCGATGGGCTCCGAGCGCAAGGCCAACGCCGAGGCCCTGATGAACTACTACTACGAGCCCGAGGTCGCCGCCGAGGTGGCCGCCTGGGTCAACTACATCACCCCCGTGGATGGAGCGAAGGACGTCATGGAGAGCATCGATCCGGAGCTGGCCGAGAACCAGCTGATCTTCCCCGACGAGGACACGCTCGCGCAGGCGCACGTGTTCCGGACCCTGACCGCCGCGGAGGAGAAGGAGTACCAGGCCGAGTTCCAGAAGGTGCTCCTGGGCATCTGATGGCGATCGGGACCTTCGCCGAGAGCGGCGCCGACCTCCAGCTGGTCGGGATCAGCAAGCAGTACCCGGGCTTCACGGCCATCGACTCCCTGGACCTCACCATCCCGGCGGGCTCCTTCTTCGCCCTGCTGGGCCCCTCGGGCTGCGGCAAGACGACGACGCTGCGCCTGGTCGCCGGGCTCGAGGAGCCCTCCGCCGGCCGGATCCTCATCGGCGGGCGGGACGTCACCGAGACGAAGACGTACCAGCGGCCCGTCAACACCGTGTTCCAGTCGTACGCGCTGTTCCCGCACATGTCGATCCTCGAGAACGTCGCCTTCGGCCTGAAGCGGCGGAGGATCGCCGACCCCGTCGGCAAGGCGCACGAGGCGCTCCGTCTGGTCGAGCTCGACCACCTCGCCCAGCGCCGCCCCGCGCAGCTCTCCGGTGGTCAGCAGCAGCGGGTCGCCCTCGCGCGCGCCCTCGTCAACCGGCCCGCCCTGCTCCTGCTCGACGAGCCGCTCGGCGCCCTCGATCTCAAGCTCCGCCGGCAGATGCAGCTGGAGCTCAAGTCCATCCAGGAGGAGGTGGGCCTCACCTTCCTCCACGTCACGCACGACCAGGAGGAGGCCATGACGATGGCCGACACCGTCGCGGTGATGAACAAGGGCAGGATCGAGCAGATGGGCGCGCCGGAGGAGCTCTACGAGCTCCCGCGCACCGCGTTCGTCGCGAACTTCCTCGGCCAGTCCAACCTCTTCACGGGCGAGGTGGTCGGCAGCACCGACCGCGCACTCACCGTCGACGCGGGCGGGCACCGGATCGTCGTGCCCGTCGCCCGCTGCGCCCGCACGAGCGGGGAGATCACGGTCGGCGTCCGCCCCGAGAAGCTCCTGCTGCTGACGCAGGAGCCGCCGGCGGACTCCGGCCGGAACGTGCTCGGGCCCGGTCGCGTGGTCGACGTCTCCTTCAGCGGGGTCAGCACCCAGTACACGATCCGGATGCCGGGCCTGGGCCCGGTGGTCGTCTTCGCGCAGAACATGGTCTTCGGGCCGGTCGTCGGCGAGGGAGCGGAGGTGTGGGTCGGCTTCAGCACCGAGCACGGCTTCGGACTCGCGGACGAACCGGGCTCGGTCCCGCGCTTCGAGGCGGACGACTCCACCAGCGCCATCGCCGTGCAGCGCCGGGGGCTCCTGGCCGGTCGCAGCGGGGGAGCGTAGGCATGGCCTTCGCCGCCTTCGCCACGGGGCAGGCGGATCCTCAGGACGCTCCGGTCCGCCGGCGGTCGACGATCGCGCTGGTCCTGCTGCTGCCGGGCATCGCCTACATGCTGCTGTTCTTCCTGGCACCGCTGATCTCGCTCGTGCTCACCTCGTTCCAGGCCGAGGTGCCGGACGGGGACATCGGCGAGTACGCCCCCGGGTTCGCCTGGCAGAACTACCTCGTGGTGATGGGCGACTACTGGCCGCACGTGCTCCGCTCCTTCGGCTACGCGCTGATCGCGACGGTGCTCGCGCTGGTGATCAGCTACCCGCTGGCCTACTTCATCGGAGTGAAGGCGCGGCCCTGGCCGCTGCTGCAGAACCTGCTCCTCACGCTGGTGATCGCGCCCTTCTTCATCAGCTTCCTGCTCCGGACGCTGGCGTGGAAGCAGATCCTCGCGGACGAGAGCCCGCTCGTGCAGGCGCTCAAGGCCGTGGCGGTCCTGCCGAGCGACGGCCACCTCACGGGGACGCCGCTCGCCGTGATCTTCGGCATCACCTACAACTTCATCCCGTTCATGACGCTGCCGCTGTACACGACGCTCGAGCGCCTCGACGTGCGCTTCCTGGAGGCCGGGTCGGATCTCTACGCGCACCCCGCCTCCGTGTTCTGGAGCGTGACCGTCCCCCTGTCGATGCCGGGCATCGTCTCGGGCACGCTGCTGACGTTCATCCCCGCGGCGGGCGACTACATCAACGCGAGCCGGGACTTCCTCGGCTCGTCGCAGACCTCGATGGTGGGCAACGCGATCGAGGCGAACTTCCTCACGCTCGAGAACTACCCGGCGGCCGCCGCGCTCTCGATCGTGCTGATGGCCGTGATCCTGGTCATCGTCGGCTTCTACGTGAAGCGCAGTGGAACGGAGGACCTCCTGTGACCGCGACGGCCGACCGTCCGCTCGCGAGCGCCCAGGAGGCGCTCGGCGCGCCGCCCCCCGCCCCGATCCGGGGCCGCCGCCGCTTCCGGGGCCTCGGGCTCGGCGTCTACACGGCGCTGGCGCTGCTCTTCCTGCTCATCCCTATCGGGTACACCTTCGTCTTCTCCTTCAACGACTCGGGGAAGAGCAACCTCGCCTGGCGCGGGTTCACCCTCGACAAGTGGGTGTCGGCCTGGACCAGCGAGGAGGTGATGACCGCCTTCGGGAACAGCCTGCTGGTCGGTGTGATCGCCACCGTGCTGGCCACTGCGCTCGGCACCATGATCGCCATCGCGCTCGTGCGGTTCCGCTTCCGGTTCCGGTCGGCGATCAGCCTGCTGCTGTTCCTCCCCATGGCGACTCCGGAGGTGGTGCTCGGAGCCGGCCTCGCCGCGCAGTTCCTCAGCGTGGGCGCCGAGAAGGGGCTGGTCACGATCGTGCTGGCGCACACGATGTTCTGCATCAGCTTCGTCGTGGTCACCGTGAAGGCGCGGGTGGCGAGCCTGGACCCGAAGCTGGAGGAGGCGGGACGCGACCTCTACGCGTCGCCGAACCAGGTCTTCTGGCGGATCACCTTCCCGCTGCTGCTGCCCGGCATCCTCGCCGCGGCGCTGCTCTCGTTCGCGCTGAGCTTCGACGACTTCATCATCACGAACTTCAACTCCGGATCGGTCACCACGTTCCCGAAGTACATCTACATCGCGGCGGCGCGCGGCATCCCGGCGGAGGCGAACGTCATCGCATCGGCGGTGTTCGTCCTCGCGATCCTCGTGGTGGTGATCACGCAGGTCTCCGCGGCGGCCCGGGCGAAGCGCCTCGCGCGCGAGCAGTAGCTCAGGGCGTGCCGGGACGTGCGGTCAGACGTAGGAGGCGCGGATCGCGCCGACCGGGCGCCCGCCGCCCGACACGACCGGGTTCAGCCGCACCAGCACGTCGTTCGCCGCGGTCCGGTCCACCGCGTCCGCCTCGACCAGGAGCTTCAGTGCGACCACGGTCGCGGCGCGGAGGCTCCCGTCGAGGATCTTCAGGGCGACGGTGGTGCCGTCGGGCGAGGCCATCACGAGCACGCCCTCGGCGCCGAGCTTGGCGACCAGGCCCAGGCGCTCGATCACGACGGTGTTGTCCCGGCCCGGGCCGTCGATCGCCCACGCGTTCTCGAGGATCGCGGCCGTGAGGACGCCGGCCTGGCGGTAGAGGCCGAACGGTGAGGCGGGGGAGGAGGACACGATCCGCGAGACGCCCTTCGCCAGCGCGGTCAGAGGAAGGGCGTGCACGGGAGCTCCGCAGCCGTCGATCCCCGAGGCCACGACGCGCTCGCCGGTGAGGCGCTCGATCGTGTCGACGATGTGCTGCTGCAGCGGGTGCGTCCGCTCGAGGTAGTCCTCGGTGCTCCAGCCGTTCTGCACGCAGGCCAGCAGCATCGCCGCGTGCTTGCCCGAGCAGTTCATGTAGAGCGGGTCCGGAGTCGCGCCCGCCCGCAGCAGCTGAGCGCGGGTCCCGGAGTCGCCGGGCCAGTCGGCCGGGCACTGCAGGGCGGTGTGGTCCAGGCCGGCGCGGAAGAGCAGGTTCTGCACCAGCGCCACGTGCTGGGGGATGCCGGCGTGGCTCGCGGTGGCGATGACCGCCTCCGCGCCGTTCAGCTCGACTCCGGCGGTCATCACCGCGAGGGCCTGGAACGGCTTGAGGCAGGAGCGGGGGAAGACGGGAGCCGTCGGGGTGCCGAGGCTGCGGGCGACGCGGCCCTCGGAGTCGAGGAGGACGGCGGAGCCGGCGTGGCGCGACTCGACGAACCCGGATCGCTCGACGACGGCCAGCTCGACGGACTCGGCGACGGTGAATGTTCCTGCTGGCATCCCCCCATCCTGCCCGATGCGCCGCCCGGTCCCGCGCTCCCGGAGACGCCGAAGGCCACCGGGGAGCGCCTCGGCGCCCGCGGTGGCCTTCGGAGGATCGCGCCTAGAGGGTGGCGAACGCGTCGGCGATGACCGACACGGCGTCGTCGAGCAGCTCGTCGGTGAGGGCGAGGCTCGGCAGGAAGCGGACCACATTGCCGTAGGTGCCGGCGCTCAGCACGAGGACCCCGTGCTGGGCGGCGTAGTCGATGATCGCCTGGACCGCGACGGCGTTCGGCTCCTTCGTGGTGCCGGCGGTGCCGGGCTGCACGAGCTCCATCGCCATCATCGCGCCGATGCCGCGGACGTCGCCGATGATGTCGTAGCGCTCCTGCAGGCCTCGCAGCGCCGCGCCCAGGCGGGCGCCGATCCGGTCGGCCTCGGCGAGGAGGCCCTCGCGCTCGATGCGCTCGAAGACCGCGACGGCGGCGGCGGCGGCGACGGGGTTCCCGCCGAAGGTGCCGCCCAGTCCGCCGGCCTGCGCCGAGTCCATGATCTCGGCGCGGCCCGTCACACCCGCGAGCGGCAGGCCGCCGGCGATGCCCTTGGCCGAGAGGACGAGGTCGGGGACGAGGCCGAGGTGCTCGCTGGCGAACCAGGCGCCGGTGCGGGCCATGCCCGACTGGATCTCGTCGGCGACGAAGACGATGCCGTTGGCCGTGCACCACTCCTGCAGTGCCGGGAGGAAGCCGTCGGCGGGGACCATGAAGCCGCCCTCGCCCTGGATGGGCTCGGCGACGAGGCAGGCCAGGGCGGAGGCGCCGACGGTCTTCTCGAGGTACGAGATCGCGCGCTGGGCGGCCTCGGCTCCCGACAGGCCGTCGTGGTACGGGTACGAGCTCGGGGCGCGGTGGACGTCGCTGGCGAAGGGGCCGAAGCCCAGGCCGTAGGGCAGCGCCTTGAAGTTCATGGCCATCGTGAGGTTCGTGCGGCCGTGGTACGCGTGGTCGAGCACCGCGACGCCCGGGCGGCCGGTGTGCTTGCGCGCGATCTTGACGGCGTTCTCGACCGCCTCGGCACCGGAGTTGACCAGGACGGTCTTCTTGGCGAAGTCGCCGGGGGTGTGCTGGGCCAGCAGCTCCGCGACGCGGATGTAGGGCTCGTACGGAGTGACGGTGAAGAGGGTGTGCGTGAGGCGCGCGAGCTGCTCCGCGGCGGCCGCGACGACGGAGTCGTCGGTGTGCCCGATCGTCGTGACGCCGATGCCGGCGCCGAGGTCGATGAAGCTGTTGCCGTCGACGTCGACCAGGATCGCGCCGTGCGCGCGGTCGATGTAGACGGGGAGCGCGGTGCCGACGCCGGTGGGCACGACGGCGAGGCGGCGCTCGTGCAGGGCCCGGGATCGCGGCCCGGGGATCTCGGTCGCGACGCGCCGCTCCTGGGGGACTGCGGACGTGGGAACCTGGGGGGCGAGCGTGTCTGTCATGGTCCTCGGAGTCTACCCGCGGGGGTTCCGCGTCCAGAGGTCCAGACCGGCGCGACCGGCCTGATCCACCGCCGTCGAGGAGGAGCCCGATGAAGTCCGAGCACGAGTACGCGGTGTCCGTCGTCTGGGAGGGCGACCGGGGCACCGGCACGAGCGGCTACCGCGAGTACGGGCGCCAGCTGACCGTCACGGCGGAGGGCCCGGCGCCCATCCTCGCCTCGGCCGACACGCCCTTCCGGGGCGACGCCGACCGCTGGAACCCGGAGCAGCTGCTCCTCGCGGCGCTCGCGCAGTGCCACCTCCTCTCCTACCTGCACGTGGCGGTCAAGAACGGAGTCGTCGTCACCGGCTACACGGACGACGCGGTGGGCTCGATGCTGCAGGAGGGGGAGAGCGGCCGCTTCACCTCGGTGACCCTCCGGCCCCGCGTCACTGTCGCCGAGGAGTCGATGGTGGCGATCGCCCAGACGCTGCACGCCGAGGCCTCCCGGCTCTGCTTCATCGCCAACTCCGTGAACTTCCCCGTCGCCCACGAGCCGGAGGCGTCCGCGCGCTGAGGCTCAGCGGCGCTCGTGCGGGAGCGCCCGGCGGATGCGCTCGACCGTGGTCGTCGGCGGCGACTCGTTGTACGCACCGGCGAGCTCCTGCCCGGAGAGCGCGTGGACGGCCGCCATCACCTCGTCGGTGGCGTGGCGTCGGGCGCGGCCGGAGTCGGCGGAGCCGTGCCGCGAGAGGTCCAGCGGAGCCCCGAAGCGGACCGTGATCCGGTGCAGGCGCGGCACCCTCGTGCCCACCGGCTGGAGCTCCTGCGTGCCGATCATGCCGACGGGGACCACCGGCGCGCCCGTGGTGAGGGCGAGCCATGCCACTCCGGTGCGGCCCTTGTAGAGGCGCCCGTCGCGGGAGCGGGTGCCCTCGGGGTAGACGGCGAACGCCTCGTCCCGCTCGAGGATCGCCCGGCCGAGGTCCAGCGCCTCCTGAGCGGCCTGGCCGGCGCCGCGCTCGACCGCGACGGCTCCGACGCTCGTGAAGAACGCGCGCGAGAGGGCGCCCCGCACGCCGGTCCCCGTGAAGTAGTCCGACTTGGCCAGGAACTGCACCGGCCGCGGGGCGAGCAGCGTCAGCACCGGGGAGTCGATGAACGAGAGGTGGTTGGCCGCCAGGATCACGCGTCCCTCGGCCGGGACGTTGTCGCGCCCCTCCACGATCGGCCGGTAGACCAGCCGGCCGACGCCACCGATGGACAGGCGCGCCAGACGCGCGGAGAGGCCGATCCCCGGGGGAGTCGGCCTCTCGTGGTCGTCGTCGATCCGCATTCCGACGAAGCTACCGGGGCGTCCATGCCGCTCCGGTCATGCGGCGGATCAGCCGAACTGGGCGAGCGCCTCCTCGATGACCGTCGCGGCGTCGTCGATGAGCTCCTCGCTGATGACCACGCTCGGCATGATCCGCAGCACGCTGTCCCAGCTGCCCGCGTCGAGGACGATCACGCCGTTCGTGGTGGCGTGCTTCAGGATCGCGGTGAGCGCCTCCGGGTACTGCTTCTTCGTGCCCGGGTGGACGAGCTCGACGCCCCACATCGCGCCCTTGCCGCGGACCTCGCCCACGACCGCGAAGCGCTCGGCCCAGTCGCCGATCCGCGCCTGCAGCAGGCGCTCGACCCGCTGCGCCTCCTCCAGCAGGCCCTCGGACTCGATCGCCTCGAACGTCGCGAGCGCCGCGGCGGTGGAGACGGGGTTGCCGCCGAACGTGCCGCCGATGCCGCCGGGCTGCACGGCGTCCATGATCTCGGCGCGGCCGGTGACGGCGGCGAGCGGGAAGCCGCCGGCGATGCCCTTGGCCGTCGTGATGAGGTCCGGGACCACGCCGTGGTGCTCGATGGAGTACCAGGTGCCGGTGCGGGCGATGCCGGCCTGGATCTCGTCCGCGACGAAGACGATGCCGTTCTCGGTGCAGAACTCGGACAGGCGGCGGAAGTAGCCCGGCGCCGGGATGATGATGCCGCCGTCGCCCTGGATCGGCTCGACGAAGAGCGCGGCCAGCTCCTGCGCGCCGATGTGGGTGGTGATGTAGTCGATGGTGCGCTCGGCCGCCTCCTCGCCCGTCATGCCCTCGGGGTCGCGGAACGGGTAGCTGATCGGGAGGCTGTAGATCTCTCCCGGGAAGGGGCCCATGCCCGCGCGCTCCGGCCAGGGGCGGTAGGTCATCGCCATCGTGAGGTTGGTGCGGCCGTGGAAGGCGTGGTCGAGCGTCGCGATGGCGCGGCGGCCGGTGAACTTCCGCGCGATCTTGACGGCGTTCTCGACCGCCTCCGCGCCGGAGTTCACCAGGATCGAGTGCTTCTCGAAGTCCCCGGGGGTGATCCCGGCGAGCTTCTCGGCGACCCGGACGTAGTTCTCGTACGGAGTGACGGTGAAGAGGGTGTGCGTCAGCTTCTCGGCCTGCGCGGCGGCCGCCGCGGCGACCGCGGGGTGCGCGTGGCCGATGGTGGTCACTCCGATGCCGCAGCCGAGGTCGATCAGGCGGTTGCCGTCGACGTCGACCAGGACCGCGCCCGACGCGTGGTCCATGTAGATGTTCGCGAGCGTCCCGGCGCCGCGGGAGACGCTGGCGACGCGGCGCTCCTGGAGGGCGACGGAGCGCGGGCCGGGGAGCTCGGTGACGAGCTCTCGGGACTGGGGGACCGAGAATTCACGCATGCCCCGATGGTAGGCCTGGGACCGTTCGAGGACCCGCACCCAGCGCGTTGCGAGGCGCGCCGTGCAGGATGGAGGCGATCCCCGAACGTCCACCGGCCGCCGCCGGTCACGAAAGGTGCCCCTGTGCGCAGAACCCTCGCGATCCTCGCCGTCCTCGGCGCCTCCCTGAGCCTGGCGGCCTGCACCCCCGGGGAGCCGGATGCAGCGCCGTCCGCCTCCGCCACCCCGCTCGGCTGCGCGACCGAGGGCGAGGCGACCGCCGCGGTGCAGACCAGCGGCGACTTCGCCACCAAGCCGGTCACCGTGTTCCCCAGCCCGGTCAGCGTGGACGCCACCGAGCGCTCCGTCGCGATCGAGGGCACCGGCGAGGAGGTCGCCGAGGGCGACACCGTGCTGGTCGACTACACGCTCTACAACGGGACGAGCGGTGCCGAGTTCTCGGCGAGCAGCTACGCGTCCGGTGGCCGCGCGGCCTTCGAGGTCGACACCGACCAGTACCTCGCCGGCCTCGTGAAGGCCGTCAACTGCGCGACCGTCGGCTCGCGCGTCGTCGCCGTCGTTCCCCCGGCCGACGCGTTCGGCGACGCCGGGCAGAGCCAGTTCGGCATCGCCGCGACCGACTCGATCGTCATGGTGATCGACGTCGAGCAGATCGTGCCGACCGCCGCCGACGGCGAGCCGCAGCCCCCGGTCGACGGCCTGCCGACGGTGGCGCTCGCCGAGGACGGGGCGCCCACCGTCACCATCCCCTCGACCGACCCGCCCGCCGACCTGCAGCTCGCCGTCCTCAAGAAGGGGAGCGGCGCGACCGTGGCCGACGGCGACCAGCTGATCGTGCAGTACCAGGGCGTGGTCTGGGGCACCGGCGAGGTGTTCGACCAGAGCTGGGGGAAGCCCGCTCCCGCCGCCTTCGGCACCGGCGACGTGATCGAGGGCTTCAAGGAGGCCGTGGTCGGCCAGACCGTCGGCTCGCAGGTGCTGGTCACCATCCCGCCGTCGAAGGGCTACGGCGACCAGGGCAACCAGAACGCGGGGATCAGCGGGACCGACACCCTCGTCTTCGTGGTCGACATCCTCGCCATCAGCTGACCGGGAGGCGCTGGGCGCTCCGTGCCAGGATGGGCGGATGCGCAGGGTCATCATCCTCGGCTCGACCGGGTCCATCGGCACGCAGGCTCTCGACGTCATCGGCGCGAACCGCGAGCGGTTCGAGGTCGTCGGCCTCGCCGCCGGCTCGAACCGGGCGGCGGTCGCCGAGCAGGCGTCCGCGTTCGGCGTCGAGCACACGGCGTTCGGCGCGGAGGAGGCCGAGCAGCTGATCCGCTCGGTCGATGCGGACGTCGTGCTGAACGGGATCACCGGCTCGGTGGGGCTCGGCCCGACGCTCGCGGCGCTCAAGGAGGGCAGGACGCTCGCCCTCGCCAACAAGGAGTCGCTGATCGTCGGCGGCGAGCTCGTCACCTCGCTCGCCGGTCCCGGCCAGATCGTGCCGGTCGACTCCGAGCACTCCGCGATCGCCCAGGCCCTCCTCGCGGGCGAGCACCGCGAGGTCCGCCGCCTCGTGCTGACCGCGTCCGGCGGGCCGTTCCGGGGACGCGACCGCGCCTCCCTCCGCGACGTCACCCCGGCGCAGGCGCTCGCGCACCCGACCTGGGACATGGGCCTGGTCGTCACGACCAACTCCTCCACCCTGGTCAACAAGGGGCTCGAGGTGATCGAGGCGCACCTGCTCTTCGACGTCCCCTACGACCGGATCGACGTCACCGTGCACCCGCAGTCGGTGATCCACTCGATGGTCGAGTACGTCGACGGCTCGACGATCGCCCAGGCCTCGCCGCCGGACATGCGGCTCCCGATCTCGCTCGGCCTCGACTGGCCGCACCGCGTCGCCGGGGTCGGCGTCCCGCTCGACTGGACCCGCTCCCACTCCTGGACGTTCGAGCCGCTGGACGAGGAGGCGTTCCCCTCGGTCCGGCTCGCGAAGCGCGTCGGGGAGGCGGGCGCCTCCTACCCGGCCGTGTTCAACGCGGCGAACGAGCAGGCCGTGCAGGCGTTCCACGCCGGGCGGATCGGCTACCTCGACATCCTCGAGACGGTGGAGGCGGTGGTCGACGCGCACAGCGTCGACGGCACGCTGACCCGCGAGTCGCTGGCCGCGGCGGAGGAGTGGGCGCGCCGCACGGCGGACGAGCGGATCGCCGGAGTCTGACCAGGGGTCATCCGGACGGGCTCCGTCTCCGCGGATCCGTGTCGGCGGACGTCGCGCCGCTGATCCGCTCGGCCGCGGAGTTCATCGGATCCGTGCAGGCGCACCCCAGCGTGGACGGGCGGGCCCGGCCTACAGTGTGTCGGTGGAATCCGTGCTGCTCTTCGTCCTCGGCGTCGTCATCATCGCCGTCGGCGTCGCCCTCTCCATCGCCCTGCACGAGGTCGGGCACCTCCTCCCCGCCAAGCTGTTCGGGGTCAAGGTCACGCAGTACATGATCGGGTTCGGGCCGACCCTCTTCTCCCGGCGACGCGGCGAGACGGAGTACGGCGTCAAGGCGATCCCGCTCGGCGGCTACATCGCCATGATCGGCATGTACCCGCCGAAGCACCCGGGGGACCGGCCCACGGAGTCGAGCACAGGCTTCTTCAACGGCCTGGCGTCCTCCGAGGCCCAGCTCGAGGAGCCCCGGCGCGGCGCCTACGCCACGATGATCGACGAGGCCCGTGCCGCCAGCGCGGAGACGATCGGCGACGGCGAGGACCATCGCGCGTTCTACCGGCTCCCCGTGTGGAAGCGCGTGGTCGTCATGGCCGGCGGCCCCTTCATGAACCTCGTGATCGCCACGGTCCTCTTCACCGTCCTCCTCTGCGGCATCGGGATCCCGCAGAGCACCAGCACCCTCGCCGCGGTCTCGCAGTGCGTGGTCCCGGAGTCGCAGCGCGCGACCGCGACCTGCACCGCCGACGACCCGCTGGCACCCGGAGCCGCGGTCGGCCTGCTGCCGGGCGACACGATCACGGCGATCGACGGCACTCCGGTGAGCACCTGGAACGACCTGACCCCGATCATCCAGCGCTCCGCGGGCGTCCCGCTCAGCGTGTCCGTCCAGCGCGACGGCGCCCCGCTGACCCTCACGATCACCCCCGCCGAGAACGAGGTCGCGGTGACCGACGCGAACGGCGCCCCCGTCACCGACGCCTCCGGTGCGATCGAGACGCAGACGGTCGGCTTCATCGGCATCTCGCCCACGTCGGCCCTCGCGCAGCAGCCGGTCACCGCGGTGCCCGAGACGGTCTGGTCGAACATCACCAGCGTCGCCCATGTGATCCTCAACCTGCCGCAGCGCCTCATCGACGTCGCCCAGGCGGCGTTCGGCTCGGAGGCGCGCGACGCCAACGGCCCGATCAGCGTCGTCGGAGTGGGCCGGATCGCGGGCGAGATCGCCGCCTCCGACCAGCTCCCCGTCGTGTCGAAGGTGCAGACGATGGTCGGCGTCCTCGCCTCGCTCAACGTCGCCCTCCTCGTCTTCAACCTGGTGCCGCTGCTCCCCATGGACGGCGGCCACATCGCCGGTGCCCTCTGGGAGGGCCTGCGCCGCCGGATCGCCAAGCTCTTCGGACGCCGCGACCCCGGCCCCGTCGACATCGCCCGCCTGCTCCCGCTCACCTACGTCGTCGTCCTCGTCCTCGGCGGCATGAGCGCCCTCCTCATCTACGCCGACATCGTCAAGCCGATCACGCTGTTCTGAGTTGGATTCCACGCCGGGCCTCGCCCGGCGTGGCGCGGTCGGCTTCTCGGGGTGGGGGCGTGGGTGGAGCGGGGTGCGGACGGCTGGGGCGAAACGCTGGGATGCGATTCACCCGTTCGCCTCGGGGCTGCGACCGTCTGAGGTGAATCGCTGGGACGGGATCGGCGGTTCGGCTCGGGAGCGAGGCGACCGCGGATCGTCGTGCGGTCTCGGGCTGAGAGCAGGTGCGGTGGACGGGTTCCGAGGCGCGCAGGAGGGGCGGCGGCTGGGAAGGTGCGGCGAGCGGACGAGGGGTAGCGCGGCGCGCGTACGATGGGGCGCGTGCCAGCAGTGAATCTGGGTCTTCCCAAGGTCCCCATGACCCTCGCCCCCCGCCGCAAGTCCCGCCAGATCAAGGTGGGCAAGGTGCTCGTGGGCGGTGACGCGCAGGTCAGCGTCCAGTCGATGTGCACCACACCGACGACGAACATCAACGCGACCCTCCAGCAGATCGCCGAGCTCACCGCGTCCGGCTGCGACATCGTCCGCGTCGCGGTGCCGAGCCGCGACGACGCGGAGGCGCTGCCGATCATCGCCAAGAAGAGCCAGATCCCGGTCATCGCCGACATCCACTTCCAGCCCAACTACGTCTACGCCGCGATCGACGCCGGCTGTGCCGCGGTCCGCGTGAACCCCGGCAACATCCGCAAGTTCGACGACCAGGTCGGCAAGATCGCCGCCGCCGCGAAGGCCGCCGGCGTCTCGATCCGCATCGGCGTCAACGCCGGCTCGCTCGAGCCGAGCATCCTGCAGAAGTACGGCAAGCCCACCCCCGAGGCCCTCGTCGAGAGCGCCGTCTGGGAGGCCAGCCTCTTCGAGGAGCACGACTTCCACGACTTCAAGATCTCGGTCAAGCACAACGACCCCGTCGTCATGGTGAAGGCCTACCGCCAGCTCGCCGAGCGCGGCGACTGGCCCCTCCACCTCGGCGTCACCGAGGCCGGCCCCGAGTTCCAGGGGACCATCAAGTCCGCCACCGCCTTCGGCATCCTCCTCGGCGAGGGCATCGGCGACACCATCCGTGTGTCCCTCTCGGCCCCGCCCGCGCAGGAGGTCAAGGTCGGCCTGCAGATCCTCCAGTCGCTGAACCTCCGCGAGCGCAAGCTCGAGATCGTCTCCTGCCCCAGCTGCGGCCGCGCGCAGGTCGACGTCTACACGCTCGCCAACGACGTCACCGCCGGCCTCGAGGGCATGAGCGTCCCGCTGCGCGTCGCCGTCATGGGCTGCGTCGTCAACGGACCCGGCGAGGCCCGCGAGGCCGACCTGGGCGTCGCCTCCGGCAACGGCAAGGGCCAGATCTTCGTCAAGGGCGAGGTCATCAAGACCGTCCCCGAGGCCGAGATCGTCCAGACCCTCATCGAGGAGGCCAACCGCCTGGCCGCCGAGATGCCGGCCGACGACACCTCGACCGGAGCCCCGGTCGTCACCGTCGGCGCGAATTGACGGCGCGGGGCGGATCGACGTGGTCCGCCCCGCACTGCGCCTCGCGCTCGTGGTCGTCGCCGCCGCGCTCCTCGCCTCCGGTGTCGCCGCGCTCCGCAGCGGCCCGTCCTCCGAGGCCGGCGAGTGCATCGACAGCCGCAGCCCGCAGGACCCCTTCGGCTGCGACCGCTGGGTGCTGACCGCGGCCGAGGGGGAGACCCCGTACACGGCCTGGGTCGAGGACGCCCGCGTCCGCCTCCGCTCCGAGAGCATCGGGGGTGCGCCGACCCTGGTCGTCGGCACGGGCTGCCTCGTGGTCAGCGCCGCCTACCGGATCGACGACGGCGTGCTGATCCCCGGCGACGAGGTGACCGGATCCGACACCTGCTCCGACACGCCGAGCCCCGAGGCCATCCGGCTCCGGGCGCTCCTCTCCGGCCCGATGACGATCGGCGGCACCCCCGACGACGTGCTGCTGGACGGCACGGGCGGAGCGGTCGTCTTCTCGCGGATCCCCGACTGAGGCTCCCGGCGCCCTCGCGAGCCGGGGGAGCGCAGCGGATAGGATCGTCCCTCGTGGTCACCCGTCTCTCGCATCTGTTCGTCCGCACGCTCCGGGAGGATCCCGCCGACGCCGAGGTCGCGGGCCACCGCCTCCTCGTCCGCGCGGGCTACATCCGCCGTCAGGCGCCCGGCGTCTTCGCCTGGCTGCCGCTGGGACTGCGCGTCAAGCGCCGCATCGAGCGGATCATCCACGAGGAGATGGAGGCCGCCGGCGCCCAGGAGGTGCACTTCCCCGCGCTCCTGCCCCGCGAGCCCTACGAGCTCTCGGGCCGCTGGACCGAGTACGGCGACGGCGTGTTCCGCCTGAAGGACCGCAAGGACGCCGACTACATGCTGGCTCCCACGCACGAGGAGTTCTTCACGCTGCTCGTGAAGGACCTCTACTCCTCCTACAAGGACCTGCCCCTGTCGATCTATCAGATCCAGGACAAGTACCGGGACGAGGCGCGGCCCCGCGCGGGCCTCCTGCGCGGCCGCGAGTTCACGATGAAGGACGCGTACTCCTTCGACTACACCGACGCCGGCCTCGACGCGAGCTACCAGCGCCAGCGCGACGCCTACGAGCGGATCTTCGCCCGTCTGGGCCTGGAGTACGTGATCGTGCAGGCCGACGCCGGAGCGATGGGCGGCTCCCGGAGCGAGGAGTTCCTGCACCCCACCCCCGTCGGCGAGGACACCTTCGTCCGGTCGGCGGGAGGGTACGCGGCGAACGTCGAGGCGTACCGCACGCCCGTCCCCGCGGTGCTGCCCGTCGAGGGCCTGCCCGAGGCGCGCGTCTTCGACTCGCCCGACACCCCGACCATCCAGACCCTGGTCGACCTGGCGAACGCGACGCAGCCCCGCCCCGACGGCCGCGCCTGGACCGCCGCCGACACCCTGAAGAACGTCGTCCTCGCGCTCACCGCGCTCGACGGCACCCGCGAGCTCGTGATCGTCGGCCTGCCCGGCGACCGCGACGTCGACCTCAAGCGCGCCGAAGTGGCGTTCGCCCCGGCCGAGGTCGAGGCCGCCACGGCGGAGGACTTCGCGAAGCACCCCGGACTGGTCAAGGGCTACATCGGACCCTGGTCGGCCGAGGGAGCCGTCCTGGGCGAGGAGTCGGCGACCGGCGTCCGCTACCTGCTCGACCCGCGCGTGGTCGACGGCACCGCCTGGATCACCGGGGCCAACGTCTCCGGGCAGCACGTCCTCGACCTGGTCGCCGGCCGCGACTTCCACGGCGACGCCACCGTCGAGGTCGCGGACGTCCGCACCGGCGACGAGGCGCCCGACGGCTCGGGCCCGATCGAGACCGCCCGCGGCATGGAGATCGGCCACGTCTTCCAGCTCGGCCGCAAGTACGCCGACGTCCTCGGGCTGAAGGTGCTCGACGAGAACGGGAAGCTCGTCACCGTCACGATGGGCTCCTACGGCATCGGCGTGACCCGCATCCTCGCCATCATCGCCGAGGCCACCCACGACGACCGAGGACTGCTCTGGCCCGCGAACGTCGCGCCGTTCGACGTGCACGTCATCGCGACCGGCAAGGACGCGGCGGCTCTCGAGCTCGCCGAGTCGATCGGCGTCTCCCTCGAGGCCGCCGGCCGCGACGTGCTGATCGACGACCGCCCGAAGGTCTCGCCCGGCGTCAAGTTCGGCGACGCCGAGCTGATCGGGGTGCCCGTGATCGTCATCGCAGGCCGAGGAGCGGCCGACGGGATCGTCGAGCTGTGGGACCGCCGGTCCGGCGAGCGCGAGCAGCTCCCGGTCGCCGAGGCGCTCGCCCGGCTGGGCGCCTAGACCCGACACGCCGAGGGCCCCGCCACCGCTTCCCGCGGCAGGCGGGGCCCTCCGTGCCTCGGCAGGAACCGCGGGTGGAACCCCGGGCCGCGTCGGGTACCCTTGAGGGCTGATCCGGGTGAGAGCCCGGCAGGCGAACGACCGCGGTCACCACCGCGGCATCCAAGTGAATAGAGAGAAAGGCCCGCCCGTGGACATCGACCTGAGCGTTCTGCGACTCATGGAGCGCGAGCGCGAGATCCCCTTCGAGGAACTCGTGCAGATCATCGAGCAGGCGATCCTGACCGCCTACCTCAAGCACATCGGCCAGGCCGACGACGCCGACAAGGCCACCGCCGTCGACGCGCGCGTGCACCTCGACCGCAAGACCGGTCACGTCTCGGTCTTCGTGCCCGAGCTCGACGAGGAGGGCGCCGTCGTGGGCGAGGCCGAGGACTCCCCGCGCGACTTCGGCCGCATCGCCGCCTTCGCCGCGAAGCAGGTCATCAACCAGCGCCTGCGCGACATCGCCGACGAGCACGTGCTCGGCGAGTTCAAGGGCCGCGAGGGCGACATCGTCGCCGGCGTCATCCAGCAGGGCCCCAATCCGCGGATGATCCACGTCGACCTCGGCTCCATCGAGGCGATCCTCTCGCCCGAGGAGCAGGTGCCCGGCGAGGACTACAGCCACGGACGCCGCATCCGCGTCTACGTCACGAGCGTCGGCCGCGGACCCAAGGGCCCGTCGGTCCAGGTGTCCCGCACCCACCCGTCGCTGGTGCGCAAGCTGTTCGCCCTCGAGGTCCCCGAGATCGCGTCCGGCGTGGTGGAGATCGTCTCCCTCGCCCGCGAGGCCGGCCACCGCACCAAGATCGCGGTGCGCGCGACCGAGCCCGGCGTGAACGCCAAGGGCGCCTGCATCGGCGAGCTCGGCCAGCGCGTGCGCGCGGTGACCGCCGAGCTCAACAACGAGAAGATCGACATCGTCGACTACTCCTCCGACCTGCCGACCTTCGTCGCCAGCGCGCTCTCGCCCGCCAAGGTGACCAGCGCGTTCGTGATCGACCAGAGCCTCAAGGCCGTCCGCGCGCTCGTCCCCGACTACCAGCTCTCGCTCGCCATCGGCAAGGAGGGCCAGAACGCCCGCCTCGCCGCCAAGCTGACCGGCGCGAAGATCGACATCCAGCCCGATTCGGTGATGGACGGGGAGTGATCCCCGAGCATCGGCCGTGCGGGGGAGCGGTCCCGGAGGGGAGGGAGTAGAGTGGAAGCCGTCAGAACGTGCGTCGGCTGCCGTCTGCGCGCCCCCCGGGCCTCTCTTCTGAGGCTGGTCCTCCACTCGAACGTCCTCGCGGTAGACCCGCGTGCCGTCCGTCCTGGTCGGGGAGCGTGGCTCCACGACACAGCCGACTGCTACGAGCTCGCGGTCAAGCGCCGCGCGTTCGGAAGAGCGTTCCGGACACGCGAGAGCGTGGACGCGAGCGAGCTGGAGCAGTACATCGCACGATCCGACCGGCTCGGCCCCTCGACCGGAGGGGCCGGAGCAGCGCACGATCACACCATAGAGAACAGGCAGAACGGCCCGTGAACTGATCATGAGCGAAGACTGATGAGCGGCTCGAAATGAGACCCGTCCGTTCGTGACGCCTGCCCCCGTCTTGGGTGCAGGCCCAAGACAGGAGAGAAGTGGCAAAACCACGCGTACACGAGATCGCATCCGAACTGGGTGTCGATAGCAAGGTCGCACTTGCGAAGTTGAAGGAGCTCGGCGAGTTCGTCAAGGGCCCGTCCTCGAGCATCGAACCCCCGGTGGCGCGCAAGCTCCGCCAGGCCCTCCAGGGCCAGGGCGGTTCCTCCGCGGGAGCGTCGGCGACCCCGACCGCCCCCGCCGCCGGCGCCCGTCCCGGGGCCCCGCGTCCCTCCGGCGTGCGTCCGTCGGCGCCCACGCCCGGACCGGCCAAGCCGCCCGCTCCGGCGCCGGCACCGCCGATGTCGGTCGCCGAGCGCCAGGCCCAGGCTCAGGCCGCCCAGGAGGCCGCGGCCGCTCAGCGCGCTCAGGCAGCCAAGGACGCGCCCGCCGAGGCCGCCGCTCCGGCTCCGACCGAGGCCCCCGCGGCTCCGGCCGCCGCCGAGAAGCCGGCGTCCGGCGCGACCCCCGGCGGACCCAAGCCCGTGACCCCGCGTCCGGCTCCCGCCGCGAACACCCCGCGCCCCGGCGGCGCCTCGGGCGGCTCCAACCGCCCCGGCGGCACCCCGCGCCCGGGCAACAACCCGTTCGCCAGCAACCAGGGCATGGGACAGCGTCCCGCCGCCCCGCGCCCCGGCAACAACCCCTTCGCCAGCTCGCAGGGCATGGGATCGCGTCCGACCCCGGGCAACATCCCCCGCCCGGCTGCTCCGCGCCCCGGCGCGCCCCGACCCGGCGGACCCGGCATGGGCCAGCGCCCCGCCGGCTTCGGCCAGCGTCCCGGCGGACCCGGCGGCGGAGCAGGACGTCCCGGCGGTGCCGGTCGTCCGGCCGGCGGCGGCTTCCAGCGCCCCGGCGGCGCTCCCGGTGCCGGTGGCGGCTTCGCCCCGCGTCCCGGTGGCGGCGGCGGTCGCGGTCGCGGCCCCGGCGGTGGAACCGCAGGAGCCTTCGGTCGCGGCGGCGGCAAGAGCAAGGCCCGGAAGTCCAAGCGCACGAAGCGTCAGGAGTTCGAGCTCAGGGAGGCCCCGTCGCTCGGCGGCGTCAGCGTCCCCCGCGGCGACGGCAGGACGGTCATCCGTCTGCGCCGCGGCGCGTCGATCTCGGACTTCGCCGACAAGATCGAGGCCATGACCGGCGTGCCGGTGCCCCCCGGCAACCTGGTCACCGTCCTCTTCGCCCTCGGCGAGATGGCGACGGCGACCGAGTCGCTCGACGAGGCCACCTTCGAGGTGCTCGGCTCCGAGCTCGGCTTCAAGATCCAGGTCGTCTCGCCCGAGGACGAGGACAAGGAGCTCCTCGAGGGCTTCGGTCTCGACCTCGAGCAGGAGCTCGACGACGAGACGGACGAGGACCTCGAGATCCGTCCGCCGGTCGTCACCGTCATGGGTCACGTCGACCACGGAAAGACGCGCCTGCTCGACGCGATCCGCAACGCCAACGTCGTCGCCGGCGAGGCGGGCGGCATCACGCAGCACATCGGTGCGTACCAGGTCGTCGCGGAGCACGAGGGCATCGAGCGCCCGATCACCTTCATCGACACCCCGGGTCACGAGGCGTTCACCGCCATGCGAGCCCGCGGTGCCCAGGTCACGGACATCGCGATCCTCGTGGTCGCGGCGGACGACGGCATCATGCCGCAGACCATCGAGGCGCTGAACCACGCCCAGGCGGCCAACGTGCCGATCGTGGTCGCGGTGAACAAGGTGGACAAGCCCGACGCCAACCCGGCCAAGGTGCGCCAGCAGCTCACCGAGTTCGGGCTCGTCGCCGAGGAGTACGGCGGAGACGTCATGTTCGTCGACGTGTCGGCTCGCGCGGGCACCGGCATCCAGGACCTCCTGGACGCCGTGCTGCTCACCGCGGACGCCGGTCTCGACCTGCGCGCCAACCCCAACAAGGAGGCGCGCGGAGTCGCGATCGAGGCGAAGCTCGACAAGGGACGCGGTGCGGTCGCGACCGTGCTCATCCAGTCGGGAACGCTGCGCGTCGGAGACGCGATCGTCGCCGGAACGGCCTACGGCCGCGTCCGTGCGATGGCGGACGAGAACGGCAACGCCGTCCTCGAAGCCGTGCCGTCGCGTCCGGTGCAGGTGCAGGGACTCTCGTCCGTGCCCCGCGCCGGCGACACCTTCCTCGTCACCGAGGAGGACCGCACGGCCCGTCAGATCGCCGAGAAGCGCGAAGCCGCTCAGCGCAACGCCCTGCTGGCCAAGGCCCGCAAGCGCATCTCGCTCGAGGACTTCACCCGTGCTCTCGAGGAGGGCAAGGTCGAGTCGCTCAACCTCATCATCAAGGGCGACGTGTCCGGTGCCGTCGAGGCGCTGGAGGAGTCGCTCGTCAAGATCGAGGTCGACGACTCGGTGCAGCTGCGCATCATCCACCGCGGTGTCGGTGCGATCACGGAGTCGGACGTCAACCTCGCGACGATCGACAACGCGATCATCGTGGGCTTCAACGTCCGCCCCGACCCGAAGGCCCGCGAGCGCGCTGCTCGAGAAGGAGTGGACATCCGCTTCTACTCGGTCATCTACAACGCGATCGAAGAGGTCGAGAACTCGCTCACGGGCATGCTCAAGCCCGAGTTCGAGGAGGTCCAGTCCGGTGTCGCCGAGATCCGCGAGGTGTTCCGCTCCTCCAAGTTCGGCAACATCGCGGGTGTCATCGTCCGCTCCGGCACGATCACCCGCAACTCGAAGGCGCGCGTCATCCGTGACGGCGTCGTGGTCGGGGACAACCTGGCAATCGAGTCGCTGCGTCGCTTCAAGGACGACGTCACGGAGGTCCGTACGGACTACGAGGCCGGTATCGGTCTCGGAAAGTACAACGACATCCAGATCGGCGACGAGATCGAGACGATCGAGATGAAGGAGAAGCCGCGAGGCTGATCCGCTCCACTGGAAGGCCCGGGTCCGCCCGGGCCTTCCGGCGTCTCACGGCGCTGTTCGTGCGGGATCGGGAGGGGACTCTTGTCCTCTCGCGCCCTGCGGGAGGAATCGGGGGCCGCCCGTGTCCCGAAGGTGCGGACCCTCCAGAGGGCGCTTCCGCACCTCCGGGCGTGGAAGGCCGTCGAAGATCAGGCGCTCCCGTCTCGGTGGGTGCGCCCGCTGAGCGAGCAGCTCGTGAGCAGCGAGCCTGCGGGCGATGTCCGGCTCCCGATCCAGCACCTGAGCCTTCCCTCCCCACCCGGTCCCCGAGGATCAGGGAGCCGCGAGAAGGCACCCCACCCGCGCCGTCGATGACGCGCGGTCGAGGGGCATCACGCCCCAGAAGCAAGGCCCCCTCAAACGCGACCGGTCATCCGGGCGGAGAGTGGTTGAATGGCGAGCTGAACGGTTCGCCGAGAGAGATGTGAGGACCAGCCATGGCAGATCCGGCCCGGGCGAGGAAGCTCGCCGAACGTATCCAGGTGATCGTCGCGAAGCGGCTCGAGCGCGGTCTCCGCGACCCGCGCCTCGGCTTCGTCACCATCACCGATGTCCAGGTGACCGGCGACCTGCAGCACGCCTCGGTGTTCTACACGGTCTACGGCACCGATGAGGAGCGCGCCGATTCGGCCGCGGCTCTCAAGGCCGCCACCGGCATGCTCCGCACCGAGGTGGGCAGGAACATCACGTCCCGGCTCACGCCGTCGCTCGAGTTCATCCTCGACGCGGTGCCCGAGAACGCGAAGCACATCGAGGACCTGCTCGCCGCCGCGCGCAGCCAGGACTCGCAGGTGCAGTCGCTCGCCGCTCAGGCGGACTACGCCGGCGAGGCCGACCCCTATGTGAAGCCCCGCGAGGACGACGAGGACTAGGCGCCGAGCCCGAACACCGCGGAGCCCGTGGCGACGTCGACCGATTCCAGGACGACGACGACACGGGCTCCCGGCTCGAGCGGGGCCGGGAGGTCGACGGTGATCTCCGGGTCGAGCAGCTGGACCGAGGAGCGGGTGCGCGCCGAGGAGACGACGATCCCGCTGAAGGAGGCTCCTTCGCGGCCGCGGAGGACGGCGGCCTCGACGATCGCGGTCGCCGCACGGGAGGCGGCTCCGGCCCGGCGGTCGCTCGCGGCGAGGAGCGGCGGGAGCAGGGGCAGCGCCTCGCGCAGCTGCGACGGGATCGTTCCGCCCCGGGACACCGCGAGGCAGACGGCGAGGCCGAACCGGTCGACCAGGCGCCGCAGGGGCGCGGTGACGTGCGCGTACGGCGCGGCGAGAGCCGCCTGCGCGGGATGCTCCGGCGGGGCGCCGTCGAAGGCGGTGTAGCCGGCGCCGCGGAACAGGGTCGCCGCGGCGTACATGATGGCGAGCTGGGCGGGGTCGTCGGTGTCGAGGCGGCGCAGGTAGGCGCCGTAGGCCTCCTCCTCGGGCCACGGGACGCCGAGCGCCGCGGCTCGGGAGCGGAAGGCCGCGACGGTGGCGGGGTCGGCCTCGGGCATGGTCCGGAGGATGCCCACCCCCGCGTCGAGCATCATCGTCGCCGCCGCCATACCGGTCAGCAGCGAGACCTGGGCGTTCCAGCCCTCGACGGCCAGGGGAGCGCGGCGCTCGACCCGGTAGCCGCCGTCGACGGCGACGATCTCCTCCTCGGGCAGCGTCAGGCTCGCTCCTCCACGCTCGGCCTCGCGCGCCAGGCGCTCGCGTCCGAACCAGGGGAGCAGGGCGAGGGAGGGGTGCGGGTCGCCCGCGTCGACGCTGCGCTGCACGCCCTCGTAGTCGAGCCGGGCCACGCTGCGGACGAGCGCCCGCTCGAGGTGCACCGAGCGCGGCTCCGCCCGCTCGTCGAGGGTCAGCGTCCAGACCAGCGCTCGGCGCGTCTCGTCCGGCAGGAGCGACGCGGTCCCCTCGGAGAGGACCGCGGGGTGCAGCGGGACGCGGCCGTCCGGGAGGTAGTAGGTCTGGCCGCGGCGGCGCGTCTCGGCGTCGAGCGCTCCGCCGGTGCGGACGACCGCGGGCACGTCCGCGATGGCGTAGCGGAGGACGACGCCCTCCGACGTGCGCTCCAGGTGGAGGGCCTGGTCCAGGTCGAGCGAGCCGGGCGGGTCGATCGTCACGAAGGGGAGGTCCGTCCGGTCGACGCGGTCCTCGTCGTCCGCTCCGGCGTCCGCGTGCTCGGCCTCGGCCAGCGCGGCCGGCGGGAACGGGCCGGGCAGGTCGTTCTCGACGCGGACCGCGGCGAGGGCGCGCTGGACGTCCAGGGCGAGGTCGACGTCGAGGGCGCGCTCGACGGCGGCGTCGGGGCGGGGGAGGCGGAGGCGGCGACCGGTCACGGCGCCGACCCTACCCGCCTCCTCCGACGCGGACGGCGGTCGACGGGCCCTCAGGAGCCGGGGAGGAGGTAGCCGTCCTCCGGGCCGCCCGTCGCCAGGCCGTCGGCGAGGAGCCCGGCCAGGGCGCGACCGCGCTGGTCGGCGTCCGGCCAGAGAGACTCCACCTCGGCCGCGGTGACCGGGCCGTGCGCGGCGCGCAGCTCGGCGAGGATGAGGCCGCGGACCTGGCGGTCCGAGCCCTCGAACCGCTTCTGCTTCGCCTTCACGGGCCCGGTGTGCTCGGGGTACCCCTCCGCCCGCCAGCGGCAGAGGTCGCGGATCGGGCACTCGTCGCAGCGCGGAGCGCGGGCGGTGCAGACGATCGCCCCCAGCTCCATCGCGCCCGCGTTGAAGGCCGCCGCCTCGGAGAGCGACTCGGGCAGCAGCGCCGACATCGCGGCGAGGTCGGCCCTCGCGCGGGGCGGGCCGGGCTCCGCCGCTCCGTCGACCGCGCGCGCGAGGACCCGGCGGACGTTGGTGTCGACCACGGGGTGCCGCCTCCCGTAGGCGAACACGGCGATGGCGCGGGCGGTGTAGTCGCCGATGCCGGGCAGCGCGAGGAGGGTCTCGACGTCGTCGGGGACCACGTCGCCGTGCTCCTCGGCGATCGCCACGGCACAGGCGTGCAGGCGCAGGGCCCGCCGCGGATAGCCCAGGGACTGCCAGGCGCGCACCGCCTCGCCGGGAGGGACGGCGGCGAGAGCGGAGGGTGTCGGCCAGCGCTCCAGCCACTCCGCCAGACGCGGGACGACGCGGACCACCGGGGTCTGCTGCAGCATGAACTCGCTGACGAGCGTGCCCCAGGCGGGGAAGCCCTCGCGGCGCCACGGCAGGTCGCGGGCGCTCGTGCGGAACCAGGCGGTGATCGCGTCGGCGAGAGGGTCGGAGGGCATCAGCCCACACTAGGCGGCGGCGCGTATCGTGGGCGGATGACCAGGTGGGCTCCGCAGAAGGCCGATGTGCTCGACGCTCTCGCGGCGGAGGTGCTGCACAACTACGGGCGCGGACGGGTCAAGGTCGGGATCGACGGCGACGACCCCGCGGTGAGCGCGGCGTTCGCGCTCGACCTCGCGGCGGCGCTCCGCCGGGCCGGCAAGGACGCGATCGTCGCGCACCTCGCCGACTTCCGACGTCCCCGCGCCGATCGGGACGACCCCGCCGTGCCCGACGAGCAGCGCTCCTACGCGGCCGGGTACGACTACGAGCTCCTGCGCCGCGTGCTGCTCGATCCGTTCACCCTCGGCGGCAGCACCGGGTTCGTGCTCGCGGGCTTCGACGCGGTGCGCGACGAGGCGCGGCAGGCGCGCTGGCGGACCGCCGGCCGCGACGCGGTGCTGCTCGTCGACGGCGAGTTCGCCCTCCGGCCGGAGCTGCGCGGCGCGTGGAGCACCAGCATCCGCCTCGACACGCAGGAGCCGCCGGTGGACGCGGCGTACCGCGCCACGACGGATCCGCGCCGGCTGGCGGGGATCCTCGTCGACATCCGCGATCCGGAGCAGCCCCGGCGCCTCTTCGCCGACTCCTGCTGAGCCTCGGGACGGAGGCCGCCGCCGCGGGCGGCGTCCGTCCGACAGGGCCGCGGGCTCAGACCAGGGCGGCGCGGCGCACGACCTCCGCCGGCGGCACGAAGGCGCCCGCCCGCTCGACCTCGTGCACCAGGTCGACCAGCAGCTGGTTGACCGGTGCCTCGCGCCCGCCGCGGTGAGCGGTGCGGACCACGGCCCCGGCCAGGTGGTCGATCTCGCTCGGCACTCCGCGGCGGACGCTCTGCAGCGTCGACCCGGGGTTCGGCACCTCGCCCATCCGCGCGGCCATCCGGCGGGGGAGCAGCTCGACCAGGGGCAGGGGAGCGGCGGCCAGGGCGCGGACGGACGTGTTCGAGAGTCCCTGCAGCGAGCCGAAGCGGACGCCCGACGCGAGGCCCGTCCGGGCGGCCTCGCGCATCGACCGGGCGAGGACGCGCCGCAGCCCCGGATCGTCGATCGTCTCCTGGACCGAGAGCCCGGTGATCGCGGGCAGGGCGTTGACCTCGTTGATCAGCAGCTTCGTCCACTGCGCTCCGGTGAAGTCGTCGGTGACGGCGGTGGGGACCGCCTCGCCGAGCACGGCGGCGGCCCGTCGGACGTCGTCGTCGGCCGGGCGGCCGGGGACGCCGAGCGTGGTCGTGGCAGGAGCCGTGACGGTGACCCGGCCGGGTTCGAGGTGGCTCGCGGCGAAGAGGGCGAGAGCACCCACGAGCCGGGCGTCGCGCACCTGCCGGGCCGCCGCGGTGAGTCCGTCCAGTCCGTTCTGGACGACGACGACGAGAGTGCCGTCGACCGTGCGGCGGTTGGTGCGCAGCGCGTCCTCGGCGTCCTGCGCTTTCGTGCAGACGAAGGCGAGATCGGGCACGAGGTCGAGGGACTCGCCGCAGCGGACCCAGGCGGTGTGCTCGCCCCACGCCCCGTCGAGCCGGATCCCCGACCGGCGGATCGCGGTGAGGTGGTCGCCTCGGGCGGTGACCTCGACGTCGTGCCCGGCGCGGTCGAGAAGGGCGGCGATGGTGCCGCCGACGGCGCCTGCTCCGAGTACTGCGATCCTCATCCGGACAGCCTAGGACGGGCGGGCGAGGGCTCCGGCTCCACCCCGGGGGTACTCCCGATCCGTCCGTGTATCCTCGCACCCGTGCTCGAGACCCCCGCCCCGGCTCCGAACGGGATCCTCCTGCTGGACAAGCCCGGCGGCATCACCAGCCACGACCTCGTCTCGCGGACCCGCCGCCGCGCGGGGACCCGCAAGGTCGGCCACGCGGGGACGCTCGATCCGATGGCGACCGGGCTGATGATCCTCGGTCTCGGCCCCTCGACGCGCCTGCTCACCTACCTCGTCGGCCTCGACAAGCAGTACGAGGCGACGATCCGGCTGGGCTCCTCCACCACCACCGACGACCAGGAGGGCGAGGTGCTCGCCTCGGCGGAGCCCGCCCTCGTCGCGGCCCTCGCCCCGGAGTCGGTGTCCGACGCGATCGCGGCCCTCACCGGAGCGATCGAGCAGGTCCCGAGCACGGTCAGCGCGATCAAGGTGGACGGCCGCCGCGCCTACGCCCGCGCCCGCGACGGCGAGGAGGTCGTGCTCGCCTCCCGCCCCGTGACCGTCTCGGAGTTCGCCGTCCTGGCGAGCCGCCCGGTCGAGGGGTTCCTCGACCTGGACGTGCGCGTCACCTGCTCCTCCGGCACCTACATCCGCGCGCTCGCCCGCGACCTGGGCGCGTCCCTCGGAGTCGGCGGCCACCTGACCGCGCTGCGGCGCACCGCGGTCGGCCCCTTCTCCGTGGCGCAGGCCGGCGAGATCGACGAGCTCGACGTCCCCGCCGCGCTCCTGCCGCCGACGCTGGTGGCGGGCGAGCTGTTCCCCCTGCTGCGCCTCGACGCCCAGGAGGCGGGCGATCTCGCGAACGGCAAGCGCATCCCGGCCCCGGAGGCGGTGGCGGGCGCGAAGGGCCTCCTCGCCGCGGTCGGCCCGGGGGAGCGGCTGATCGGCCTCGCCGAGCGGCGCGGCACCCAGCTCAAGAGCGTCGTCAACTTCCCGACCGAGGACCTGCGGACGGCCGCCTCGTGATCGAGTGGTTCACGATCCTCCAGGTGGGGATCGCCGTCGCGGCCGGCCTGCTCTGCCTCGTGCTCGGGCTGCTCGCCCGCCGTCCCTCGGACGTCTCGGTCGGCGCGACGGCGATCGTCGAGCTGCTGCTGATCGTCCAGCTGGCGGTCGCGATCGTGTCGCCGCTGGTCGGCAACCGCCCGTCGGGGAGCCTGCCGGAGTACTACATCTACCTGATCTCGGCGCTGCTCCTGCCGCTCGCGGCCGGGTTCTGGGCGCTCATCGAGCGGAGCCGCTGGAGCACCGTGATCCTGGGCGTCGCCTGCCTCTCGATCGCGGTCATGGTCTACCGGATGCACCAGATCTGGTTCTTCCAGAGCGCCTGATCGGGCCCGCCACCGGGCCCGGCCCGGCGAGCGCCTAGCATGGACGTGCGATGTCGAAACCAGCCAGCGATGCGTCCGGACGGGCCGCTCACGACCCCTCAGTCCCCTCGGCCCCCGGGAGCGGCGAGCCGACCCGTTCCGCCCGCTCGCGCGGGATCGGCAGCCTCCTGGTCGTGGTCTACGGGATCCTCGCGCTCGCCGCGACGGGGCGCTCCGTCTTCCAGATCATCGACCGGTTCGACGAGGCGCCGCTGGCGTTCTCGCTCTCGGCGCTCTCGGCCGTCGTGTACATCGTCGCGACGGTCGCCCTGATCGTCCCGGGCCGCGCCTGGCAGCGCGTCGCGTGGGTGACGATCACCTTCGAGCTGGTGGGCGTGCTCGTGGTCGGCGCGCTCAGCCTCCTCGCTCCGCAGCTCCTCGGGCTCGCGAGCGCCGACCCGTTCGGGCGCCAGTCGACGGTGTGGGCGGCCTTCGGCGCCGGCTACCTGCTCATCCCGCTCGTCCTGCCCGTGCTCGGCCTCTGGTGGCTCCGCGTGCAGGGGCGGCGCACGCCCCGGGCGGCCGCCTGATGCGCGTCGAGACCCGCCCCGGCGACCTGGCCGGGATCGGACCCTCCGCCGTCACGATCGGCAAGTTCGACGGCGTCCACTCCGGGCACCGGGCCGTCATCGGCCGGCTGCACGAGCGGGCCCGCGAGCAGGGGCTCGCCGCCGTCGTCGTCACCTTCGACCGCAATCCGCTCAGCGTGATCGCGCCGGAGAAGTGCCCGCCCGTCCTGGTCGGCAACGAGCAGAAGCTCGAGCTCCTCGCCGGGACCGGCGTGGACGCGACCCTGCTGCTCACCTTCGACGAGGCGTTCCGGGCGCTCTCGCCCGAGCAGTTCGTCGAGCAGGTGCTGGTGGAGGCACTCGAGGCCCGCGTGGTCCTCGTCGGCTCCGACTTCCGCTTCGGCGCCCGGGGAGCGGGCGACGTCGACCTGCTGCGCGTGCTCGGCGGGCAGCACGGATTCGAGGTGGAGCTGATCGACGACGTGCGGCCCGAGGACGGGCGCCGCGTCTCCTCCACCTGGATCCGCGAGCTGCTGGCCGAGGGCGACGTGGAGCACGCGACGCGCCTGCTCGGGCACGAGCCCGTCGTCCGCGGCGTGGTCGTGCACGGAGCGAAGCGCGGCCGCGAGCTGGGCTTCCCGACCGCGAACCTCTCGCCGCAGTCGCAGGGCCTGATCCCGGCCGACGGCGTCTACGCGGGCCGGCTCACCACCGACGGCGTCACGCATCCCGCCGCGATCTCGGTCGGCAGCAACCCGACCTTCGTCGGAGTGCCGCCCAAGCAGGTCGAGGCGTACGTGCTCGATCAGACGCTCGACACCCTCGACCTCTACGACCGCGTGGTCGACGTGGCGTTCGTCGGCCGGATCCGCGGCCAGGTCGCCTACGAGGGCGTCGAGCCCCTCATCCGCCAGATGAACCACGACGTGGTGCAGGTCCGCGAGGTCCTCGGCATCGACTGAGCGGGATGCCGGGCGCCGCCTAGCAGGGGCCGCGGGCCCGCACCAGCGGGAGAGGTCCCGGGGCCATCGGCGTACCGTGGCCGCATGAGCGAAACCCCCTCCGACTCGGCGCGCCCCCTCGCGCTCGTCACCGGCGCGACCGGCTACATCGGCGGCCGGCTGACGCCGCGCCTCCTCGAGGCGGGCTTCCGGGTGCGTGTCCTGGTGCGCGACCCGCGCAAGCTGGTCGACGTGCCGTGGGCGGAGGAGGTCGAGGTCGCCCAGGGCGATCTCGGCGATCCGGAGTCGCTGGAGGCCGCGGTCGGGGGCGTCGACGTCCTCTACTACCTCGTCCACTCGATGGGCTCGGGCAACGACCACGCCCACTTCGAGGAGGTCGAGAGCCGCGCCGCGCAGAACGTCGCCACGGCCGCGAGGTCGGCCGGCGTCGGCCGCATCGTCTACCTCGGCGGCCTGCACCCCGAGGGCCAGGAGCTCTCGAAGCACCTCCGCTCGCGCGCGGAGGTGGGCCGGATCCTGATGGAGTCGGGAGTGCCGACGATCGCCCTGCAGGCGGGCGTGATCATCGGCTCCGGGTCGACCTCGTTCGAGATGGTGCGCCACCTCACCGACGTGCTGCCGTACATGCCCGCGCCGCAGTGGGTGCGCAACTTCATCCAGCCGATCGCCGTGCGCGACGTGCTGCACTACCTGATCGGCTCCGCGTCGCTCGAGGACGCCGCGCTCAACCGCACCTTCGACATCGGCGGGCCCGACGTGCTCCGCTACGGCCAGATGATGAACGGCTACGCGGTCGAGGCCGGGCTCCCGCAGCGGCCGATCGCGTCCCTGCCGGTGTTCACCCCGTGGCTGGCCTCGCAGTGGGTCAACCTGGTCACGCCGATCCCGCGCTCGCTCGCGGTGCCCATCATCGCCTCGCTGCAGTACGACTGCGTCGTGCACGAGCAGGACATCCGCGCGCTCATCCCCGACCCCGAGGGCGGGCTGACCTCCTACCGCCGCGCCGTCCGGCTCGCGCTGGGAAAGATGCAGGCGGGCGAGATCGAGACGAGCTGGCAGAACGCGGAGGTCGTCGGCGCTCCCAGCGATCCGCTGCCGAGCGACCCGGAGTGGGCCGGCCACACGGTCTACGTGGACCTCAAGGAGCGCCGCACCCAGGCCGACCCGGCCAAGCTCTGGCGCGTCATCGAGGGCATCGGCGGCACCAACGGCTGGTACTCCTTCCCGCTCGCGTGGGTGATCCGCGGCTGGATGGACCGCCTCGTCGGGGGAGTAGGCCTGCAGCGCGGGCGCCGCGACTCCGCGCGCCTGCACGCCGGCGACGCCCTCGACTTCTGGCGCGTCGAGGAGATCGAGCGGCCGAAGCTCCTGCGCCTGCGCGCCGAGATGAAGGTGCCCGGCGGGGCCTGGCTCGAGATGCGCGCCGAGCCCTCCGGAGACGGCGGCTCGGTCTACACGCAGCGCGCGGTGTTCTTCCCGCAGGGCCTCGCGGGCAGGCTCTACTGGTTCGCGATCCTGCCCTTCCACGGCATCATCTTCAACGGCATGGCCAACCGCATCACGGCCACCGCGGCCGACCTGCCGGACTCCGGCGACGAGCGCTCCCCTGGCGGGCGCCGGGTGCAGCGGTGACAATGGAGGGGTCCGGCGGCGGCGAGGCCGCCCGGGACGCCGACGAGAGGAGCACGATGAGCGAACGGTCGAGTACGGACGCGGGGCGCGGACTCCAGCTGGGGAAGGTCCTCTTCATTGGGGACAGCATCATCCAGTCGGGAGCCTGGGGCGAGTGGCTGACGGAGTCGACGGTCGTCGACGAGGGAGTCGGAGGGGCCACCACGGCGGACGTCGTCGCGCGGCTCGCCGAGCTGGTCGCGCAGGAGCCGGACACGGTGGTGCTGCTGATCGGCACCAACGACCTCGCCTGGCACCGCACGACGGAGCACGTCGTGCGCAACATCGAGACGATCGTCGCGACGTTCCGGCGCGACCTCCCGGACGTGCGCATCCTGGTGACCTCGGTCCTGCCGCGCGGACACGAGTTCGCGCCGCAGATCCGCGAGATCAACCGCCACCTGTGGCAGTTCGCGCCCACGGCGCACGCGGGCTACCTCGACCTGTGGCCGGTGCTCGCGGGCGAGGACGGCGGGCTGCTCGAGCAGTACTCGCCGGACGGCCTGCACCTCAACGAGGACGGCTACCGCGCCTGGCGCGAGGCACTGGGCCCGGCGCTCGAGGCGGTCGTGCGGATGCCTCCGCGGACCCGCCCGATCACGCTGCCCTACGACGAGTTCGCGCGGCCGAAGACGGCCTAGCGCAGCACCGTGGAGGGGGAGTCGACCGCAGGGTCGGCTCCCCTTCCGTCATTCCGCGGCCAGGGCGGCCTCGAAGGCCGCGAGGGCGTCCGCGGAGAAGAGGACGAACCGGACCTCGTCGAGTGCGCCGTCCGCGGTCGCCTCGCGGACCGTCTCCACCGCGATGCGCGCCGCGTCGTCCATCGGCCAGCCGTAGACGCCCGCCGAGACGGCCGGGAAGGCGAGCGTCCGCGCACCGAGACCGACGGCGGTGCGCACCGACTCGCGGTAGGCCGAGGCGAGGACGGCGCTGCGGTCCTCCGACCGCGAGTGGACGGGACCGACGGTGTGCACGACCCAGCGGGCGGGGAGGCGGCCGGCGGTCGTGGCGACCGCGGAGCCGGCGGGGAGACCGTCCGGCAGCTCGGTCCCGCGGAGCCGGCGGCACTCGGCGAGGATCTCCGGTCCGCCCGCGCGGTGGATCGCGCCGTCGACGCCGCCGCCGCCGAGGAGCGACGAGTTCGCCGCGTTCACGATCGCGTCGACGTGCTCGCGGGTGAGGTCGCCGCGCACGGCTCTCAGGGTGGTCACGACTCCTCCTCCAGGCTTCGTCCGAGGGCAGCGATCGCCGCAGGTCCCACGCGGCAGCAGCCGCCGATCAGATCCGCTCCCGCCGCGCGCCAGGAGGCGACCAGCGCAGGGTCGAAGGCCGCGTCGCCTGCCCAGCGACGCTCGACGGCGTCCCACTCCTCGCCGCTGTTCGGGTACACGACGACCAGCTTGCCGGTGACGGAGCGGGCGATGCGGACCGCCTCGGCGACGTCGCCGGGCGGGCAGCAGTTCACTCCCACGCCGACGACCTTCTCGGAGGCGGCGGCGACGGCGAGCGCCTCGGCCAGGGGCTCGCCGGACGCGGTGCGGCCCGAACGACCGCTCACGCAGATCCAGGCGGGGACCGAGGAGCCCGCGAGGGCCTTCACGACGGCCCGCACCTCCCGCACCGACGGGATGGTCTCGACGGCGAGCAGGTCGGGCCCGGCCGCGGCCAGGGTCTCCAGGCGCGGGCGGTGCCAGGCGGCGAGCTCGCCGACGGTGAGGCCGTCGTCGCCGCGGTACTCGGAGCCGTCGCCGAGGCTCGCACCGAAAGGGCCGACGGAGGCGGCGACCCAGCCGCTCTGCGCGCGCCGGGCCAGGTCGACGCTCTCCCGGAGGGCGCGCTCCGCGAGGCCCGGGGCCAGGCCCGCGGCCGCGAATCCGCTCGCGGACACCTGGTAGCTCGCGGTCACCGCGACCCGGGCGCCCGCCTCGGCGAAGGCGCGGTGCGCGGCGACGACCCGGCCGGGCTCCTCCAGCAGGACCCGGGCGCTCCAGAGCGAGGAGTCCACCGCGGCGCCCTGCGCCTCCAGCTCCGTGCCCAGGCCCCCGTCGAGCAGCAGCGGGCGCACCCGCGCCGCGGCGACGAGGCCGGCGGTCACGAGCGGTTGTTGGAGAGCTCGAAGATCTTCACGAGCTCGGCGATCGCCGCCTCGCGGGCGTCTCCGCCCTCCTCGAACATCGCGGTGATGTGCGTGCGGAGGTGGTTCTCGACGATGAGCTTGTTGAGCGAGCCGAGCGACTTCTGGATCGCGAGGGACTGCGTGACGATGTCGACGCAGTAGTCCTCGTTCTCGATCATCCGCTCGAGGCCGCGCATCTGGCCGCCCAGGATCCGGGCACGGTGCAGCGAGCGCTTCTTGAGGTCCTCGATCACTCCTCCAGCCTACGCGCCGCAGGCGGTACCCGGGCGGGGTATGCGCGCCTACGATCGAGGGGTGAGCACCCGCAAGCCGTCCCGCGCGACCGCCGCCCGCTACCCCTCGCGCGACCGCGCCCGCATGGCGCTCGCGCCCGGGATCCTCGGCACGATCGTGCTGCTGGCCGGGCTCGCCCTCGTCGGCTCCGACGCCTACGACTTCATCCGCTACCCGGTCGCGATCCTCGCGGCGGTCATCGGCTGGTTCGCGATCCAGGCGCGCGCACTCCTCTGGCTGATCGGGCTCGTCCCGGTGCTCGTGCTGTGGAACCCGGTGCTGCCGTTCGCGTTCCCGGACGCGATCTGGTTCTCGCTGAGCCTCGCCGCGGTCGGCGTCTTCGTGGCGGCGGGTCTCGTGATCCGCGTCCCGACCCCGGAATGACGACGAGCGCGACCGTCCGCGCGTCTGAGCGCCGCCCGGACCGTCCCGAGGAGTAGACTGGCGCCGCACCCGCATGCCGGGGATGCTGCGACCGGGTCCCAGACCCGTTGCTCGGAGCTCCCGACGGCCACCGGATGCACCGACGCCCGACGCCTCCCCGGAGGCGATCCGGCGGATGCACGGCGACGGCAGCGCGCGGGAACCCCTCCTCCGCCCCCCGTCACACATCGAGGAGGAGCATGGCTCGCAGCGGCCAGCGTCAGTCCGGTCAGACGCGACGAGCGTCGAACGCCGCCGGGAGCCGACCCCGATCGCGCTCGCGCGGCGTGGACAACGCGGGGATCATCCCGATCCTCGCCCGCCGCGTCCGCGAGGTGGAGGCGAAGGCCCAGACCGGCAAGGTCGGGCCGACCAACCGGACGAAGTTCCTGGTGATCGCCCTCCTGATGCGCGAGGAGCGCAAGCGGGTCAAGGTCGATCCCTCGCTCAGCGACGCGCAGCGCGCCGAGGAGATGAAGCGCCTCGACGGCATCGCCACGATCCTGGCCAAGACGGCCGCCCGCGACACCAGCCTGATCGCGCTGCTCGAATCGGAGGCCGGCGTCACGGCGGCCGCGCAGAAGCTCCGCCGCGACTGGCTGCTCGAGGCGGGCGCGGAGCTCAGCCCCGACGAGCTGCTCATCGTGACCGAGCCGGAGCCCAAGCCCGAGGTGCCGGTCAACCAGGTCGTGCCGCAGTCGGTGCGCGCCCGCCAGCTGGCGAACCCCTTCCTCCCGCCGGACTTCTCGATCGCCGAGGCCTCGGCTCCGGCGCCGCGCCGCAGGCTCGACGACTGGGAGCTGCTCGGGCCGCTCTTCAAGGCGTTCGAGTACGGAGCGGGCGGACGGGCCGCGAGCATGGAGCTCCCGGAGCCGCCGAAGCTCGACCGGGTCTCGCCGCGCGGCCGCGAGCTGATGCCGCACCAGGCGCGCTTCATCGAGAGCGCCCGCGAGGGGCACCGCAGCTTCCTGCTCGCCGACGAGCCGGGTCTGGGCAAGACCGCGCAGAGCCTCCTCGCCGCCTCGGTGGTCGGGGCGTACCCGCTCCTCGCGGTGGTGCCGAACGTGGTCAAGATGAACTGGGCGCGCGAGGTGGAGCACTGGACGCCGCAGCGGCGCGCCACGGTCATCCACGGAGACGGCGGCACGCTCGACGCGTTCGCCGACGTGGTCATCGTCAACTACGACATCCTCGACCGGCACATCGGCTGGCTCGGGAGCCTGGGCTTCCGCGGCATGGTCGTCGACGAGGCGCACTTCATCAAGAACCTCCGCTCGCAGCGCTCGCAGAGCGTGCTCGCGCTGGCGTCGAGGATCCGCGAGACCACTCCGGGGCACGATCCGCTGATGATCGCGCTGACCGGCACCCCGCTGATCAACGACGTCGACGACTTCCGCGCCATCTGGCGCTTCCTCGGCTGGATCGACGAGACCAAGCCGGGACCGGAGCTGATGGGCCGCCTCGAGGAGACGGGCCTCACCCCCGCCGACACGGGCTTCTACCCGGAGGCGCGCGAGGCCGTGATCGACCTCGGCATCGTCCGGCGCAAGAAGATCGACGTCGCCGCCGACCTGCCGTCGAAGCGGATCGTCGATCTGCCCGTCGAGCTGGACGACGACCTCGGCCGCTCCATCCAGAAGGCCGAGCGCGAGCTCGGCGCCCGCATGCTGCAGCGCTTCAGGGCGGTCACCTCCTCGATCACGCACGAGCTCGACGACGACGAGCGCGAGCGGTTCATCCGCATCGTGGCGCAGAGCGAGCTCGAGGAGTCGAAGTCGGCCAAGACCGGTGAGAACGTCTTCACCATGGTGCGCCGGATCGGCCAGGCCAAGGCGGCGCTGGCCGCCGACTACGCCTCGCAGCTGGCCCGCTCGGTGGGCAAGGTCGTCTTCTTCGCGAAGCACATCGACGTGATGGACCAGGCGGAGGACACCTTCGAGAAGCGCGAGCTGACGTCCGTCTCCATCCGCGGCGACCAGACCGCGGCGTTCCGCCAGACGCAGATCGACGCCTTCAACGAGGACCCGGACGTCTCTGTCGCCGTCTGCTCGCTCACCGCGGCGGGAGTCGGCGTGAACCTGCAGGCGTCCTCCAACGTGGTGCTCGCCGAGCTGTCGTGGACCTCGGCCGAGCAGACGCAGGCGATCGACCGCGTGCACCGCATCGGCCAGGAGGAGCCGGTGACGGCGTGGAGGATCATCGCGGCGCACACGATCGACGCGAAGATCGCCGAGCTCATCGACGCCAAGGCCGGTCTCGCCGCCCGGGCGCTCGACGGCGCGGACGCTGAGACGGCCTCGGCCGACACGGTGCAGCTGGACGCCCTCATGCACGTCCTGCGCGAGGCGATCGGCTGAGCGCACCCGGCCGGGCCGGCTGAGAGCTCAGCCGGTCCGGGCGAGCGGTGCGGCGAAGAAGTCCTTCTCGAACGAGCTCGACCGCAGGAAAGCGTCCCTCATCGCGGCGCGCTCCCTCGGTGAGGCGTCGCGGGCGGCCTGCTCCGTGAACTCGATCGCCCGCTCGGTGGCCGTCGCGAAGACCGGGTCGCCGTACGTGAGCAGCCAGTCCGCGTAGGGGTGCTCGGGGTGCCCGGAGGCGGCGAGGCGCGACCCGACGTCGGCGTAGAGCCAGAAGCAGGGGAGCAGGGCGGCGACGATCTCGCCGTAGCCGCCGCCCGCGGCGACCGCGAGCAGGTGGTCGGTGTAGCCGCGGGTCACGGGCGCGGGAGTCGCGTCCCTGGTCCCGAGCCGGTCGCGGTGCAGCTGCGCCTCCGCCGCGAGGGCGGACGCCGAGCCCTCGGCCCAGAAGACCTGCTCGGCGGTGGTCGGCGCGCGCTGCGCCGCCACGGCCAGGACGCGGGCGTACTCGGTGAGGTAGAGAGCGTCCTGCTCGAGGTACCACTCGAAGTCCTCCCGCCCGAGGGAGCCGTCGCCGAGGGCCCGCACGAACGGGAGCGCGTCGATCTCGTCGCGGAGGGTCCGGGTCCGCTCCCAGACGTCCGCGCAGAACGCCGGAGGACGTTGCCGGTGGAAGTGGTCGATCGGGCCGTTGCCGGTGCCGACCTCGAGAGCGTCGGCGGCGCGCAGGGCGCCGGTCAGCCACTCCTTGGCCTCCGTCAGCGCCTCGACCAGGGCGTCGGAGGAGGTGTCGCGCCCGGCCAGGAGCGTCGCCATCGCGGACGAGAGCGAGCACCCGGTGCCGTGGGTGTTCGAGGTGGCGACGCGCTCGCCGGGGACCTCGCGCACGAGGCCGTCGGGGGTGACGATCGCGTCCGGGGTGGCGTGGCCGTCGAGGTGGCCGCCCTTCACCAGCACGGCGGCGTCGAGGGCGCGGGCGAGCATCGCCCCCTGCGCGAGCGCGGCCGGCCAGTCGGAGGCGGTCGGCTCTCCGGCCAGCACGCCCAGCTCGGGGAGGTTCGGCGTCACCAGGTCGGCGCGGCGGAGCAGGTCGCGCACGGCGTCCTCCGCCTCGGGAGCGAGCAGCAGGTGACCGCTGGTCGCGACCATCACCGGATCCACGACCACGACGGGCGGGCGGACCTCGTCGAGCCACTCGGCGACGACTCCGGCGTACTCGGCCGTGGCGAGCATCCCGATCTTCACCGCGTCGATCGTGACGTCGTCGCTCACCGCGTCGAGCTGCTCGCGGAGGAACGCGGCGGGCGGCAGGTGCACGGAGCGGACCCCGTGCGTGTTCTGCGCGACGAGCGCGGTGACGACCGCCATGCCGTAGCCGCCGAGCGCGCCGATCGACTTGAGGTCGGCCTGGATGCCGGCACCGCCGGTCGGATCGGTGCCGGCGATGCTGAGGACACGGGGGACGCGGGCGCCGGCGGTCATCGGTCCCACTCCGCTCGGATCAGGCGGGCGGCCGCCGCGGGGTCGGCGGCCGTGCAGAGCGCCGACACGACCGCGAGCCCGGCCGCACCGGCGAGGCGGAGTGGCCCCGCGTCCGCGGCTCCGACTCCGCCGATGGCGACGCAGGGCAGCGCCGCGGCCGCGGCGAGGGCGGCGAACCCGTCGACACCGAGGGGAGCGGGGTGGTCGGGCTTGGTCGCGGTGGGCCGGATGACGCCGACGCCGAGGTAGTCGACCGTCCCCGCGGGCAGGGCGCGGACGGCGGCGAGGTGCTCGGGGGTGTTCGCGGTGAGCCCGATCACCGCGTCGGGTCCGAGCAGCGAGCGGGCGGCGGTGACGGGGAGGTCGGACTGCCCGAGGTGGACGCCGTGGACGCGGGCGCCCGCGAGGCGGGCGGCGAAGGCGACGTCGACGCGGTCGTCGACCAGCAGGGTCGTGCGCTCGTCGAGGACGGCGGCGACGGCCCGGGTCAGGGCGACGAGCTCGGCGGCGGGGGCGTCGTGATCGCGGATCTGCACGGTCGTGACTCCGCCCCGGACGGCGGCGGCGACCACCGCGGGCACGCCGCGCGGGCCGCACTGGGCGGTGTCCGTGACGAGGTAGAGCGAGAGGTCGAGGCTCATGCGATCCGCGCCCCGGCCTCGGCGTCGGCCGGCTGGAGGGCAGCGAGGGCGTCGAGGAGGCCGACGGCGAAGGACCCGGGACCGCTGCTCGCGGCGGCGGCCCGCTCGGCGGCGAGGCCCCAGACCGCGGAAGCGCTGACGGCCGCGTCGAGCGGGCGGGCGCCCGCGCCGAGGAACGCCGCCATCACGGCGCCGAGCGCGCAGCCGCCGCCGGTCACGCGGGTCAGCAGCGGGTGGCCCCCCGTGACCCGGACGATCCGCTCGCCGTCGGTGACGAGGTCGACCGCTCCCGAGACGGCGACCACGCCGCCGGTGCGGCGGGCGAGGACGCGGGCGGAGTCGAGCGCCTGCTCGGCGGTGTCGACGGCGTCCACGCCGCGGCCGCCCGCACCGGCTCCCGCGAGGGCGAGGATCTCGGAGGCGTTGCCGCGGATGATCGCGGGCCGCGCCTCGAGCAGCTCCACCGCCAGAGCGGTGCGGACGGGCAGCGGGCCCACGGCGACCGGATCGAGCACCCACGGGGTGCCGGCGCGTCCGGCCGCGGCGACCGCCTCGCGAGCACCCTCGCGCTGCTCCGCTCCGGGCGTGCCGAGGTTGACGAGCACCGCGGAGGCGAGGCCCGCGAAGACGCCCGCCTCGCCGGGCAGGTCGCACATCGCCGGGCTGGCGCCGAGGGCCAGAAGGCTGTTGGCGGTGAAGCCGGTGACGACCGCGTTCGTGATGCACTGCACCAGGGGCCCGGCGGCGCGGAGCTCGGCGAGATCGCGACCCACGGACGCCGGGTCGGGCGCCGTGTCGGCGGGGAGGGTCGGGTGGACAGGCGTGCGAATGCTCATTCGCGACATCCCTTCGCTAGTACGAACTAGATCAGGTTCAACGGGTCTTCTCTCAGCCCTGGCGGGCACCCCGTGTCACTGCGCACGACCCTAGCAGCGGGCGCGGGCGCGCTCGCTGCTGCAGTGCGAGAGGAGGGAGCGGGCCGTCGCCGCCCCTTCGCCCGGGAGCGGCCGCTCAGCCGGTGAGGATCGTCGAGTCGCCGCGCGGCCCCACTGCGACGCGGAGGCCGATCGGCAGCCGCTCGCGCATCGCGTCGACGTGGCTGATCAGGCCGATCGTCCGACCGCCCGACCGCAGCTCGTCGAGCGTGCTGAGCGCCGTCTCGAGCGTCTCGGCGTCGAGCGAGCCGAAGCCCTCGTCGATGAACATGGTCTCGAGCGAGATGCCGCCGGACTGCGCCGTCACCACGTCGGCGAGGCCGAGGGCGAGGGCGAGCGAGGCGAGGAACGTCTCGCCGCCGGAGAGCGAGGCGGGCTGCCGGCGGACGCCGGTGAAGGCGTCGAGCACGTCGATCCCGAGGCCGGAGGCGGCGCCGCGGTAGGCGAGCGAGTCGTCGTGGGCGAGGGCGTAGCGGCCGCTGGTCATCGCGTCGAGGCGGAGGTTCGCCGCGGTCACGATCTCCTCCAGGCGTCCGGCGAGGGCGAAGGCCTCGAGGTCCATCCGGCGCGTGTTCTGCCCCCGGCCGGAGACGGTCTCGGCCAGCGCGCGCAGCTCCTCGTGGCGGTGGAGACGCTCACCCAGCACGGCGAGGCGGCCCGCGGCCGTCGCGGCGAGCTCGGCCAGGCGCTCCGAGCGGTGCTCGAGCACGGAGAGGCCGGCTCGCGCCTCGTCGCGACGGGCGGAGGCCTCGCGCGAGCGCTCCTCGGCGGCGGCGAGGTCGACGGCCGTGCCCGGCAGTCCGCGGAGCTCCGGGTCGGACAGCACCGCCTCCGTCGCGCTCCGCCGTCGCTCGTGCTCGGCGACGACGGCCTCGGCCCGAGCCCGGTCCCCGCTGGCGAGCGCGGCCGACTCGGCCTCCTCGGCGGTCGTGAAGCCGCGCTCGGCGAGGACCTCGGCGAGCTCCTCCCGGGCGGCGGCGGCGGCCTCGGACCGCGAGACGGCCGCCTCCTCGGCCTCGACCAGGGCGACGGCACGGCGGCGCTGGGCACTCAGCTGCTCGACCCGCGAGGCGACGCTCGTCGCGCCGTCGCGGAAGGCCTCGACGCGCTCCCGCAGCAGCCGCAACGCTTCAGCGGCGAGGGCGGACTCGTCGGCGCGGGCGCGGTGCTCCTCGCGAGCGGCGTCCCGTCCGGTCGTGAGAGCGTCGATCCGGGTGCGCAGCCGGGTGCGCTCGCGCCGCAGCTCCTCCATGCGGGCGGCGGCGCGGCGCGCCGAGGCGAGCCGCTCCTCGTGCGCCGGGCGGAGCGACTCCGGATCCGCGTCCTCGCCCACACGCTCCTCGAGCGCCGCGAGAGCCCGAGCCGCGGCTCCCTCGCGCTCGCGGGCGCCGTCGAGGGCGGCGGCGGCGCGCTCCACCGCGACGCGGGCCCGGTCGAGGTCGTCGGTGCCGACCGTCGTCGGGCCGTCGTGCTCGGCCGGGCGGGGGTGCTCGCACGAGCCGCAGACGGGGCAGGGCTCGCCCGGCTCCAGCCGCTCGGCGAGCTCCCCGGCGAACCCGGCGAACCGGCGCGCGATCAGGGCGGCCTGCTCCGCGGCGCGCTCGCCGTGGACCCGCGCCGCGTCGGCGTAGGCCGTGCCGAGCCGCTGCAGACCCGCCGCAGTGAGATCGCGCTCGAGGGCCGCGGCGATCCTCCGCTCGAGCGCGGCGAGCTCGTCGACGCGCGTGGGGACAGCGGCGGCCTCCCCGGCCAGGGACTCCTCCTCGGCGGCGAGCGCGTCGACGCGGGCGGGCAGCTCGCGCAGCTCCGCCTCGATCCCCGCGAGCGCGGTCGCCGCCGCCTGCTCGGCGCGTGCGGACCGCTTGGTGACGCGCTCCGCGTCGGGGAGCCGGCGCTCCTCGGCCAGCGCCTCGGCGAGGGCGCCGAGGACAGCGGCGAGCCGTTCGGCCGTCTCGGCGGCCGGGCCCCCGGACGCGTCCCCGTAGGCGTCGGCGGCGAGGTCGCGCTGCTGCCGGGCGGCCCGCTCCTTCTCGGCGGCTGCCCGGGCGGAGCGGAGCAGCGGCAGCACGCCGTCGGCCCGGCGCGCGCGCTCGATCGCGGCCCGCTGCTGCTCGACGTGCGCCTCGGCGACCACGAGCTCCTCCGCCTCGATGAGGGCGCGCCGGCGCCGCTCCTGGCCCCGGGCGATGCGCCGTGCCTCGTCGAGAGCGGTGCCCGCGGCCTCGTGCGCCGCGTCGGCCGCGGCGGAGCCGGCCCGGGCCGCCTCGAGCGGAGCGGCGAGCCGCACCGGCAGCCCGGCGAACCAGGCGGCGTCCGGCAGAGGCGGCTCGGCTCCGTCATCGAGGAGCCGGACGGCCTCGTCCGCGAGCGCCGTCACGGCCGCGCGCTCCTCCTCGAGCCCGACGGCGCTCGCGTCGCGCTGCTCGAGCAGGCGGCGGCGGAGCAGATCGAAGCGCTCGGTCGCGAAGAGCGTGCGCAGGAGCCGCTGCCGGTCGTCGTTCTTCGCGAGCAGGAACTCGTGGAAGCGGTTCTGCGCCAGCAGGATCACCTGGAGGAACTGGTCCTTCGTCAGGCCGACGATCCGGCCGATGTCGGCGCCCACCTCCTTCGCGCTCGACGAGAGCCCGACCCAGGTGCCGTCGACCTGCTCCAGCAGCTCGACCTTCGCCGGCTGGGTCGTGGTGCCGGTGCCGCGCCGTTTCGGCCGCTCGTACTCGGGCGAGCGCCGGACGCGGTAGACGCGCCCCGCCGCCTCGAAGTCGAGCTCGGCGAAGGTCTCGTCCTCGGGGCCGCTGTGGTCGCTCCGCAGGCGCGAGGCGGTGCCGTCGAAGCGGGGGACCGAGCCGTAGAGCGCGAACGCGATCGCGTCGAGGATCGTCGACTTGCCCGCTCCGGTGCGCCCGGCGATGAGGTATACGCCCACGTCCTCGAGCCGGTCGAAGTCGACGCACTGCTCGGCGCGGAACGGTCCGAGTCCGGCGAAGGCGAGTCGGTGGATCCTCACCGCAGAGCCTCGGCCTCGACGGCAGCGAGCGCGTCGAGGGTGAGGGCGCGCTCGGTGTCCGTGGCGCCGTGACCGCCGCGGACGTGGGCGAGGAAGTCGTCGACGACCTCCACGTCGCTCCGCCCGCGGATCCGCTCGGCGTACGCGCGCGGCTCGGCCGCGGCGTGCGGGGGCCGGTGCTCGAGCGTGGCGCAGCCGGGGAAGCGCGACTGCAGGCGCGCCATGGCGTCGAGCGGGCGCACGGGATCGGTGAGCACCGCCGAGACCCAGTCGCCCTCCACCTCGGCCAGGGAGGGATCGCGCAGCAGCTGCTGGAGCTCGCCTTCGATCACGCTGAGCCTCCTCGGCACGGGGAGCGGCGACCACTCGACGCCCTCGAGCCCCTCGGGCCCGATCGTCACCAGCCAGGCACCGCGCGGCTTCGACGCCTCGCCGAACGAGTAGTGCAGCGGCGCTCCGGAGTAGCGCACTCCCGGCAGCAGCTCGGCGCGTCCATGGATGTGCCCGAGCGCCGCGTAGTCGGCCGCGGCGAAGTGCTCGACCGAGACGTAGTCGAGCCCGCCCGCCGTGATGTCGCGCTCGAGGACCGCGGCCGGGGCTCCGACCGCGAAGCAGTGCGCGAGCACGACCCAGGGACGGCCCGCCGCCTCGGCGGCGGCGCGCACCCGCGCCATCGCGAAGGCGAGCACGTCCTCGTGGCGGCGCAGCTGCTCCTCCGGGTGCCGGTGGCGGTAGAGGGCGGGCTCGAGGAAGGGGATGCCGTGGACGCCGACCTCGAGCCCGGACGCGTCGCGCAGCACGACCGGCTCGGCGTACGCCTCGGGGTCGGTGAGGACGTGGACGCCCGCTCCGCGAAGGAGCCCCGCCTGGAAGCCGAGCCGGGCGGGGGAGTCGTGGTTGCCGCTGGTGAGGACGACCTCGGCGCCGGCCGCGCGGATCGCCTCGAGCGTGCGGGTGAGGAGGGTGTAGTGCTCCGCGGCGGGCACGGCGGAGTCGAAGACGTCGCCGGCGATCAGCACCGCGTCCACGCGCTCGGCCCGCACCGTCTCGACCAGGGCCTCGAGCACGGTCGCGAGCGCCGCCGTCGTGGAGTGCCCGTGGAAGGTGCGGCCGATGTGCCAGTCCGAGGTGTGCAGCAGCTTCACGGTCGTCCTTCCTCTGCGTCGTCCCGGGGGAGCGACTCCAGGCTAGTGAGGCCCTCCGACACCGGCGGCGCAGCGGACACCTCCCGTTCACCGGGAGGTGCACAATAGGGCGTCGGTCGAGCAGAGGAGATGGTCGTGAAGCTGCCCCGCGTCCCCGCGACGATCCTGGGTCTGGGCTCGCGCACCCGCGCCGCCGCCGAGGACACCGCTCCCATCCAGCGTCTGCGCCCGGACGACGAGCCGGTCCGCACCAGCACGGTCGACAACGCGATCTACCAGGACGGCCGCCGGGTCGTCTCTCCCGGCAGCATCCCGGAGGCGCTCGCCGCCCTGCAGAAGCTGCCCGACGCGATGGCGTGGATCGGGCTGTACCGGCCGAACGCGGCCGAGCTCGCCGCGCTCGAGGACGAGTTCTCGATGCACCCGCTCGCCCTCGAGGACGCGATCAGCGCGCACCAGAGGCCCAAGCTCGAGCGGTACGGCAGCGACATGTTCGTGGTGCTGCGCGCCGCCAGCTACTCCGACCAGCGCGAGGAGGTCGACTTCGGCGAGCTCCACCTGTTCGTGGGGTCGAACTTCGTCGTCACGGTCCGCCACTCCGAGAAGCCCGACCTCTCGCTGGTGCGGCGGCGGATGGAGGCCGATCCGGAGCTGCTGCGCGTCGGCCCGGTCGCCGTGCTGTACGCGATCCTCGACGCCGTCGTGGATCAGTACTCGCCCGTCGTCGCCGGTCTCGAGAACGACATCGACGAGATCGAGGCGCAGGTCTTCGAGGGCGACCCGGCGGTGTCCCGCCGCATCTACGAGCTCAGCCAGGAGGTGCTGGACTTCCAGCGCGCGGTCGCTCCGCTGACCGGCATGCTCGGGCGGCTCGTCACCGACTTCGAGGTGTTCCAGTCGGATGTGGAGCTGCGCCGCTACATCCGCGACGTCGCCGACCACGTCGCGCTCGTCACCGAGCGGGTCGACGGCTTCCGCACCACGCTGCGGGAGATCCTGGCGGTGAACGCGACCCTCGTCGCCCAGCGCCAGAACGAGGACATGAAGAAGCTCGCGGAGGTGGGCAACCAGCAGAACGACGAGGTCAAGCGGATCTCCGCCTGGGCGGCCATCTTCTTCGCGCCGACCATGATCTCGAGCATCTACGGCATGAACTTCGACGTGATGCCCGAGCTGCACGTGGCGTGGGGGTACCCGGCGGCGCTCGCGGCGATGCTCGCCTCGAGCGTGGTGCTGCACCGGCTCTTCAAGCGGTGGGGCTGGCTCTGAGCCCGCGTCCCGCGACGTGTCAACACCGTGACGGTCCCGGAGGCTCCGCGTAGCGTCGCTCGCGGGCCGTCCGGCCCCTGAACGGAGGGACTCCCGATGACTCCGGAGGACACGACCACGACGGCCCCGCGGCCCCGCTCCCTCTGGCGGGCGGGCGCGGCTCCGATCCCCTCCGACGAGTTCGTGCCGGGCGCGCACTACGACGACGTCGTGGTCGGCGCCGGGCTCACCGGGCTGGTCACCGCGCTCCTCCTGCAGCGGACCGGCCGGCGCGTGCTGGTGCTGGAGGCGCGGGAGGTCGGCGCCGTCACGACCGGGAACACGACGGCGAAGCTCAGCCTCCTGCAGGGAGCGCACCTCTCCCGGATCGCGGAGCGCAACATCCCCGCGGTGACCGAGGCCTACGTCGCGGCGAACCTCGCGGGCTTCCGCTGGCTGCTCGACTACTGCGAGGGCGCGGGCGTGCCGGTGCAGAGGCGCACCGCCTACAGCTACGCGCAGACGCCCGAGGGCGTGGACGCCGTCCTGAAGGAGCATGCGACCGCGCGCCGCTTCGGCCTCGCGACCCTCCTCGTCGGCGAGCTCGACGTGCCGTTCCCCAGCACGGCGGCCGTCGCCCTCGACGACCAGGCCCAGTTCGACCCGATGGACGTCCTCACCGCGCTCGCCGCCGACTTCCGCGCCGCCGGGGGCAGCCTGGTGCAGGGCGTCCGGGCCCTCGGGATGCGAGCGACCGCTCCCGTCCGGGTCCGCACCAGCGCGGGCCCGGTGACCGGGGACCGGGCCTACCTGCTCACGGGGGCGCCGATCCTCGACCGCGGCCTCTACTTCGCCAAGATCGCCGCGCTGCGCTCGTACGCGGTCGCGTTCCGCACCGACGCGCCGATCCCCGACGGCATGTACCTCTCGGTCGACGAGCCGTCCCGCTCGGTGCGCGACGCCGAGCGCGACGGCGAGCGGCTCCTCCTGATCGGCGGCAACGGCCACCCGGTGGGGCGCAGGCCCGTCACCTCGGAGGCGGTGGACGACCTGGTCGCCTGGACGCGGCGGTCCTTCCCGGGGGCGGAGCCGGTCGCGCAGTGGAGCGCCCAGGACTACGAGCCGTTCCACCGCGTGCCGTTCGTGGGCTGGCTGCCGCGGGGCCGCGGACGGATCTTCCTGGCGACCGGCTACGACAAGTGGGGGATGACCAACGCGGTGCAGGCCGCGCTGACGCTCGTCGCCGACCTCGAGGGCGCGACGCCGGCCTGGGCGAGGACGCTGCACCGCCGGCCCACGCTGCCGCGGGTGATGGCGGAGGGGCTCGGCGCCGGGCTGGCGGTGGGCGCCTGGTACGCCCGCGGCTGGTCGGCAGCGCTCCGCGCGCCCCGCTCGGCCGGGGTGGTGCCGGCGGAGGGCCAGGGCTCGGTCGCCCGCGACGGCCTGCAGCCCGTCGCGGTCTCCACCGTGGAGGGGCGGCGCTGCGCGGTGTCGGCGGTGTGCCCGCACCTGGGCGGGATCGTCACCTGGAACGACTCGGAGCGCAGCTGGGACTGTCCGCTGCACGGCTCCCGCTTCGCAGCCGACGGGACGGTGCTGGAGGGGCCGGCGGTCGAGCCGCTCGCCCCGCTGCGCTAGTCCGGCCGTCGGCTCCGCGGAGCCGAGCCGACGGCCGGCCCCGCAGAGCAGGCGGCTCAGTCCTCGTCCGCTCCGGGCTCCGCGACCTCGTCGCCGTCCGCGCCCGAGGCATCGCCGGTCGTGTGCAGATCGGTGTCGCCCGGGATGCTGAAGTCGCTCAGCGGGTCCAGGGGCTTCTTGTCGTCGGTGTCGTCGCTCATGCCTGCCACCCTACGAGCGTCCGGCGAGGCGCTGCACCGCGGCGACCGGGATCGACAGCCACTCCGGCCGGTTGCGCGCCTCGTAGATCGCCTCGTAGACGGCCTTGTCGAGCTCGAACGCGTCGAGCACCGCCCGGTGCGCGGTGACCGCGTCGCCCGCTTGCTCGGCGTAGCCCTCGAGGAACGCGGCACGGCTCGCCGCCGCCCACGCCGCCCTCGAGGCGCCCGGCTCGGCCTGCTCGTGCGCACCCGCCGCGTAGTCGAAGGAGCGCAGCATCCCCGCCACGTCGCGCAGCGCCACGTCGGGAAGACGGCGCTCGTGCATGGGCCGCAGCGGCTCGCCCTCGAAGTCGAGGAGCACCCAGCCGCGATCGGGCACGGACAGGACCTGCCCGAGGTGGTAGTCGCCGTGGATGCGCTGGAGCCTCGGCCACGGCGCGGTCTCGGCGGCGCGGAACACGGCCTCGATCGCCTCCGAGTCCTCGGCGATCACGGGGACCTCGGCCGAGGCGATGCGCAGGCGACGGCGCATGGCCGCGACCATCCGCTCGACGACCTCGGACGTGGTGTCCTCGGTCGGCATGACCTCCGCCAGCGTCGCGTGCACCTCGGCGGTGGCGCGGCCCAGCTCGCGGGCGGGTCCGGTGAAGTCGGAGTCGGCGGCGACCGCCTCGAGGGCGACGCGCCACGCGTCCTGGACCCCGGGGAGGAACTCCTGTGCGAAGGCGAGGTGCCCGAAGGCGCGGCCCGTCTCCTCGCCCTCGTCGTCCCACTCGCCGGTCACGTTGCCGAGCACGGGCGGGACGAGGGCGCTCCCGGCGGCGTTGAGCGCCGACTGCACCGTCACGTCCGGGTTGTCGCCGTGGTGGAGGGCGCGGAAGACCTTGACGATCACCGGGGTCGCGTCGGATCCGTCGTCGGCGGTGGTGCGGACGATCACCGAGGTGTTCGACTGCTCGCCGCTGAGCACCTTCGAGGACGCGAACGCCCCGATCGCGGCACCCGGCTGCCGGTGGCCCTCGGCGCGGGCGCCGCCCTGGGCGCCGTCCTCGTCGGAGCGGCCGCCGTCGGCGATCATGCCGAGCAGGGCGCGGGCGAACACCGGGTCCCGTGGAGCGTCGTACACGAAGTGCACGTCGTCGGAGTAGACGAGGGCGTCCTCGAGCCCGGGCACCGGAGCCGCGTGGACGGTCACCGGCACCTGGTACAGCACCGGGCTCGTGCCTGCCCGGTCGATGAAGAGGTGGTCCACCACCTCCGCCTCGCCGGGGTGCAGCGACCAGGCGCCGCGGACCTCCAGCTCGGGGCGCCGCCCCTTGCTCGCGTACCACCTCTGGTCCGCCACCCATGCGGCGATGCGTTCGATCGACAGGCCTGCGCTCATGCTCTTCCCTCCGTCGGCACCCCGAACCCTACTGGCCGCGGACGACGGGCGGAGGGGCTTGCGGCGGGGCGCTCAGGCCAGCTCGAGCACGTCCAGCGTCCAGGCGTACTCGAACGCGATCTCGCGCCAGCGCTCGTAGCGTCCGCTCACCCCGCCGTGTCCCGCGGTCATCTCGGTGCGCAGCAGCGCGGGAGCGCCGACCTCGCGGAGCCTGGCCACCCACTTCGCCGGCTCCACGTAGAGCACCCGGGTGTCGTTGAGGCTCGTCGTCGCGAGGATCCGGGGGTACTGCACGTCCTCGCGGACGTTCTCGTAGGGCGAGTACGACTTCATGTAGGCGTAGACCTCGGCGTCGTGCAGCGGGTCGCCCCACTCGTCCCACTCGATCACCGTGAGCGGGAGCGACGGGTCGAGGATCGAGGTGAGCGCGTCGACGAACGGGACCTGCGCGAGGACGCCGGCGAACGCCTCCGGGGCGAGGTTCGCGACCGCGCCCATCAGCAGGCCGCCGGCCGACCCTCCCTGCGCGACCAGGCGGTCCGGAGTGGTGAAGCCCGCGTCGACCAGGTGCCGCGCCGCGGAGACGAAGTCGGTGAAGGTGGTCCGCTTCGCCAGCGTCTTCCCGTTCTCGTACCAGGAGCGGCCCATCTCCCCGCCGCCGCGGACGTGCGCGACGGCGAAGACGACGCCGCGGTCGAGCAGCGAGAGGCGCGCGATCGAGAAGCCAGGGTCGATGCTCGCCTCGTACGAGCCGTAGCCGTAGAGGAGGAGCGGCGCGGGGGCCGAGTCCGGATCGGCGGCGTCGCGGCGCCAGACGAGCGAGAGCGGCACCCGCGTGCCGTCCTCCGCCACGGCCCACTCCCTCCTCTGCACGTACAGCGCGGGGTCGTAGTCGCCGAGCACCGGCTGCTGCTTGAGCACCGTGCGCTCGCCCGTCGCGACGTCGAGCGCGAGCACGGTCGAGGGGGTGACGAACGAGGTGTAGGCGAGGCGGAGGGAGGGCTGCTCCCACTCCGGGTTCCCCGCCAGGCCCGCGTCGTAGAGCGGCTCGTCGAAGACGATCTCCTCGAGCCGCGCTCCGGCGCCGTCCTCGCGGAGCAGCCCGAGCCGGGTGGCTCCGTCGGCGCGGTACGAGACGACGACGTGCCCGGCGAAGGCGTCGACGCCCTCGATCCGGCGACCCTCGCGGTGCGGCACCACCACGCGGCGCTCGCGGGCCCGGGCGTCGGCGTCGAGCGACAGGTCGGCCGGCTCCTCGACGATCTCGAAGTCGAGGGCGCCGTCGTTGTGCACGATCAGCAGGCGGTCGCGCCCGTCGACGACGGCGTGCTCGACCTCGTACTCCACGCCCTCGCGGCGCGGCCACACCGAGCGGAAGGAGCCGGTCGGGTCGGACGCGTCCAGCAGCAGGCACTCGCTCGTGATCTTGCTCCCGATCTCGATGACGAGGAAGCGGCGGCTGCGGGTGAGGCCCACGCCGATCCAGTAGCGCTCGTCGGGCTCGGCGAAGACGACCTCGTCCGGGGTCCCGGCGCCGACCTCGTGCCGCCAGATCGTGTCGGGGCGCCAGGACTCGTCGACGGTCGGGTAGAAGACGAAGCGCGCGTCGGCGCCGAAGGTCGCTCCGCCGCCGGTGCCCTCGATGACGTCCGGCAGGTCCTCGCCGGTCTCGAGGTCGCGGATGCGGAGGGTGTAGCGCTCGTCGCCCTCGACGTCGGTGCCGAAGAGCAGCCGTCGGCCGTCCGCCGAGACGTCGAAGCTGCCGAGCGAGAAGAAGTCGTGTCCCTCCGCCTCCGCGTTGCCGTCCAGGACGACCTGCTCGCCCTCGAGTGGACCGCCCTCGGCGATCGACGGCGGCGTCCAGTCGTCCGGCCCGCTGATCGGCGCCCGGCAGTGCACGGCGTACTGGCGGCCCTCGTAGGAGCGCGAGAAGTACCACCAGGAGCCCTCCCGGACGGGGACCGAGAGGTCGGTCTCCTTCGTCCGCGAGCGGATCTCCTCGAACAGGCGCTCGCGCAGCGGAGCGAGAGGAGCCAGCACCGCCTCGGTGTACGCGTTCTCGGCCTCGAGGTGCGCGATCACCTCGGGGCTCTCCTTCTCGCGCAGCCACTCGTAGTGGTCGACCACCACGTCGCCGTGGTGGCGGCGCTCGAGGGGGACGCGGCGGGCGACGGGCGGAACGGGCGCGGTCATCGCTCCAGCCTAGGGCGAGGGCGCCCCTGGCCGCCCCGGGGTGCCGCAGCGGCGCCGGGCGTGATCACAATGGAGCATGGCCAGCGGTGCGGAGAACGAGTCGGCGACGTCCCGGGCGGGCGGTGCGCGGAGAGTGCAGACCGAGGTCGAGCGCAAGTACGACGTCGACGCGGGCACCCGGCTGCCCGACCTGTCCGGCACCGGGAGCGTCGCGAGCGTCCGCACGGAGGAGCCGGTGACCCTCCGCGCCGAGTACTTCGACACCGCCGAGCGCGCTCTGTCCCGGGCGCGGATCACGCTGCGCCGCCGCGAGGGCGGATCCGACCAGGGCTGGCACGTCAAGCTGCCCGGCTCCTCCGGCCGCACCGAGATCCACGCGGAGCTCACGGCCTCGCGCACGGTCCCGTCCGCCGTCCGCGAGCCGGTGCTCGGGCAGGTGGGGCGCGCGCCGCTCGAGCCGCTGGCGCTGCTCGAGACGGTCCGCTCGATCACCCGCGCCCTCGACTCCCACGGGCGGGAGCTCGCCGAGATCGCCGACGACCTGGTGACCGCTCGCGACCAGCGCACCGGCCGCGAGCGGCGCTGGAGGGAGTGGGAGGTCGAGCTCGTCGACGTCCCGGGGGACGAGGGCGAGCGGGTCCTCGACGCGATCGAGCAGCGCCTCCTCGCCGCGGGCGCCCGTCCGGCCGCCAGCGCCTCCAAGCTCGCCCGGGCCACCGGCGGCCCGATCGAGGAGACGGTCCCGGATCCCCGCAACGGCGGGGAGGCGGCGCTCGCCGCGGTCCGCTCGCTCCTGCGCGAGCTGCGCGCCGTCGACCCGCGGGTGCGCCTCGAGGCCGACGACGCCCTGCACCGGATGCGCGTGCTCGCGCGCCGGCTCCGGTCCGTCCTCGCCGCTTCCCGCTCCGTGCTCGACCGTGCGGCGACCGACCCCGTGCGGGACGAGCTGCGCTGGCTGGGAGGGGTCCTCGGCGCGGCCCGCGACCAGGAGGTGCTCGCCGAGCGGTTCCGCGCCTCCCTGGCGGCCGTCGAGGGCGCCCCGAGCACCCCCACCGCCCTGCTGGAGGAGATCGAGCACCGGCACGCCTCGGCGCTGCGCCGCGTCGACCGCACTCTGCGCGGCGGCCGCTACCTCGCGCTCCTCGCCTCGCTCGACGCCCTGCTCGCGGATCCGCCCCGCACCGCGCGGGCGGGCTCGAGCGCGACGGCGCTGGTGCGCCGCTCCGTCGCGAAGGACCTCGCGCGCATCTCCGCGGCGGGCTCCGCGGCGGCCGGCGGCTCGCTCGAGGCTCGTCACGACCTGCGGAAGGCGGCGAAGCGGCTCCGCTACACCGTGGAGGCGTGGCGGGCGGTCGTCCCCGAGGCCGTCGGCGCCCGGCGCCGCTCGCTCGCCGAGGCGGGCGAGGACCTCGCCGACGCCCTGGGGGAGGAGCGCGACGCGCTCGCCGCCCGTGCGCTGATCCTGGAGGAGGCCGATCGCAGCGAGGAGGGAGCCTTCGCGCTGGGGGTCGTCGCCGCCGAGGAGCGGCACCGCGCCAGGCGGGCCGCGAAGGCCGCGGAGAAGGCGGGGGACCGTCTGGGGTCGCTCTCGCGCTGACCGTGCGGCCCCGCGGTCGCTGTCAAGCCGACGGCCCGGTCACACGGACGAAATCCACGGCGGATAATGTGAATCATGCCTTCCGTCCGTGCTCTTCCGTCACCGCTCCTGCGCCCGCGCCACTTCGACCGCGACGACGTCGTGGTCCATGCCGGCCTGTTCTCGCTGGTGAACTCGAGTACGACGCCCCGCGCGGCCTGGACCGAGGACCTGATCGCCATCGGCGAGGTCCTCGACGCCGCCGAATTCCCCTACCGCCTCATCCGCGGCACCGACGGCTCGCCCTTCCTCGCGGTGGACCGCGTGCTCGGCGCCGAGCTGGCGACGCTGCTGGCGCGCGCCTTCGCGACCGAGCCCTTCTACGCCAAGACGGTCGACAAGCGGGGCACCCCGCCGCAGCTCCTGGCCGAGGGCGTGCTCGCGCCGTATCCGCGCGCCTCCGTCTTCAAGCTCTTCCGCCCGCGCGTCTCCTCGACGGGATCGCTGCGCTACGGCGCCCGCAGCGGCGTCCGCCTTGAGCTGTGGAAGGTGGGCGAGGAGGAGATCATCACTCCCGCCGAGAACGCGCTCATGCGCAACAGCCTCCCCGTCGCCGAAGCCATCGACGCCCACGTCGAGGCGTACGGCCGCACCTGGCCGACGTTCGAGGGCATGTTCGAGCCGCTCGTCAGCGACATCCGCTTCGAGGTCGACATCGTCTTCTCGTGGGTCGACGGCACCGACCTGGAGTTCCAGCGCGCCCGTGCGGCCCGCATGGCGAGCTACGTGGTGGGCGAGGGCGACGACGCTCCGGCGCGCTTCCGCCAGATCGACGAGCTCAAGTACGCCCTGCGCAGCGTCTACATGTACGCGCCGTGGATCCGGCACATCTACATCGTCACTGACTCCCCGCGCCCGCGCTGGCTGGACGAGCACCCGGACGTCACCCTCGTGCGCAGCGAGGACCACTTCCGCGACCTCTCGGTGCTGCCGACGCACAACTCCCACGCGGTCGAGAGCCAGCTGCACCGCATCCCGGGGCTGGCGGAGCACTTCCTCTACTCCAACGACGACATGTTCTTCGGGCGCCCGGTCGACCCGTCGATCTTCTTCTCGCCCGGGGGCATCACGAAGTTCATCGAGGCGACGACGCGCATCGGCATGGGCGACTCCAACGCCTCCCGCAGCGGCTTCGAGAACGCGGCCCGCGTCAACCGGCGCCTGCTCCGCGAGCGCTTCGGCGCGATGACGACCCGTCACCTCGAGCACGCCGCCACGCCGCTCCGCAAGACCGTGATGGCCGAGCTCGAGGCCGAGTTCGAGCCGGAGTTCACCGCGACCGCCGCGAGCCGCTTCCGCTCCGCGAGCGACGTCTCCGTCACCAACTCGCTCTACCACTACTACGCGCTGATGACCGGCCGCGCGGTCGTGCAGGAGAACGCCTCGGTGAAGTACGTCGACACGACGATGCACCAGGGGCTGAAGGACATGCGCAAGCTCCTCAAGAACCGCGGAGTCGACTTCTTCTGCCTCAACGACGGCAGCTTCCCCGAGATCTCGGCGGAGGCGCGCACCAAGGCCGTCATCGGGTTCCTCGAGGAGTACTACCCGATCCCGGCTCCGTGGGAGCGCGAGGACTGACCGTGGGCTGGGCCGTCGGGGGAGCGGTTGCCGGGCTGCTTCTCGGCCTGGCGAGCTCGCTCGTGTTCCCGGGCATCGGAGTGGGAGCGGGCGTCGGCGTGGGCGTCGCGCTGGCCGCGGCGCTGGCGTTCGCCGGATGGCTGTTCGCGCGGGACCGCGCCGGCGGGCGCTGATACCGCCGGCCGTGTCCGAGGACGCGGTCGACGCGGCGCCCGGAGGCGTCGGGGCGACCCCGACGCCCCGTCGCGTCGCTACGCGCTGACGCCCACCCGCTCCACGAGCGGCGGGTAGAGCTCCTCGTCCCGGGCGACGGGGGCCGCCGTCGCCGCGGCGATCTCGACGCCGTGGTCCGCGAGGATCCGCTGCGTCTCGTTCGCCGAGACGTAGGACACCTCGGTCGAGGCGCCGATCGGCACCACCGAGTGCAGCACCGTGCCGTCGTAGACGTGGATCAGGTTGAACGCCTGGGCGCCGTTGCGGGCGCGTGTCGCGCCGACCGGCACGTTGAGGTCCTGGGTGTAGCAGGTGGCCGACGCGACCGAGACCGGGATGCCGGCGAACATCGCCGTCGACGAGTAGTGCAGGTGGCCCGCGATGATGCTGCGGACGTCGGAGCCCTCGAGCACCTCCGCGAGGGCGGGCTGGTCGCGCAGCTCCACGAGGACCGAGAGGTCGAGCACGCTCGGCACCGGCGGGTGGTGCAGCGCGAGGATCGTGCCGTGCGGGGCCGGGCTGGAGAGCTCCTCCGCCAGCCAGTCGAGCTGCGCGTCCGAGATCTCGCCGTAGTGGGCGCCGGGCACGGTGGAGTCCAGCGCGATGATCCGGAGCCCGTTGACGTCGTGCACGCGGTCGACCGGCTGCGTGGTCGGGAGCTGGTCGAGCAGCCCCGAGCGGAACGCGCCGCGGTCGTCGTGGTTGCCCATCACCCAGATCACCTCGGCGCCGAGGCGTGCGGCCGCGGGCTCGACGACGGCGCGCAGCTTCGCGTACGCCTCCGGCTCGCCCTTGTCGGCGAGATCACCCGTGATGACGACGGCCTCCGGACGTCCGCCGGACGCCTCCAGCTCGTCGAACAGGAGCCGCAGCTGGGCCTCGCTGTCGACGTCGGAGCCGTACAGGCCGCCGTCTCCGGCGATGAAGTGGGTGTCGCTCAGGTGAAGGATGAAGTGGTTGGGCCGGGGGTACTCGGCCTGGCGGAGGGACATGATCCTCGGGTTCCACGATCGGCGGGAGCCGGATCACGCGACCCGGCGTCGGCACTTGCGCACTGCTCCAGCGGAGGCGACCCCGCTGCGATCAGTCCATCATCGCGGGGTGAACTCCGGGCCAACACCGGTCGGCGCGTCATCGAACGGTTCTCCCAGGTTGTGCCAGGGACGCCGCTCCGATGTCCTCCTCCGACCCGGCGGTCCCGACGCCGGGCTCAGAGCCGCGCGAGCAGGCGCGCGTAGAAGGCGATCGCGCGCTCGAACTGGTCGGCCTCGACCGACTCGTCGACCCCGTGGATCCCGAGCTGCTGCCGCGGGCTGATCTCGAACGGGATGAAGCGGTAGACGTGGTCGCTGATCGCGTGGAAGTGCCGCGCGTCGCTGCCGCCGGTCTGCACGTACGGAGCGACGACCGCCTCCGGGAACGACTCCTGCACGACCGCGCGGAGCAGGTCGTACGGCCCGCCGTCGCCGCGCTCGCCGGTGGGGGAGACGGGGGAGGGCTCGTGGGCGACCTTCACCTCGACCTCGACCTCCGGGTCGTCGATGACGGCGCGGATGCGCTCGACCACGCCCGCCACGGTGCCGCCCGGGTTGATCCGCACGTTCGCGGTGGCGCTGGCGCTGGAGGCGAGGACGTTCGCTCCGGTGCTGCCGCGCAGCTCGGTGATCGCGACCGTCGTCCGCAGCATCGCGGCCGAGCGGTTGGAGTGGGCGGCGAGCGCGCCGACGACGGCGTCCGGGTGCTCGTGCGGGCGGGCGTACCAGACGGCGTGGGCCGCGTCCGCGTGGTCGGCCGCCGCGCGCACCAGCTGGGCGATCGGCTCCGGGAGGGTCGAGGGGAACGGGTTCTCGGTCAGGCGGTGGATCGCCCTCGCGAGCCGCTGGGTGGCGAGCAGCCCGGGCGGGGGCGGCGGAGCGGAGGCGTGGCCGCCGACGTCGCGGCAGGTCAGCTCGAGGTTCATGATCCCGCGCTCGGTGACCCCGATCACGGCGAGGGGGGTCGTGACTCCGGGCAGGATGCCGCGCCGCACGTTCCCGCCCTCGTCGAGCACGAGGCGCGGGCGGACCCCGCGCGCGCCGAGCAGGGCGACGACCGAGGGGGCGCCGTCGCCCGCCGTCTCCTCGTTGTGCGTGGAGAGGAGGTACACGTCGTGCCGGGGCCGCTCGCCCCGCAGGACGGCCGCCTCGACCGCCTCGAGGAGGGCGACGAGGGAGCCCTTGTCGTCGAGGGCGCCGCGCGCCACGACGGAGGTGCGGCCGTCCGCGGCGACGACCGTCTCGGCCGCGAACGGGTCGTGCGACCATTCCGCCGCCGTCACGCTGACCACGTCGTAGTGGGCCATCAGCACGGCCGGCTCGCCCGGCTCCTCACCGCGCCAGCGCCAGAGGAGGGAGTGGCCGGCGACGGTCTCGGACTCCAGCGCCGCGTGCAGCGCCGGGTAGAGCTCGGCGACGAGCTCCCGGAAGGCGTGGAAGCGGCTCCAGTCGGTCGCCGACTCGTCCGAGTGGGACACGGTGTCGACGCGCAGCAGGGCCTGGAAGCGCTCGAGCGCGGTCGTCGTCACCGGGCTAGCCTACGACGGCGGTGCCGGGCTCCCGGCCCGTCGGAGCGGAGGTGCGCGGTGGGGCTGCCCGAGGTCTGCGTCGTCTACGTCCTCCGCGACGGCCCGCGGGGCGCGGAGGTGCTCCTCGGCTGCAAGCGCAGGGGCCTCGGCGAGGGCCGCGTGGTCGCCCCCGGCGGCAAGCTCGAGCCCGGGGAGTCGCCCGTCGACGCGGCCGTCCGCGAGCTGGAGGAGGAGGCGGGGCTGGTCGCCCTCCCGGCCGACCTGGAGCCGCGCGGCGTGCTCGACTACTCCTTCCCCCACCGGCCGGCGTGGAGTCAGCGCTCGCACGTCTTCCTCTGCCGCCGGGTCGCCGGCGAGGTCACCGAGTCGAGCGAGCTAGCCGCCGCGTTCGTCCCGGTCGAGGAGGTGCCGTTCGAGCGGATGTGGGATGACGCCCGCCTCTGGCTGCCGGGCGTGCTGCGCGGGGGCGCGCCCGTGCGCCTCCGGGTCGAGTTCGGCGCCGACCTCGCGAGCGTGGCCTCGTGGGGGCCGGCCGACGCTCAGACGAACGTTCCCGCCACCAGCAGCGCCAGCAGCGAGATCACCGAGGCGATCGAGAGCGTCAGCGAGTAGGCGGTGAACGTGCCCCGCACGGTGAGGCCGAGCACGGACTTGAAGAGCCAGAACGCGTTGGCGTTGACCATCCCGAGGAAGAGCGCGCCGGAGCCGGCGGCCAGGGCGATCAGCGCCGGGTTCACGTCGAGCACGGGGATCAGCGGGGCGACGATGCCGACCGCGGTGATCGCGGCCGTCGAGACCGAGCCGATCGCCGCGTGCAGCACGGCCGCGACGACCCAGGTGAGCAGGATCGGCGAGAGGGCCCGCCCGTCGAAGGCGCCGGCGAGCGCGTCGCCGACCCCGGTTCCTCCGACCACGGCGGCGAGGCTGCCGCTGACCCCGGTCAGGACGACGATCGGGCCGCTGCGGGTCAGTGCTCCGCCCAGTGCCGTGGCCACGGCGCCCTTCGGGAGCGTCCGCAGTGCCGTCGCGTAGGCCAGCACCAAGCCGGCCAGCAGCGCGATGTGCGCGTCGCCGAGGAACCGCAGGAGGGGGACGTCGAGCTCGGCCAGCTGGGTGAGCGAGTTCGCGGCGATCAGCACGATGGTGAGGGCGATCGGAGCGACGGCCAGCGCGAGCGGCACCCGCCGCGTCGCGAGCGCCGTGCCTCCCGTGGCCGCGCCCGCCTCGGGCTCGAGAGCGGGCCCCGGGACCGCCCCGCCCTCGAGGTCGCGCTCGTCCCGCCAGCCGCCGCGCTTCACCAGGGCGCTGTACACCAGCACGGTCAGCACGATGGTGACGATGCCCAGCGGGGCGCCGATGGCGACCATCGACGGCAGGGGAGCGCCCGCGATGCCTGCCGTGGCCAGCGCGGCGGCTCCGGGGACGACGAAGACCACGCCCACGATCATCCCGACGATGGAGGAGCCGGCCAGCAGCCCGTAGCCACCGGCACCGAGCCCCCGCGAGGCCAGACGAGTCAGCGGTGCGCTCATCACGACCAGCACGTCGGAGTAGATCGAGGGGAAGGCGACGCCCAGGGTCAGCGCGTAGGCGACCGGGAGCGCGCGCCGACCGAAGCGCTTCACGAGCCAGCGGGCGAGCAGCGGGGCCACGCCCAGCGCCTCCAGGAGCGATCCGAGCAGCAGGCCGAGCGCGATCAGCAGGCCGATGTCGCCGAGGACCGCGCCGAATCCGGACGTCATCGCGGTCACCGTCCCCTCGCCGCCCTGCCCCGAGACGAGGCCGAGCCCGAGGGCCGAGACGAGGAGGGCGATCACCGGCTCGACCTTCAGCACGACGATCAGGACCACGACGGCCACGATCGTGAGCAGGATGAGGAGCGCGGGCCAGTAGTCGGTCATGGGCGGTCCTTCTGTCGAGGAGCGGGAGGGCCCGGAGACCGGGTCGCCGCGAGCCGTCCAGCCCCGGCCGTGGTGCGCCGCCAGACGGACGATCGCGCGGATCCGCGGAGCCGGGAGAACGCCGCGGAGATGCGGCGCGTCAGCGGAACATACCGATCCCCGACCCTGCTCCCCGACGTCGACGACTTCTTTCGTCATGCAGCGTCGCGAACACGAAGGGGCCGGATGCGCACCGTGCTACTTTCACCGGGCAGACGTCCTCGGGGGGAGGACGCAGCCGCATCTCTCCTCCGTGGTCACCCGCATCCGGACGGCCTCCGCCGTCCGACCCGCCAGGCGCCCTCCGTGGGGCGCCGCCGTCAGCGGGCCACACGACAGCGACGCGATCCGGCCCCGCCCGGACGCGCCCGAGCGCAGCAGGAGCACTACCCATGACGGCACAGATCATCGACGCGACCGATCTCGACGAGCTCCGGCGCGTCGGGCAGGAGCTCCGCGAGGGCGCGACCGTCATCGCGCAGACCGACACGAACTACGGCGTGTTCGCCAGCCCCTTCTCGCGCAGCGCCTGCTTCCGCCTCTACGACATGAAGAAGCGGGACGGCGCGAAGCCGCTCACCCTCTTCGTCTCCGCGCCCCGCGACTGGGCGACCTGGGCCTTCGCCCCGGAGACGGCCGACATGGACGCGCTCGTCGCAGCGTTCTGGCCGGGGCCGCTGAACGTCATCCTGCGCCGCAAGCCCGTCGTCCCGGACTGGGTCACCTCGGGCCAGGACACGGTGTCGGTCGTGCACAACCTCAGCGCCCCGATCAACCTGCTCTCGATATTCGCGGGCCTGCCGCTCGCGGCCACCTCCGCCAACATCAGCGGCACGGTGTCGACCGGACTCGTCGACTTCGACCTCGCCGCGGAGCACCTCGGCGGCGACAGCGACTACCTGATCCGCAGCACCACCGCCCCCGACTCCACGATGAGCAGCACGATCGTCTCCCTCGTGGGCGGCGCGTCGATCGTCCGTCAGGGCGACGTGGGCGCCGACGCACTGCGCGTCGTCGTGCCCTCCCTTGTCTGACCTCGGGCGCGGGGACGCCCCGCGCGGCCGCAGCGCCGCCGGGCTGATCACGGTCTACCGGATCGTCTCGCGCGCCTACTTCCACCTGCCCGTGGTCGCGGTGTTCCTGCTGGCGCGGGGCTACCCGATCCTGGCCGTGGCGCTGCTGCTGGCGCTCTACGGAGTGGTGGCGGCGCTCGCCGACGGCCCGCTCTCGCCGCTCACACGCCGCCTGTCCTCGGCGGGCGCGCTCGTCGTCGGCGAGGGCGTGAAGGCACTGGGCCTCGTCGTGATCGTGCTGGACGCGGATCCGGTCGCCGTCGTGATCAGCCAGCTGCTCGCCGGCTGCGGCTTCTCGCTGACGGCCGGGCGGGACGCCGCGCTGGCCTCCTCGCTGCGCGCCGGAGCCGATGCTCGCCGCCAGGAGACGCGGGTGCAGAGCGGAATGTTCCTCGCCTCCTTCGGCGCGGGAGTGCTCGGGGCCGCCTCGCTCGCGCTCTGGGACCGGCTGCCGTTCCTCCTCAGCGCGCTCGTGTCGTGCGCCGCGCTGGCCGTGGTGCTCCTTGCCCGCCTGCCGCTCGGCGCGAGCGCCGCCTCGGGAGTGGCGGCGCGCGCCGTGCGGCCGGCCGTCCTGCCCGCCGCGGTGCGCTTCTGGTCCCTCTACTACTCCGTGAACCGCGCCGTCCTGCTCGCCGCTTACACCTTCGTGATCCCGCTGCTGCTGTTCCAGGAGCTGCGTCTGACGCTGCCCGCGTTCGGCCTGGTGCTCGGCCTCTACACGCTCGCCGGCCTGGCCGCCGCCCGGCTCTCGCCGCTCATCGCCGGCACGCCCCTGGTCTTCCGGCTGACGGCGCTCACCCAGGTGCTGGGCCTCGCCCTGACCACCCTCGGGGTGCTCGGCGCCGCGATCGCCGGCCTGGCCCTGCTCGGGATCGCGGGCGGCTTCGTGCGGCCCGCGACGATGATCGCCCTGGCGCCGGCGATGAACGGGCTCGAGGACGGCGCCCGGGTCGCGGTGATGCGCGGACTGGAGCGCAACCAGGGGATCCTCCAGGCCGTCCTGCTCGTCGGCGCCGGGATACTCGTCCCCCTCACGGGAGGGACCGCGCCGACCCTCATCGTCCTCGTCGTCCTCGCGGTCCTCGCGCAGACGATCGGGGCCGTCTCGATGCGACGACAGGAGAGGAGGGCCGTCACCGCGGAAGCGGAGTGACAGAGGAAGTCCGGGACGAGCCCGGCGGCGGCGTCCCTCATCCACGTGCAAGGAGTGAAGCAATGCAGCCCATCTACACGTTCTCCGATTCCGACAGATCGACCCTCCAGCAGTCGCTGCTGGCGGTCGCCATCGACCCCTACAAGGACTACGACCGCTTCCGCGACGCGATCGCCGCGCTGATCGACAGCGGCGACGTCCCGCAGGGCTTCGTCGACGCGCTCGCCCGCATCCGGCGCGAGCGCGACGAGAAGATCACCTACGCGCACCTGATCTCGAACAACCCGGTCGACGACGAGATCCCCTGGCTCGACCAGGACGACGCGCTCGAGGACAAGTACCGCAAGAAGCTGACGTTCGTCGGCGAGGGCCTGCTCGAGCTGCAGTCGCAGTACCTCGGCTCGCCGCTGCTCGCGTACGCCACCCGCAACAACGGCGACTTCTTCCAGGACGTCTACGCCGACAACCGCTTCTCGAACACCCAGACGCAGAAGACCGACGGCGAGCTGTACTGGCACAACGAGCGGACCGCGCACCCGGTGCGCGCCGACTTCATCTCGCTCCTGGGACTGCGCACGCCCGAGACCGACCTCGTCTACACGAAGTACGTCGACGGCCGCGAGATCCTGCGCTTCATCTCACCCGAGAACCAGGCGCTCCTGCGCGAGGCGGTCTACATCACCCCGTTCGACGAGCTCTCGCGCGCCCAGAACAAGAACCAGATCGTGTCGGACCAGCACGCTCTGCTCGAGAACGAGCACAGCTTCCGCTACTACGACACCCGGACGGTGCCGGCCGACCCGGACGACCTGCCGCACCTGTGGGCGCTCTGGCAGTTCCGCGATGCGCTCTCGAAGGTCAGCGAGCAGTACCACCGGATCCGCGACGCGGACCTGCTGATCATCGCGAACCAGGACGGCCTGCACAGCCGTCAGCTCGTCGACGTCCAGGACCGCGACAAGACCCGCTTCCGCTGGCTGCTGAAGACGTACTCGTTCCGCGACGCGGCGACCGCGGACCGCCACTCCGACTACTGGCTCGACGGCGTCCGCGGCCGAGTCACCGACTGAGAGAGAAGGAGAACGACATGACCGATCTGACCAGGAGCACGCCCCCGCACCCGCTCGACTTCCTGCCCGCGACGGCGCCCCTGGAGGTGTCCAGCGACGACGTGACCGACGGCGAGCGGCTCGCCGAGGCCCAGGGGAGCGGCGACACCAGCCCGTCCCTGCGCTGGAGCGCCGGCCCCGAGGGCACGCAGTCGTACGCCGTGACCGTGTTCGACCCCGATGCGCCGACCCTCGGCGGCATCCACCACTGGGTCCTGGTCGACATCCCGAAGGAGGTCACCGAGCTGGCCGCCGGCTCGACGGAAGTGGGGCGCCCGGCGCTCAACGACCTCGGGTCGCTCGCCTACGCCGGTGCGGCCCCGCCGCCCGGTGACCGCCCGCACCGCTACCTCTTCACGGTGCACGCGCTCGGAGTGCCGACGCTGCCGGTCGACGAGTCGACTCCGGCCTCGCTGGTCGGCTTCCATCTGACCGTCAACACGCTCGCGCGAGGCTCGCTCACGGCCCTCGCCTGAGCCGTCCCGTCGGCGCGCGCGGCGCGGACGGGCGCGCACCGGGCACCGGAGTCGATCCGGAGCCCGGTGCGCGTCCGTTCGCGGCATCACCGCCGCGGACGACGGGAGGCGATCCGCTAGGCTTCCGCTCGGCCGGGGCCCCGCCCATGGCGTCTCTGGACACCACGAAAGGGAAAGAATGACCAGCACGACGGTGATCGAATGGCGTGAGCAGGCTCCTGCGGAAGCGGTGGACGCGCTCTACGCCCCCGGTGGACTGGTCGTCTGCGCGACCAAGGTCGGCTACATCCTGATGACGACCGACGGAGCGGGCCTCGAGCGCAAGTTCTCGGCCAAGCAGCGCAACCGCAACAAGCCGGGCGTCGTGCTCTGCTCCAGCATCGAGCAGCTCACCGAGCTCGCCGAGCTCAACGAGGAGGTCCTCGCCTTCTACCAGAAGCACTGGGACCAGGACGTCCTGCTCGGCTGCATCCTCCCGTGGAAGGCCGAGGCCGTCGACCTGATCGACGAGGACGCCCGCGAGCTGGTCCGCGACGGACGGGGCACCAGCTGCTTCGTCATCCGCTTCGGCCGCCCGGCCGAGCAGCTGGTCGCCACCATGTGGGAGCGCGACCGCACCCTCACCTTCGCCAGCTCGGCCAACCCCTCGGGCGTGGGCAACCGCGGCCGCGTCGCGAACATCGGCGAGCGGATCGAGAACGAGGCCGACGTCATCGTCTCGGCCGACTCCTACGTCTCCTCGATCCAGCCGGACAAGGACGAGGACTCCCGCCACGAGCAGGGCGTCATGGTCTCGATGGTGGACGCCTCGGGCGCCCTCATCCCCGTGCAGGGCGGCGAGCGCTCGATCACCCCGGGCCCCGTGCTGATCCGCCGCGGCCTCGACTACGAGCGCATCATGCTGAACCTCGCCGAGCAGTTCAACTCCTGGGACTACCGCCAGGGCGAGTACTACTGATCCGCTAGCGGATCGCGACGACGGCCGGGCCGGGGCTCGCCCCCGACCCGGCCGTCGTCGTCCCCGGCGTCAGAGCTCGAGCACGTCGCCGGGCTCGAGCGCGTGGTACTCCCCGCCCCCCTCGCGCACGGCCCAGCCGAGCCGGTCGTGGCCGAGCGCGCGTCCCGCCTCCGAGAGGACCTGCTCGTGGGTCGCGAAGGCGTGCCGCGGCGCGATCTCGAGCACGTAGTCCATCGCCTCGGCGATCTTCATCCACGGCGCGCCCGACGGGGCCGCGAGGACCTCGACGTCGACGCCCTCGGGGACGGTGAAGGAGTCGCCGGCGTAGTAGACGCGGCCGTCGACGAGGACGCCGACGTTGTCGATGACGGGGATGCTCCGGTGGATCACCGCGTGGCGGGCGCCGAAGAAGCGCAGCTCGAACGGGCCGACCGTCACCAGGTCGCCGTCGGCGACCGTCTCGACGTCGAAGCCCTCGGCGGCGGCGGCGACCCCGGCCGGGCCGAGGATCCGCAGCGACGGGGCCGCGTCGCGCAGGCGCTGCAGCTGCTCCGGGGTCCAGTGGTCGGCGTGCTCGTGGGTGAGCACCACGGCGACGGTGTCGGTCGTCCCCTCGACGGGCCGGGTGAAGGACCCCGGATCGATCACCAGCCGGGCGCCGTCCTCCTCGATCAGGACGGCGGCGTGCTCGAGTTTCGTCAGTCTCATGCCCCGAGCCAACCGCCTCGGCGGGCGGCGGGCAAGGCCGGGGCCGAGCGGAGACCGGATGGGCCGGGCGCTCGATTTGCGTCGATGCGGATCCGTGTGCAACACTCTTCGAGTTGCAAAAACGCGGCCCCATCGTTTAGCGGCCTAGGACGTCGCCCTCTCACGGCGGTAACGCGGGTTCAAATCCCGCTGGGGTCACCACGGCAACACGAGAAGAACCCCCGGTCTGACCGGGGGTTCTTCTCGTTTAACACCCGGGTGCTCGCCACGCGGCACCCGCTCGACGCATCGCGCCGATCGCCTCGTTCCCGCTCCGCCTCCCCGGGGCCGCATCCCGCCGGATCGGCGCTAGGATCGCATCCGCGAAGGGGAGTATCCCGCCTTTCCGCTCCCGTCAGTACGCACCGCCCCTGCGCGGCGCCGGGGGCGGGACGGGTGACGCGGACCGGCACGGCCGTCCGCTCCCCGGGGAGAGACTTTCGGCCCCCACCCACTCGGAAGGCCCTCATGCTCGATCTGCCCGTCTGGTTCGTGATCGGCTCGTTCGTCGTCCTGAGCCTGATCCTCGCCGCCGACCTGCTGCTGGTCTACAAGCGCCCGCACGTGCCGAGCCTGAAGGAGTCGGGGCTGTGGGTCGGCTTCTACGTGTCGCTGGCGCTCGTGTTCGCGCTGCTGATGCTGATCCTCGGCGGCGGCGAGCTGGCCGGCCAGTTCGTCGCAGGCTGGCTGACCGAGTACAGCCTCTCGGTCGACAACCTGTTCGTCTTCGTCATCATCATGGGCCGCTTCGCGGTGCCGGCGAAGCTCCAGCAGGAGGTGCTGATGGTGGGCATCATCATCGCGCTGGTCTTCCGCGGCGTCTTCATCCTGCTCGGCGCGCAGCTCATCGAGAGCTTCAGCTGGATCTTCTACCTCTTCGGCGCGTTCCTGGTCTACACGGCCTGGAACCAGGCGTTCGGCGCGGAGGACGAGGACGAGGGCACCGACAACCTGCTCATCCGGCTCCTGCGCCGCCGCGTCAAGATCTCGGACTCGTTCGACGGCTCCAGGATTCGCACCACGATCGACGGCACGCGCCACTTCACGCCGATGCTGATCGTGTTCCTCGCGATCGGCTCGACCGACCTGCTCTTCGCGCTCGACTCGATCCCGGCGATCTTCGGCATCACCGAGAGCCCCTTCATCGTGTTCACCGCGAACGTCTTCGCGCTGATGGGGCTCCGCCAGCTCTACTTCCTGCTCGGCGGGCTGATCGACAAGCTCGAGTACCTCAAGTACGGGATCGCGTTCATCCTCGCCTTCATCGGCGTGAAGCTCGTCCTGCACGCCCTGCACGAGAACGACCTGCCCTTCCTCAACGGGGGCGAGCCGGTGCCGGTGTGGGACATCGACACGATCACCTCGCTCGTGGTCATCGTGCTGAGCATGACCGTGGCGACGCTGGCGAGCCTGGCGAAGATGCGCCGCGAGCACCGCCACATCCAGCTGCACGACGGGCACCCCGAGGTCGTCGCGGACGACGCCCGGTCCTCCGCCGAGGAGAAGTGATCCCGCGATGACGACGACCACGGTCGACCTGCCCCAGGGGGCGCTGCGGCTCGCCGTCAGCAGCAGCACCGACGTCGGCGCCGTCCGCCGCGTCAACGAGGACGCCCTCCTCGCCGACGAGCTGCTCCTGGCAGTCGCGGACGGGATGGGCGGGCACGCACGAGGGGACCTCGCGAGCGCAGCCGCCGTCGAGGCGCTGCGCGAGAACCGGCCGACGAGCCTGGGTCCGGTGGACGCGGTGTTCGACCTGGTGGAGGGCGCCAACACGGCCGTGCGCGCGCTCGACGTGGGCGGTGCGCTCTGCGGCACGACGCTGACCGGGCTGATGCTCGTGCTCCCCGAGCCCGCGGGCCCGGCCCGCTGGGCGCTGTTCAACGTCGGGGACTCCCGCGTCTACCGCTGGGACGGTGCCGAACTCCAGCAGCTGACGGTGGACCACTCCGCCGTGCAGGAGCTCGTCTCGGCCGGCCTGCTCACCCCCGAGTCGGCGGAGTCGCATCCCGACCGCAACATCGTCACCCGCGCCCTCGGCGCCGACGAGGAGGTCGAGACGGACGTCTGGACGCTGCCCGTCGTGCCGCGCGCCAGCTACCTGCTCTGCTCCGACGGGCTGACGAAGGAGCTCTCCGACCAGCGGATCGCCGCCCTGTTCGCCCGCCGCGACTCCGGCGACCCTGCCGACCTCGCTCAGGCGCTCGTGCGTGCGGCGGTCGAGGCCGGCGGACGGGACAACGTCACCGTCGTCGTCGTCGACGCCGTGCTCGACGCCCGCGCCTGAGCCGGGCGACTCCGTGCCGCGCCCGCCCGGGAGGCGGGGGAGCGCGGTGCTATTCTCGGTCCATGCTGAGTGGCCCGCACCTCCTTCCGTGCCGCGACGAGACCTCGAACTGACGGCCTCCCTCGTCGCGGTGCCTCGCCCGGCCGAGCAGCGACTCCAGGAGGAGAAGGAACCGTCATGATCGAGACCACACCCGGCACAGCCGCGCCCGCGTCGAGTGGAGCAGGGACCGGCAGGAGAGCCGAGAAGCCGCGCACCCTCGCCGAGAAGGTCTGGGACGACCACGTCGTCGTCGCGGGCGAGAACGGCGCTCCCGACCTGCTCTACATCGACCTGCACCTGCTGCACGAGGTGACCAGCCCGCAGCCGTTCGACGGCCTGCGTGCCGCGGGGCGCCCGCTGCGCCGGCCGGACCTCACCATCGCCACCGAGGACCACAACACGCCGACCCTCGAGATCGGACGCCCCATCGAGGATCCGATCAGCCGCACCCAGATCGACGCGCTGCGCCGCAACGCCGGCGAGTTCGGCGTCCGCCTGCACTCCCTGGGCGACGTCGAGCAGGGCATCGTGCATGTCGTCGGCCCCCAGTTGGGCCTGACGATGCCCGGCGTCACGGTGGTCTGCGGCGACTCGCACACCTCCACGCACGGCGCGTTCGGCGCGATCGCCTTCGGCATCGGCACGAGCGAGGTCGAGCACGTGATGGCGACGCAGACGCTGCCGCTGCAACCCTTCAAGACGATGGCGATCACGGTCGAGGGCACGCTGAAGGAGGGGGTGACGGCCAAGGACATCATCCTCGCGGTCATCGCCCGCATCGGCACCGGCGGCGGCCAGGGCTACATCCTCGAGTACCGCGGCTCCGCGATCCGCGCGCTCTCGATGGAGGGCCGGATGACGATCTGCAACATGTCGATCGAGGCGGGTGCGCGGGCCGGCATGGTCGCGCCGGACGAGACGACCTTCGCCTACCTGCACGGCCGCCCGCACGCTCCGGCGGGCGAGGACTGGGACGCCGCGGTCGCCTACTGGCGGACGCTGCCGAGCGACGAGGGCGCCGTGTTCGACGCCGAGGTCGTGATCGACGCCGACGCGCTCGAGCCGTTCGTCACCTGGGGCACGAACCCCGGCCAGGGCGTCTCGCTCTCGCAGGCGGTACCGGACCCTGACGTCCTCGACGATCCGAACGAGCGCGCCAGCGCTCTGCGAGCGCTGGAGTACATGGCGCTGGAGCCCGGCACGCCGATGAAGGAGATCCCGGTCGACGTGGTCTTCATGGGCTCCTGCACCAACTCGCGGATCGAGGACCTGCGGGCCTTCGCTGCCGTCGTCGAGGGGCGCACCAAGGCCCCCGGCGTCCGCGTGATGGTCGTCCCCGGCTCCGCCCGGGTGCGGCTCGAGGCCGAGGCCGAGGGGATCGACCGGATCGTCACCGCGTTCGGCGCGGAGTGGCGCTTCGCCGGCTGCTCGATGTGCCTCGGGATGAACACCGACCAGCTCGTCCTGGGGGAGCGCGTGGCCTCCACGTCCAACCGCAACTTCGAGGGTCGTCAGGGCAAGGGGGCGAAGACCCACCTCGTCTCGCCCCTCGTCGCCGCGGCCACGGCCGTGCGCGGCACCCTCTCCAGTCCCTCCGATCTGGAGCCGGTCCGCGAGAGAGCAGGAGTCTGACCGTGCAGAAGTTCGAGACCGTCACCGCGATCGCCGCGCCCCTGAAGCGCGCCAACGTCGACACCGACCAGATCCTCCCCGGCATCTACCTCCGCCGCATCACGAAGACCGGCTTCGAGGACGCGCTCTTCCACGGCTGGCGGCAGGACGCGGACTTCGTCCTCAACCAGGAGCGCTACCGCGGCGCCGGCATCCTCGTCGCCGGCCCCGACTTCGCCATCGGCTCCAGCCGCGAGCACGCCGTCTGGGCGCTGCGCGACTTCGGCTTCCGGGTCGTCATCTCCCCCCGCTTCGGCGACATCTTCCGGGGCAACGCCGGCAAGCAGGGACTGCTCGCGGCCGTCGTCTCGGAGCCCGACGTCGAGCGGCTGTGGGAGATCATCGAGGGCACCCCGGGAATAGAACCGACGGTGGATCTGGTTGCGCGTACGGTCACCGCCGGTGGCGAGACCTTCGACTTCGAGATCGACGACTACACTCGATGGCGCCTGATCGAGGGCCTGGACGACATCGGCCTGACCCTGCGCGACGAAGCGCTCATTTCCGAATTCGAGACCCGCCGCGAGAGCTGGCGGCCCAAGACATTGCCGGTGAAATAGCGTGAACACACTTCTTCAGGACGCCAAGGCCCTGCAGGACGCCAAGGCGTCGGGAGCACGGGTGGGAATGACGACCGAGCGGATCACCATCAACGGCGGGCGACCGCTGGTGGGCCGGATCGAGCTCAAGGGGGCCAAGAACCTGGTCACCAAGGCGATGGTCGCGGCGCTGCTCGGCGAGACCGCCTCCACCCTCCGCGACGTGCCCGACATCAGCGACGTCCGCGTCGTGAAGGGCCTGCTCGAAGTCCACGGCGTCAAGGTGAAGCAGGGCGCCGAGGTGGGCGAGCTGATCCTCGACCCCTCCAACGTCGAGTCCGCGCACTTCGCCGACATCGACGCGCACGCCGGCTCCAGCCGCATCCCGATCCTCTTCTGCGGCCCGCTGCTGCACCGCCTGGGCGAGGCGTTCATCCCCGACCTCGGCGGCTGCCGCATCGGCGACCGCCCGATCGACTACCACCTCGAGGTGCTGCGCAACTTCGGCGCCGTCGTCGAGAAGCTGCCCTCGGGCATCCGGATGTCGGCACCCGAGGGCCTGCACGGCGCCAAGGTGTCGCTGCCGTACCCGAGCGTCGGCGCGACCGAGCAGGTCCTCCTCACGGCGGTCCGCGCCTCCGGGATCACCGAGCTCTCGGGCGCGGCGATCGAGCCCGAGATCATGGACCTGATCAACATCCTGCAGAAGATGGGCGCCATCATCTCGGTCGACACCGACCGCGTGATCCGCATCGAGGGCGTGGACCGGCTCACCGGCTACTCCCACCGCGCGCTCTTCGACCGCAACGAGGCGGCCTCCTGGGCGGCCGCGGCCCTCGCGACCGACGGCGACATCTTCGTCGGCGGCGCCCGCCAGCAGGAGATGACCACCTTCCTCAACGTCTTCCGCAAGGTCGGCGGCGCGTTCGAGATCGCCGAGGACGGCATCCGCTTCTACCACCCGGGCGGCGAGCTCAAGCCGGTCATCATCGAGACCGACGTGCACCCCGGCTTCATGACCGACTGGCAGCAGCCGCTGGTCGTGGCGCTCACGAAGGCCAAGGGCGTCTCGATCGTGCACGAGACCGTCTACGAGCAGCGCTTCGGCTTCGTCGACGCGCTCGTCGAGATGGGCGCGACCATCCAGATCCACCGCGAGTGCCTCGGCGGGCAGGCCTGCCGCTTCGGGCAGCGCAACTTCATGCACTCGGCCGTGATCTCGGGACCCTCGAAGCTGCACGGCGCCGACATCGTCGTGCCGGATCTGCGCGGCGGCTTCTCGCACCTGATCGCGGCGCTCTCGGCCGAGGGCACCTCGACGGTCTCGAACGTCGGCATCATCAGCCGCGGCTACGAGAACTTCCTCACCAAGCTCGAGCTGCTGGGCGCCGACTTCTCGCTCGACGCGTAGCCGCCCACCGGGACCCCGGTGCCGCTGAGGACGACCGTCCTCAGCGGCCCGGGGTCCTGTCGCGCCCGGGCGCGCCCCACGCGGGCGGTTCCGCGTCCTCCTCCAGGCGTCCCCGGATCCGCTTCTCGAGGAGCGCGAGCGTCGTCTCCGGCGCGGGCCGGAGGCTCAGCGGTCCGGGCGACTCGACCAGGACCAGCGTGAGGCGTCCGCGCCGCGTGCCGGCCAGGACGACCTCGAGGGCCTCGCGCGGACGCAGGCCCACCAGCACCCACCGCCGCTCCAGCCGCGCGATCCGCGCCCAGGGCACGACGACGCCCCAGTCGCCGAAGGAGACGGTCAGTCCCCGGCGGCGCGGCACGACCACCGCGTAGGGCCGCAGCGTCGGCAGCGGGAACCGCGGCTCGACACGACGGAGGCCCGCTCCGAGCCGGCCGCGTCCGAGGACCGCGACGCCGCCGGTCGCCTCCGCCTCGACGTGGGCGAGCGGTGCCACCGCCACGCGCCAGAGGGCGTCGACCCCGCCGATCACGAGGGCGACGGCCGCCGAGCCGCCGACGAGGACCGCGAGCGTCAGCAGGAGGCCGTCGCCGAGCGCGGCCGCGTCGCGTCCGGCCTGCGTGGCGAGCAGCACGACTCCCCACACGAGCAGGAGCACCAGGCCGGACTGCGCAATCGGCGAGGCGGCCGAGCGCTCGGCCGACGGCGTCCCACGGCGACGGGCGGCGACGCGGACGGGGCGTGCCGGTACCGTACCCGGCGGCCGGGCCGCTCCTCCCACCGCGGGGCCCCGCTGCTCCAGGGCGTGGGGACGCGGCCCCTCCGATGCGGGATGCGAGGATGGGCGGGTGTCTGAGCGAAGCCGTCCGTCCATCTTCTGGTTCCTCGCGGCGGCGGTGATCCCCGTGATGACCGCCTCGGTCGACCTGCGGATCCGGAACGGCGACAAGATCCCGAGCACCGGAGCCTTCGTGTTCGCGCCGAACCACTACAGCGAGATCGACCCGATCATCACGGGCTGGACCCTGTGGCGCGCCGGCCGCGCACCGCGCTTCCTCGCCAAGGCCTCGCTGTTCTCGGTGCCCGTGCTCGGCTCGATCCTGCGCGGCTCCGGGCAGATCCCCGTCGAGCGCTCGGGCTCGGTCCGCGGCAGCGAGCCGCTGAAGACCGCCAAGGCTCTCGTGGACGAGGGCCGCTCGGTCATCATCTACCCCGAGGGCACCCTCACCCGCGACCCCGAGCTCTGGCCGATGCGCGGCAAGACGGGAGCGGTGCGGATGGCGCTGCAGTACGGCCTGCCTGTCGTCCCGGTCGCGCACTGGGGCGCGCAGCAGCTGATGGGCCGCTACTCCAAGCGGATCACCCTCTTCCGCCGCAAGCGCGTCGACGTGATCGTCGGCGACCCCGTCGACCTGTCCGCCTTCCGCGGACGCAGCCTCGACTCCGCCACACTCAACGAGGCCTCCGCGGTCGTGATGGCGGCGATCACCGCCCTGCTCGAGGAGCTGCGCGGCGAGGCGGCGCCCGAGAAGCGCTGGAACCCCTCCGAGCACAACCAGAAGGGCACGGGTCGCTTTGAGTCCGAGCAGTAGGAAGGCGCCCATCCCCGTGCCCCGCCGCGTCGCCGTCCTCGGCGCCGGCAGCTGGGGCACCACGTTCGCGAAGATCCTCGCCGACGGCGGCTCCGACGTCGTGATGTGGGCGCGCCGCGCCGAGCTGGCCCGCGAGATCACCGAGGCCAAGCGCAACAGCGACTACCTCCCCGGCATCAACCTCCCGCGCAACATCCGGGCCACGCCGCGCATCGAGGAGGCGCTGGAGGGCGCGGACCACGTCTACCTCTCCATCCCGTCGCAGTCGCTGCGGAGCAACCTCGAGGCGATCACGCCGTTCCTCACCGAGCGCACGGTGCTGGTGAGCCTGATGAAGGGCGTCGAGAAGGGCACCGGCCAGCGGATGAGCGAGGTGATCGCGCAGATGCTGCCGGTCTCTCTCGACCGGATCGCCGTCGCCTCCGGGCCCAACCTCGCCCTCGAGATCGCCAAGGAGCAGCCGACCGCGGCGGTCATCGCCTCCGAGAGCCTCGTCACCGCGCAGGAGGTGGCTCTCGCGGCGACCAACCGCTACTTCCGCTCCTACGTCAACACCGACGTGATCGGCACCGAGTTCGGCGGCGTGCTGAAGAACCTCATCGCCGTGGCGATCGGCATCGTCGACGGCGTCGGCTACGGCGAGAACACGAAGGCATCGATCATCACGCGCGGTCTCGCCGAGATGACCGACTTCGCGGTCGCGTACGGCGGACGGGCCGAGACGATGGCCGGACTCGCTGGGCTCGGCGACCTCATCGCGACGTCGAGCTCGTCCCTCTCGCGCAACAACACGGCCGGGCGCCTGCTCGGCCAGGGCTACAGCTTCACCGACGTGGTGAAGTCGATGCAGCAGACGGCGGAGGGGCTCGCCTCCGTCGCGCCGGTCCTCGAGCTGGCGCGCGCCAGGGGAGTCGACATGCCCATCGTCGAGCAGGTGTCGCAGGTGCTCGCCGGTACGCTCGATCCGAAGGACATCGCGCCGCACCTGACCACGGATTCGGACGAGCCACAGGGTGAGAGGAACCTCGATGACCAGCAAGCTCCGCGTGGCCGTTCTGTTCGGGGGGCGCTCCAGCGAGCACTCGATCAGCTGCGCAACGGCGGCCGGGGTGCTGCGGGCGATCGACCGTGACCGCTTCGAGGTGATCCCCGTCGGGATCACCTCCGACGGCGCCTTCGTGCTCGAGGAGGACCGTCCTGAGAAGTTCGCTCTCGATGCCGCGTCGCTGCCCCGCGTCGAGGACGACGGCTCCCGTGTGCGCTGGCCGGAGTCGGCCCTCTCGCGTGAGCTCACCGTGACGACCGAGGACGGCGCGACGCGCTCGCTCGGCGAGGTCGACGTGGTGCTGCCGATCCTGCACGGCCCGTGGGGCGAGGACGGCACCGTCCAGGGGATGCTCGAGCTCGTCGGGCTGCCCTACGTCGGCTCGGGCGTGCTCGCGTCGGCGCTCGGCATGGACAAGCACTTCACCAAGACGGTGCTGCGGGCCGCGGGCCTCGCGGTGGCGCCCTGGTACCTCGTGACCGAGGCGGAGTGGCGCGCCGACCCGGGCGACGCCTCCTCGGCCCTCGACGAGCTGGGCCTGCCCGCGTTCGTGAAGCCGGCGCGGGCCGGCTCGAGCGTGGGCGTCAGCCGGATCGACGAGCGCGAGCAGCTCGAGGCCGCGCTGGAGGAGGCGTTCGCGCACGACTCGCGGGTGCTGATCGAGTCGGGCATCGTCGGCCGCGAGGTAGAGATCGGCGTGCTCGGCGGCCGCCGCGGTGCTCCGGCCCGCGCCTCCGTCGCCGGCGAGGTGGTCGTCACCGGCCGCGGCTTCTACGACTTCGAGGCGAAGTACCTCGGGGCGTCCGGCATCGAGCTGGTCTGCCCGGCCGATCTCACCGACGGCGAGCTCTCCGAGATGCGGTCCCTCGCGATCCGCGCCTTCGACGCGATCGGAGCCGAGGGCCTCGCCCGGGTCGACTTCTTCCTCACCGCCGACGGCTTCGTCGTCAACGAGATCAACACCATGCCCGGCTTCACGCCGGTCTCGATGTTCCCGCGCATGTGGGGCGCGAGCGGCGTGGACTACCCGGACCTGATCAGCGAGCTGCTCGACTCGGCGCTCGACCGCGTCCCGGTCGCCGCCCGATGACGTCGGCGCTCGCGCTCCGCGTCGAGGCGGGCGCGGCCGCGGCGCCCTTCGAGCAGATCCGTGAGCAGATCACCGCTCTGATCGCCGCGGGCGAGCTGCCGGTCGGCACGCGGCTGCCGCCGGTGCGCGCGCTGGCCGAGACGCTGGGCGTCGCCGCGGGGACGGTCGCCCGCTCCTACCGGGAGCTGGAGTCGGCGGGCCTGGTCGAGACGCGCGGCCGGGCGGGCACGGTCGTCGCGGGAGGCGTGGACGCGCTGGAGCGCGAGCTGCAGGCCGCGGCCGCCGTGTTCGCGTCCCGCGCGCGCGAGCTGGGGGCGACCTCCGATGGTGCGCTCACCGCAGCGAGTCGAGCCCTCGGCGTCTGACGCTGAAGCTCAGCCGGTGGGCGTGTCCGTCGGATCGAGGGTGTCGGCGTCCGAGACGTCGGTGCACTCGCGCGTCTGCGGGACGTAGGAGACGGCGTTCGCCAGGTCGAGCGCGGCGGAGGATCCGGACGCGCGGCTCTGGTCGACGGTGATCTCCACCGCGGGATCGCGACCGTAGGTGGTCAGCGTGTAAATGTCCTCGTCCTTCTGCGTCTCGTCGATGATCCAGTCGACTCCGCTGACGTTCACGCAGAGGTCCGTCGTCGGGCCGGGCACCTCGACTCCGCAGTGGAGGATGACGGCGGCCGGGGTGCCCCAGGCGGCGGTGCCCTGAGCGTTCGTCTCGCGCTCGGGCTGCTCCGCGACCACGTCGGGCAGGCGCACCGAGACCTCCGCGCAGCCGGTGCTCGTCGCATCGGCGGCGGGCTCGAGGGCGACGCTGGCCGAGCAGCCCGAGAGCAGCAGGACGGCGGCGGCGGCGAGAAGGGGGGAGCGGAGTCGGCGGGGGGACATCGCCGTCAACGCTAGCGTGTGAACCATGGCAGAGGATCGGAGTCCCACCCTGGCCGAGCTCAGCGAGGGCGAGGTGCTCGCGAGGGTGCTGGCCCGGCTCGGCGGCCCGGGCGCGGAGACCCTGGTCGGACCCGGCGACGACTGCGCGGTGCTGCGCGCTCCCGACGGCCGCTTCGTGGTGACCACGGACATGATGGTGCACGGCCCCGACTTCCGGCTGGCCTGGTCGCGCCCGGCGGACCTGGGCTGGAAGGCGGCGGCCTCGAACCTCGCCGACGTCGCGGCGATGGGGGCCCGTCCCACCGGGCTCGTCGTCGCGCTCGCGGCACCCCAGTCGCTGGGCGTCGACGTGCTGGAGGGGATCGCGGGCGGCCTCGCCGCCGGCTGCGCCGCGATGGCGCCGGGATGCGGAGTCGTCGGGGGAGACCTGTCCGCCTCCGCGACGCTGACGCTCTCGATCACGGCGTTCGGCTCGCTCGACGGACGACCGGCGGTGCTCCGCAGCGGTGCGAGGCCGGGGGACGTGCTCGCCGTGGCCGGTCCGCTGGGACGAGCGGGGCTCGGGCTGCGCCTGCTGTTCGAGCAGGCGCGGCGGGACGGGGAGCCGTCGGCCGACCTCGCCGCCCGGCTCCGCGAGCGGCATCCGTCCCTCCTCGAGGCGCAGCTGCGCCCGACCGCGCCGATCTCCGCGGGCGAGGCCGCGGGCGGGACCGCCACCGCGATGATGGACGTCTCGGACGGCGTGGTGCTCGACGCCCGTCGGATGGCGCGTGCGAGCGGAGTGGCGATCGACCTCGATGCCGCGGCGGTCGACGTGCACGCGCGCGGGCTCACGGGCGTGGAGGGCGTGGACCTCGACCTGGCGAGGGCGTTGGTGCTGGGAGGCGGCGAGGACCACGCGATGCTCGCGTGCTTCCCGCCCGCCGCGGCGCTGCCGGAGGGCTTCGTCCCGCTCGGGGTCGTCCGCGAGGGGGACCCGGAGGTGCGCCTGGGCGGGGTCGCGCTCGAGGGGCGCGGGGGCTGGGACCCGTACCTCGGCTGGGACGGCGCGGCGGGCTGAGGCCGGTCAGCCGGCCGCGGAGGAAGCGGGCGAGACGGGCGACGCCGGTGAAGCCCACCAGATCGTGGTCTCGCCGTAGTCCTTCCTCCGCTCCCGCTCCAGACCCGCGGGCCAGCGCGGCTCCGGGCTGCGGGAGCTCCGCTCCACGACGACCACCGCGTCCTCGCGCAGCAGCGGCAGCACGCCGGCGAGATCGGCGGCGAGGTCGTCCTCGCCGAGGTCGTAGGGCGGGTCGAGGAACACCGTGTCCGTGTTGAGGGCCGGGGACCCGTCGAGGAAGGAGCGGACCGAGCCGGTCACCACCTCGATCCGCGGGGCGGGCCGCTTGTTCTTGGCAGCCGCGGTCACGATCGCCCGTGCGTTCTCGCCCGCGGTCCGGGCGGCCTTCGGGTCGCGCTCGACCAGGACGACCGCGCTCGCTCCGCGGCTGGCCGACTCGAGCCCGAGGGCGCCGGAGCCCGCGTAGAGGTCGACCACCGTCGCGCCGTCGAGGGCGTCCCGGGCCTCGAGGGCCGAGAAGACGGCCTCGCGCACGCGGTCGCTGGTGGGGCGGGTGCCCGCGCGCGGGACCCGGAGGGTGAGCGAGCCGGCGAATCCGGCGATGATCCTGGTCACCGGATCGAGCATAGGGCGGCACCCTGCCCACGGCGTCCGGCGGCCGCCGCGCGCTCCCGCCTGGCGGCACACTGCGAACTCTCGGAACCTGGACCCTTTTCCCGTCAGGACTGCGAGAATCCCTAGCTATGACGTCGCTCGAAGACACCCGCTCCGCTGTCGGCCGCCGAGCGGCTCCCGAGACGCCCCTGACCCGCGAGGAGTTCACGGCGCACTGCGGCGCCGTCCTCGGGAACCTCACCCGCGTGATCGACGGCAAGTCGGCCGAGGTCTCGATGGCGCTGACGGTGTTCCTCGCCGGTGGGCACCTCCTGATGGAGGACGTCCCCGGCACCGGCAAGACGGTCCTGGCGAAGTCGCTGGCGGCCTCGGTCGGCGGCAGCGTCGCGCGCATCCAGTTCACGCCCGACCTGCTCCCCTCCGACGTCACGGGGGTCTCGGTCTACAACCAGGCGACCCGCGACTTCGAGTTCAAGCCGGGCCCGGTCTTCGCGAACATCCTGATCGGCGACGAGATCAACCGGGCCTCGCCCAAGACGCAGTCGGCGCTGCTGGAGTGCATGGAGGAGCGCCAGGTCTCGGTCGACGGCACCACCCACCTCCTCCCGCGCCCCTTCGCCGTGATCGCGACGCAGAACCCGGTCGAGATGGAGGGCACCTACTCGCTGCCCGAGGCCCAGCGCGACCGCTTCATGGCCCGCCTCTCGCTCGGCTACCCCGATGAGCGCGCCGAGCTCGAGATGATCCGCACCCGCGACTCGGCCAGCCCGCTCGAGGAGCTGCGGCCCGTCGTGGGCCTCGCCGAGCTCGAGCGGATGATGGCCTACGTGCGCTCCGTGTACGTCGCACCACCCGTGCAGGAGTACGTGGTGGCGATCATGCAGGCCACGCGGGTCGACCCCGAGCTGCGGCTCGGGGGGAGCCCGCGCGCCACGCTCCAGCTGATCGCCGCCGCGAAGGCTCTCGCCGCCCTCAGCGACCGCGACTTCGTGGTGCCGGACGACGTCGACGCGCTCGCCGTCCCCGTGCTCGGCCACCGCCTCCTGCCCGCCACGCGCCTCCCCGGCCGCTCCGGCGCCGGATCCTCGCACTCGGTCACCGAGATCGTGCAGCGCATCGTCGCGGCCACCCCCGTCCCCTTCGGCAACCGTGGCGACTGAGGCCCGCGCCGCCGAGACGCCGTCGTCCCGTCTCGGCGGTCTGCCCGCGCTCCGCGGGGTCGCGCTGACGCTGCGCGGCTGGGCGCTCGTTCTGCTGGGCGTCGCGGGAGTGGTGATCGCGCCGCTGACAGAGTTCCGCGAGCTGCTGTTCGTCGGCCTGGTGCTGCTGGGCCTGCCCCTGGGCGCGCTCGTCTCCCTGCTCCTGGCGCCGGCGTCGTTCCGAGTGCAGCGCCGCTTCGCTCCCCAGACCGTCGCGGCCGGCGACGTGGTGGAGGTCGACGTGCTGCTCGAGAACCGCGGCCGCGCCGTCCGCAGCGGGGCGCGCGCCCACGACCGGCTCGAGCGCGTGGAGCGCGGGGTCGTCGTCGGCCGGCCGGTCGCCGAGGGCGTCTTCGGGCTGCCGGGCGTCCCGTCGGGCGGCCGCGTGCGCGCCCGCTACCGTCTGCCCGCCGAGCGGCGCGGGATCCACCGCATCGGCCCGCTGCGCCTGGTGCGCGGCGACGGCCTCGGGCTCGCGCTCCGCGAGAGCGTCGTGGGGGCTGCGCAGCCGTTCGTCGTGACTCCGCGGGTCGTGCCGCTCCAGAGCGACGTCCTGGACGCGCACGGAGCAGGCGGATCGAGCCCGGTCGCGCACGCGACGGCCGGCGCCGGCACGGACGACGTGATCCCGCGCGACTACCGCCCGGGGGACGCCATGCGCCGGGTGCACTGGCGGGCGAGCGCCCGCTCCGGTGAGCTCATGGTCCGCCAGGACGAGCAGAACACCGATCCGCACGCGTGGATCCTCCTCGAGACCCGGGCCGAGCGCGTGCTCGAGCGGCGCGGCGACGACCGGCTCGAGTGGGCGGTGTCGATGACGGCCTCCCTCGCCGTGCACCTGCTCGACCGCGGCTTCGAGACCCACCTCGTCGAGACGGGTGCGGACGGCGAGCCGGAGCACTCGGAGGACGAGCGCGAGGTGGCGCACGACGTGCTGCTGCGCCTGGCCGAGCTGGCGCCCTCCCGCGAGTCGGTCGACGCGGTGACCCGGATCTCGGCCGACATGCGCGACACCGGGGGAGTGCGACCGGTCTTCGCCGTCCTCACCCGACTCCTCGAGTCGGACCTCGACGCCCTCGGCTCCCTGGCCGCGCAGTCGCGCCCCGCGATCGCCTTCGTCGTCGCCGGCACCGCTGAGGAGGAGGCGGCTCTCGCCTCGCTCGGCTGGTACGCGGTGTCCGTCGACCCGAGTGCCTCCGTCGAGGAGGCGTGGGCGCAGGCTCTCGCTCTGCGGGTGGTGGCGTGAGCCGCCGCGTCGAGAGCGATCCGCGCGCCGGGTCGGCTCCTCTGAGCGGTCTGCTCTTCCTCGCGATCACGGCCGCCGCCGCCGGGATCGGGCGGCTCCTCGTCGGCGTCGACTGGCTGGTGCTCCTCGCGAGCGCGGTCGCCGTGGTGCTCGGCGTCCCGGCCGCCGCCCGGGCTCTGCGCGTGCACCCCGTCGTCCCGCCGATCCTCGGCACGCTGACGATGGTCGGCGTGCTGACCGCGATGTTCGTGCCCGGTCGGGCCCTGCTGTTCGTGATCCCCACGCCCGGCGCCGTCGCGCAGGCGGAGGCGCTCGCGCAGGGCGGCTTCCAGTCCATCGCCCAGCAGGGGCTCCCGGCCATCGCCGACGACGGCATCTCGTTCCTCCTGATCGGCGGGGTGGTCGTGCTCGCCTGGGCGGCCGACCTGTTCGCCTTCTCCGTCCGCCTCCCCGCCCTGGCCGGTCTGTTCCCTGCGGCGCTGCTCGCGGTGCCGGCGATCGTGGACCCCTCCGAGGTGTCCTGGGCGAGCCTCGTCGTCACTGCGCTCGCCTACGCGGGCGTGCTCGCCGCCACGGCCGCCCCTCGCCGCCCGAGCGGCCCGAGCGCGGCCGCGGCCGTGCTGCCCGCCTTCGCGGCCGTGACCGCCGTCGTCCTGGGCGCGGGAGTCGTCGCCGGGTCGGCGGCAGGCTACGCGCGCACCACCGCCCCCTCGGGCGTCTCCGGCAGCCTCTTCAACGGCGCGATCGACCCGGTGGTCGCTCTCGGCGCGGACCTGCGCCGCCCGAACCCCGTGACCGTGCTGCGCTACGCCACCGACTCCGACCTGCCCGTCTACCTCCGCGTGCTGACCGTCTCGGACTTCGACGGTGACGACTGGGCGCCGAGCGAGACGGAGCAGACCGCTCCGATCGAGGCGCCGATCGCGCCCGAGGGGCTCTCCGAGAGCGTGCCGCGCGAGGCGGAGGAGGTCGACGTCTCGGTGGAGACGCTGCGGAGCCAGTGGCTCCCCGTGCCGTATCCGGTCTCGTCGCTGACGGGCGTCGGCGACGGCTGGCTCCAGGACGTGCAGGACGGCTCGATCCGCGGCGACGCGACGACCCGCTCCGGAGACGACTACCAGGTGCAGGCGCTGCGGCTCGAGCCCGACCCGCAGCAGCTGCTCGCCGCGCCCGCGCCGTCCGGCGTCGACCGGTACCTCTCGCTCCCCGACGACGTGCCCGAGATCGTCCGCACCACCGCCGAGGAGGTCACGGCGGAGGCTCCGACCGCCTACGACCGGGCGCGCGCGCTGCAGACGTACTTCCGCTCGTCCGAGTTCCGCTACTCCGAGGACACCCCCGCGGAGGAGGGCTACGACGGCGACGGAGTCGGCGTGCTCTCGGCGTTCCTGACGACGAAGGAGGGCTACTGCGTCCACTTCGCCTCGGCGATGGCGGTGATGGCGCGCGAGCTCGGGATCCCGTCGCGGCTCGCCATCGGCTACCAGCCCGGCTCCGTCGTGCCCTCCGGCGGCAGCGACCTGACCACCTACCGCGTCCTCTCCTCCGACCTGCACGCCTGGCCCGAGCTGTACTTCGAGGGGGTCGGCTGGCTGCCCTTCGAGCCGACGCCCAGCCGCGGCGCTCCGGCCTCGTACACCCTGCCGAGCGCGACGGCGTCCTCGGGCCCCACCGCCCCGGGCTCGACCGCGACCACCGCGCCCGGTGCGACCAGCGCTCCCGCCGCGACACCCACTCCGACGGCCGCGTCGGCGACGCCGACCCCCGGTGCCGTCGGCGCCTCGAGCACCACAGCGGCTCCCGCGGCCACGCTCTGGGTGCTGCTCCTGCTGCTCGTGCTCGTCCCCTGGCTGATGCGCGCCGTCCAGCGCGCGCTGCGGCGCCGGTCCGCGCGCTCCGGCTCCGTCGAGGCCGCGTGGGCCGAGCTGCTGGCGACCGCCCGCGACCTGGGCGTCCCCGTGGAGGACACGGAGTCTCCGCGCGCGCAGGAGGCCCGCATGGCTCCCGCCCTCGACCCCGGAGCGGCGGCACGTCTGCAGGGGCTCCGGGAGCGCGTCGAGCGCCGGCGCTACTCGCCGTCCGCGAGCGAGTCGGAGGCGTGGGACGACGCGACCGCCGTGGCCGCCGCGCTCCGCGGCTCCGCGAGTGCCGGTCGTCGGGTGCTCGCGTCGGTCGTGCCCCGCTCGGCGCTGGACCCGGTCGCCCGGCTCGCGCGTCCGAGGTCCGACCTATGATCGCTAGGTGATCCCGGACCCCCTCGACGCCTCGCTCGCGCCGCTGATCGGGCCGCGCACGGCGAGCGCGGTCGAGAAGGCCTTCGGGTACCGCACGGTCGGCGAGCTCCTGGGCCACTACCCGCGCCGCTACGCGAAGCGGGGCGAGCTGACGGCGCTCTCGCGTCTCCCCGTGGGAGAGAGCGTGACGATCGTGGCGGAGGTGCGCGAGGTGCGCGAGCGGCCGATGCGCAACCGGCGCGGCACCCTGCTCGAGGTCGTCATCTCGGACGGCTCAGGCACGCTCTCGCTGACGTTCTTCGGACAGCCCTGGCGCGCGGCGAAGCTCCACCGCGGCGTGCGCGGAATCTTCGCGGGTACGGTCTCGATGTTCCGCGACACCCCGCAGCTCACGCATCCCGACTACCGCTTGTTCGACGACGAGGAGGCCGCCGCGACGGAGACGGGAGGCGGTGAGCTCGCGAAGGACTGGGCCGAGCGGCCGATCCCGATCTACCCGGCGACCAGCGCGATCTCGAGCTGGCAGCTCCAGGCCGCGATCGGCGTGCTGCTGGACGGCTTGCGCGACGTGCCCGACCCGATGCCCGAGCAGGTGCGCGCCGGCCGCTCGCTGCTGGGCCTCGGCGAGGCGCTGGAGCTGATCCACCGCCCGCAGCGGGAGGGCGAGGAGGCGCAGGCGCGCGAGACGCTGCGCTTCCACGAGGCGTTCCTCCTGCAGCTCGCCCTGCTCGAGCGCCGGGCCTCGGCGCGCAGCAGCCCCGCGACCGCCCGCGTGCCCGGCCCCGGCGGGCTGCTCGAGCGCTTCGACGCCGCGCTGCCCTTCGCCCTCACCGGCGACCAGACCGCGGTGGGGCACGAGATCGCCGCCGATCTGGCTGCCGAGAGCCCGATGACCCGGCTGGTGCAGGGCGAGGTCGGCTCCGGCAAGACCCTCGTCGCGCTCCGGGCGATGCTCGCCACGGCCGAGAGCGGCGGTCAGGCGGCTCTGCTCGCTCCCACCGAGGTGCTCGCGGGGCAGCACCTCCGCTCGATCGCGAGGACCCTCGGCCCGGAGCTCGCGGCCGAGCTGGTGCCGACCCTCCTCACCGGCGGGCTGGGGGCGGCGCAGCGCCGTGCGGCCCTCCTCCGGATCGTGTCGGGCACGGCGAAGATCGTCGTCGGCACGCACGCCCTCCTCGGCGACGCGGTCTCCTTCTACGACCTGGGCCTCGTCGTGATCGACGAGCAGCACCGCTTCGGCGTGGACCAGCGGGACGCTCTGCGCCGGAAGGGCGCCACCCCGCCGCACGTGCTGGTGCTGACCGCCACGCCCATCCCGCGGACCGTCGCCATGACGGTCTTCGGCGATCTCGACACCTCGACCATCCGCGAGCTGCCCGCCGGTCGCCCCGGCATCACGAGCCACGTGGTCCCGCTCGCCGACCACCCCGCGTGGATCGCGCGGGCCTGGGAGCGCGCCGAGGAGGAGATCCGCTCGGGCCACCAGGTCTACCTCGTCTGCCCGGCGATCGAGCCGGGGGAGCCCGCCGAGGGCGCGCAGCCGCCCGAGGAGGACGCCGCCGCGCCGCTCACGACCGTCGCGGCGACGCTGGAGGGCGTGCGCGCGCATCCGCTGCTCGGGAAGCGCCGGTCGGCCGCGCTGCACGGGCGGATGACGACGGAGGAGAAGGACGCCGTGATGCGCTCCTTCGCCGCGGGGGAGATCGACGTCCTGGTGTCGACGACGGTCATCGAGGTCGGCGTGGACGTGCCGAACGCCTCGATGATGGTCGTGCTCGACGCGGAGCGGTTCGGAGTGTCGCAGCTGCACCAGCTCCGCGGGCGCATCGGGCGCGGCGGCGTCGCGGGGGTGTGCCTGTTCGTGACGGCGGCGGAGGCGGGGACGGTCGCGCGCGAGCGGGTGGAGGCGGTCGCCGCGACGCTCGACGGCTTCGCGCTCGCCGAGGTCGACCTCGAGCTGCGCCGCGAGGGCGACGTGCTGGGCGACTCGCAGTCCGGCGGGCGCTCGTCGCTCCGCCTGCTGCGGGTGGTGCAGGACGCCGACGTGATCGTGGAGGCGCGGGCGCTGGCCGAACGGCTCCTCGCGGAGGATCCGTCGCTCGCCGCGCACGACCGGCTCCGTGCTGCGCTCGAGCGCCGCGTGCAGGACCGCGACCGGGAGTTCCTCGCCAAGAGCTAGGCGGTGCCCGCCCGCTACTCTGTCGGCATGGCCCGCATCGCCGTCGTCCCCGGCTCCTTCGACCCCGTGACCCTCGGTCATCTCGACGTGATCGAGCGGGCCGCGCGCCTGGTCGACGAGCTGCACGTCGTGGTGGTGCACAACCCCGCCAAGACCGCGCTGCTGCCGATCGCCCAGCGCGTCTCGCTCATCGAGCAGTCGATCGCGGAGGCGGGCGTCGAGGGACGGATCGTCGTCGCCTCGTGGAGCATGGGCCTGCTCGTCGACTACTGCACCGACGTCGGCGCGAGCATCCTGGTGAAGGGCATCCGCTCGCAGGTCGATGTGGCTTACGAGACCCCCATGGCGATCGTGAACCGCAACCTCGCGCACGTCGAGACGGTGTTCCTGCTGCCCGATCCCGCGCACGCCCATGTGTCGAGCTCGCTGGTGCGGCAGGTCTCCTCCCTCGGCGGCGACGTCGCCCCCTACGTGCCGCCCGCGGTCGCCGCGTACCTCGCCGCCGGCTGAGGCGCCGCCGATCGTCCACTCGGGTGATCTCGGGCCGTGGACCCGTGCGCCCGCGGCAGCCGGGAGAATGGACCGGTGAGCGAGACGCGCGTGCAGGCCTGGGCCCTCGACGGCATCCCGGAGGTGACTCCCGGTGACGACCTGCTCGAGCTGATCCTCGAGGCCGTCGCCGCCGCCGCCGAGGAGGACCGGCCCGCGGACGGCGACATCCTCGTGGTCACGAGCAAGATCGTCTCGAAGGCGGAGGGGCGCGTCGTCGCCGCGACCGACCGCGAGGACGCGATCACGGCCGAGACCGTCCGCGTCGTCGCCACCCGGGCGCACGGCTCCGGCGTCACCCGCATCGTCGAGAACCGCCTCGGGATCGTCCAGGCGGCGGCCGGAGTCGACGCCAGCAACGTCGCGGAGGGGACGGTCCTCCTCCTCCCCCTCGACCCGGACGCCTCGGCGCGGGCCCTCTGCGCGGGCCTCCGGGAGCGGCTCGGCGTGGAGGTGGGCGTGCTCGTCAGCGACACCCTGGGCCGCGCGTGGCGGGTCGGGCAGACCGACGCGGCCATCGGGGCCTCCGGCGTCCTCGTGATCGACGACCTCCGCGGCGGAGTCGACGCCCTGGGGCGCACGCTGGGAGTGACCATGCCGGCCGTCGCGGACGAGATCGCCGCGCTCGGCGACCTGGTGAAGGGCAAGGCGAGCGGACGCCCCGTCGCCGTCGTCCGCGGGCTCGCCCGCCTGGTGACGAGGGTCGAGAGCCCGGGTGCCCGCACGCTGACCCGCACGGGCCCCGACGACATGTTCCGCCTCGGCGCCGACGAGGCCTTCGCCGAGGGCTTCGCGGCCGGAGCAGCCTCGCGCGAGGAGCGCGCGTGACCGGCTGGAGCGCGGTCGTCGTGTTCAAGGGCCGCGGCGGCTCGAAGACGCGCCTCGACGTGCCGGGCCGCGCGGCGCTGGCGGAGGCGTTCCTCCTGGACACGCTCGCCGCCGTGGCCGCCGCGGAGCCGGTGGCGAGCCTTCTCCTGGTCACCTCCGACGCCGGTGCGGCCGACCGCGCACGGGCGGAGCACCCGCAGCTGGTGGTGGTGCCCGACCCGGGGACCCTCGACGCCGCCGTGTCCGGGGGGGCCGAGGCCGCCCTCCACCGCCGGCCGGGCGCCCCGGTGATCGTGCTGACCGGGGACCTGCCCGCCCTGCTGCCGTCGGACCTCTCCGAGGCGCTCGCGACGCGGTCGCTCCCGGCCGTCGTCCCGGACCGCGAGGGGAGCGGCACCACGGCGCTCCTGCTGGCGGCCGGAGCCCTCGTCGCTCCGGCGTTCGGCCCGGGCTCGCTGGCCCGGCACCGCGACGCGGGCTGCGCCGTCGTCGTGCTGCCCGGCTCGTCGACGCTGAGGCTGGACGTCGACACGCTCGCCGATCTCGGAGACGCGGAGGAGGCCGGCGTCGGCCCGCACACCTCCCGCGCGCTGGCCGCAGCGGCCTGACGCGCAGGGAGTCCGAGCCGCGGACACGGTCAGCCGGCGAGCAGCCCCGCCTCGAACGCCGCCGTCAGGCTCGCGTCGATCGCGAGCGGTGCGCCGTCGACCGAGCGGACGGGGATCGCCCGCCGGGTGCTCGACACCAGCCACGCCGCATCGGCACCGGTGAGCGCCGTGACCGGCAGCTCGCGGCGCGACGACGCGAGCCCGCGGCGCTCGCCCAGCGCGAGAACCCGCTCGACCGTCGTGCCGGCGAGCACGCTGCTCGAGAGCGGCGTCGCGAGCACCCCGTCGCCGAGGAGCACCAGGCTCGACGTCGCCCCCTCGAGGAGAAGCCCGTCGCTCGTGCGCCAGACCACGTCGTCCGCGCCCCGGGACGCCGCCTCGCGCAGCGCCGCCCGGGTGACGGCGCCCGAGGTGGTCTTGACGCCGGGGAGCAGCCACGGCGCGAGCGGACCGCTCGCGTACCCGCGGTCCAGCACGACGACGGCCGCGCCCTTCTCCCGGAGCGCGCTCGAGTCGGGAGTCGGAGCCGCGCGCACGGTGCACCGGGCGGAGTCGCCCGACCCGTGGGCGGCGATGAAGCGGACCGTCAGGTCGTCGACCCGGTCGTGCTCCGCCACGGCGAGGTCGACCGCTCGGGACCAGAGGGGCGCCTCCGGGATCGTCAGCCCGACGGCCCGGGCCGATCCGGCCAGCCGCGCGAGGTGCTCGCCGAGCGCGCGGGGACGTCCGTCGAGGACCGCGACGGTCTCGAAGACCCCGTCGCCGCGGAGGTAGCCCGCCTCGTCGACGCGGACGAGCGGACCCTCCGGGTCGCGGAGGACGACGGCGCCGGAGGTGATCTCGACCAGGACGGGGGTGCTCATCCGCCCATCCTGCCCCCGGCGGAGCCTCAGCGGGGGAGGAGGCCGCTCGCCACGTCGGACGGCTCGACGATCTCGCGCCACGGCTCCGGCCGGAGTCCTGCCGAGCCGAGCACGTCGGCCCCGGCGAGGAGGTCCACGTCGAGACCTGTCAGCTCGCCGATCGCGGCGACCGGCAGCTGGAACGTCCTGAAGCCGCCGAGCGGCACCAGGCCCTCGCGCACGCGCTCCACGAGCTCGCTCTGGTCGAGCAGGTACGCGCTCGTCGCGAGCGTCGATCCGTCCGGGCTCCAGCCCGCGATCTTCCAGAAGCGGCGGGGGATGCCCGTACCGCGGTAGACCGGGTCGTCGTCCGCGAGCACGGGCCCGGTGAAGACGCTCAGGCGCGTGCGCCAGGTCTGCGCGTACTCGAGCACCAGCGTCTCGAGCCCGAGCCACAGCTCCTGCGACTGGTTGAAGCCGCTCGCCTGGGGCGCGGCGTTCGTGTAGCAGAAGCTGTCGCGGTTGGCCGCGGCGGCCTCGTCCCGTTCGCCCCAGACGGGGTCGCGGCGGCGGACCAGGTGGCCGCGGTCGAGGTCGTTGCGGGCGTACACCTCCGGCCCGGTCTGCTCGGAGGCGGGGATGCGGTCGTCGAGGTGCCAGTCGTCGCCTCGGCCGAGCTCGACCAGGCGCGCGCCGTCGATGTTCACGGCCGTCGAGACGGCCAGGCGCCGCTCCGGATCCAGCAGCACCTCGAAGTGCGTGTACGGCAGGAGCCGCACCGGGCGCTCGACCCTCAGGCGCGGCGCCGCCGCGGGGACGCCGAGGAAGTCCGCGTCGAAGCTCACTCCTCGACCTCCGCCGTCGGAGTCGCCGTGGCTGTCGCTGTCGGGGTCGCCGTGGGCGTCGCCGGGGGAGCCTCTGTCGCGGGGACTCCCGTGCCGGTCGGAGCCGGAGCCGGTGCCTGGGTGGCGGGAGCCGGGACCTGCGACCCGTTGCTGATCAGCAGGGCGATGTCGGAGTAGCGCGCGACGGTCGTGCCCGCGGCCGGGTCGGTGCCCGCCACCACGCCGGCCGGGAGCGACGAGTCGATGGTCGCCCCCTCCTCGACGTCGAAGCCGAGGTCCTCCAGCGCCTCCGTGGCGTCGTCGACCGAGCGGCCGGAGACGGTCGGCACGGCGATCTGGCGGCCGTTCAGCAGGGCGCTGCTGGGCTCCTCGAAGTCGTCTCCGCCGTACTTCTGGTCGGCGCGGGTCATCACCGAGTTCCAGATGTAGTGGCGGATGTTGGAGGCGTACGGGCGGCTCTCGAGCTCCGAGTTCGGGAAGCGGACCTCGCGCATCGAGGTGTGGCCGTCGATGTTGCCCACCCAGACCACGGTCGCGACGCGCGAGCTCGCGCCGTCCATCCAGGTCGACTCCGCGTTGTCGGTGGTGCCCGTCTTGCCGATGTGCTCGATGCCGTCGTCCGGGTCGGACTGGGCGGCCGTGCCGCCGGTGACGACGCGCTGCAGGGCGTAGTTCGCGACCGCCGTCAGCTCGGGGCTGAGGGCCTGGTTGCAGGTGGAGGTCGGCGGCTGGACGGCGGCGCCGGTCGCGTCGGTGATCGAGTCGATGGCGATCGCGGAGCAGGCGGTGCCGTTGTTGGCGAAGCCGGCGAAGGCGGTGACCATCGAGAGGGGGGAGATGAGCGTGTCCGAGCCGAGGACGGCGGACGGCTTGTAGTCGACCTCGCCGCCGTCGGCCGCCTTCACGCCGAAGCCGACCGCGCGGTCGCGGATCGCGCAGAGGTCGAGCTGCTGCGCCATCGAGACGTAGACGGTGTTGATCGACTGCATCGTGCCGGTCAGCACGCTGTAGCTGCCGTTCTCGCTGTCGTCGTTGTTGACCTCGTAGGAGGTGTCGAGCTCGCCGCCCGGTGCGCAGCTGGCGGGGAAGCCCGAGAAGGTGCGCTCGCGGCCGTTGATCGTCTCGTTCAGGGTGCGTCCGCTCGCGAGCCACTGCGCGAGCGTGAACACCTTGTAGGTCGATCCGACCTGGAACCCGGCGGAGCCGCCGTAGGCCGTGTCGGTGTTGAAGTTGACGGCGGAGAAGTTCGCGCCGTTGACGGCGCCGGCCGCGTCGTAGTCCTTGTTCTGCACCATCGCCAGGATCCGGCCGGTGCCGACCTCCATCGAGACGGTCGCGCTGCCGATGTTGGTGTCGAGGGTGGGGACCTTGGGGACGGCGTTGTTCGTCGCGTTGGCCGCGGTGTCCTGCAGGTCGCGGTCGAGCGTCGTGTAGATCTTGTAGCCGCCGCGCTGGAAGTTCGCGAGGCGGGTGTCCGCGTCGTCGCCGAACGCCGGGTCGTTCTGGACGACGCGGGTGATGTAGTCGCAGAAGAAGGCCGCGTTGCCGGCGGTCTGGCAGCCGGTGGGCGTCTGCGTGATCGCGGGGACGACCTCCTCGGCGACGGCGGCGTCGTGGTCGGCCTGCGAGATCTTCCCCTCCTGCAGCATCTGGTCGAGGACGTAGTCGCGGCGGACCTTGTTGTCCGGGATGTTCTCGGGCTGGTCGATCCTGAGGCCGTTGGGGTTGTTGACCGTGGCGATCAGGCTGGCGGCCTGCGCGAGGCTCAGGTCGGCCGCGCTGGTCGAGAAGTAGTACTCGGCCGCCGCCTGGATGCCGTAGACCTGGCCGCCGAAGCCCGCGATGTTGAGGTAGCCGAGGAGGATGTCGTCCTTGCTGTACTTCTTCTCGAGGTCGACGGCGAGCTTCATCTCCTTGAGCTTGCGGCTCGGAGTGGTCGCGGTCGCCTCCTCGTAGGCGGCCTCGGAGGCCGCCTCGTCGGTCGCGCTCAGCGACTCCGCCTTCTGCACGAGGACGTTCTTGACGTACTGCTGAGTGATGGAGGATCCGCCCTGGAGGTCCCCGCCGACGATGTTGCTGAGCACCGCGCGGATCGTGCCCTGCAGGTCGACGCCGCCGTGGTCGTAGAAGCGCGGGTCCTCGGTCGAGACCGCCGCGTCCTTCACGGACTGGCTGACCTGGTCGAAGGCCACCTCCTCGCGGTTCTGCGCGTAGAAGGAGGCGAGCAGCTCGTCCGAGCCGTCGGTGCGCTTCGCGTAGATCTCGGTCTTCTGGGCCAGCTGGCCGAGCTCGAGGTACTCGGGCACCGTCTCGAACAGCCCGATCGGGTTGTTCTCGGCGAGACCGGTGACGGCGAGGGCGGGAGTGACCCCGACCGTGATCAGCAGGCCCCCGGCGAGGCTGGCTCCGACGATCCCGAGGACCCGGGCGAGCACGCCGCCGCGGGCGGTTCCTTGCGCAGACATGGCTACGAGAGTAGGCGACGAGTCTGGATCCGTCGTGCGGCCGCGCTCGCGGGCCCGGATGCCCGCCCTCCCGGCCCCGGGAACGGCGGCCGCCGGTACGGTGAGCGGGTGACCAGAGCCCGAGCATGACCGCCTCCGCCGACCCCGCCGAGACGCGCCGCCGCGCGGTGCTCGTGGTGGCCGTCCTCGCCTCCTTCGTCGCCTTCCTCGACGGCACCGTCGTCAACGTCGCCCTGCCCGCCATCACCCGCGAGCTCGGCGGCGGGCTCGCGGTGCAGCAGTGGGTGGTCGACGGGTACCTGATCACGCTCGGCGCGCTGATCCTCGTGGCCGGCTCGCTCGCCGACCGCATCGGCCGGGCCCGCAGCATGACCATCGGCCTGATCGGCTTCGGCGTCACCTCGCTGCTGTGCGCGCTGGCCCCCACCGCCGAGGTCCTCATCGTGGCGCGGATGCTCCAGGGCGCCGCCGGCGCGATCCTCGTGCCCAGCTCGCTCGCCCTCATCATCGCGACCGTCCACGGCGCCGCGCAGGCCCGGACGATCGGCGCGTGGACGGCCTGGACCGGCACGGCGACGATCGCCGGCCCCGTGCTCGGCGGCCTGCTGGTGGACGCGGGCTCGTGGCGGTACGTCTTCGCGCTCAACCTGCTGCCGATCGCGGTGACGCTGGTCCTGCTGCGCAGGCTCGGCGCGGTCGACTCGGGGACCCGGGTGCCGATCGACGGCGTCGGCGCGGTGCTCGGGGTGATCGGCCTGGGAGGGCCGGTGTTCGCGCTGATCGAGCAGGAGCGGCTCGGGATCCAGCATCCGCTCGTGCTGACCGCCCTGATCGGGGGAGTCGCCGCCCTCGTCGCGTTCGTCGTGTGGGAGCGGCGCGCGGCGCATCCGATGCTGCCGCTGTCGCTCTTCGCGTCGCGGAACTTCACCGTCGGCAACGTCTCGACGGCGTTCGTCTACGGCGCGCTCTCCTTCGGCTTCTTCGCGCTGGGCCTGTTCCTCCAGCAGACCCTGGGCTTCTCGGCGACCCTGGCCGGGCTCGCGACGCTCCCGCCGACGATCCTGCTGCTCCTGCTCTCGCAGGTCTCCGGGTCGCTGTCGGCGCGATTCGGCCCGCGGCTCTTCATGGGCGTCGGACCGCTGATCGCCGCGGCCGGGTTCCTCCTGCTCTCCTTCGTCGACGAGGGCGCCGACTACGCCACGCAGCTGCTGCCGGGGATCCTCCTCTTCGGCTTCGGCCTCGCGGTGACGGTCGCCCCGCTGACCTCGACGATCCTCGGCGCGGTCGAGGACGGGCACAGCGGAGTCGGCTCCGCCGTGAACAACGCCGTCTCGCGCATCGCGGGGCTGGTCGCCATCGCCGCGACCTCGCTCGTGGTCGGCGACTCGCTCGACGTCGAGGGCTTCTCCCGTGCCGCCGTCGCGACCTCCGCCCTCCTGGTCGCCGGCGGCGTCGTCTCCCTCCTCGGCATCCGCAACCCGGCTCCCGCCGACCGCTGACGACCGCTCCGGGGAGCGGCACCGACCCCCGTCCGGGGTGCGGCGCCCCGTGTTCACGCGGTGTCCGCCGATCCTTCGACGGAACGTGGATGAAATAGTTGTCGCTACATGGAATACTGATCGACGTCGATGCGCTTGCATACATCGGACGGGGACGCTCTCCCCGCGACGACCGTCACACTCGAGGAGAAACCATGACCGACACCGTCACCATCCCCGGCTACAAGGCCGGCACCTGGGTCATCGACCCCACCCACAGCGAGGTCGCGTTCAGCGTCCGCCACCTGATGATCAGCAAGGTCAAGGGCAAGTTCGAGCGCTTCACCGCCACGTTCACCACCGGCGAGAACCCGCTCGACTCCAAGGTCGAGGCCACCGCCGAGGTCGCCTCCGTCAACACCAACGAGCCCAACCGCGACGGCCACCTCCGCACCGGCGACTTCTTCGAGGCCGAGAAGTACCCGGAGATCCACTTCGTCTCGACCGCCGTCCGCCCGAACGGCGACGACTTCCTCGTCGACGGCGAGCTCACCATCAAGGGCACCACCAAGCCCGTCACCTTCGAGGTGGAGTTCGGCGGCTTCGGCACCGACCCCTACGGCAACTACAAGGCCGGCCTCACCGCCAAGGCCACCATCGACCGCACCGACTTCGGTCTGACCTACAACGCGGCCCTCGAGACCGGTGGCGTGCTCATCGGCGAGAAGGTCACCATCACCCTCGACCTGCAGGCCGCCCACCAGGCGTAGTCCGAGCCGATCGACCGGAGCCGTCCCTCCCCCCGGGGAGCGGACGGCTCCGTCGTTCCCGGAGCCGGTGCGGGATCAGAGGATGCCGAGCTCCGTCAGCTGCTCGGAGATGCCGGCGCCGTCGGGCGCGAAGACCCAGGTCGTGCCGCTGGTCAGAGAGCGGTCCTCGCCCTTGGAGCGGCCTCCCGCGAGCACCGCCTCGCCTGTGGAGAGCTGGCGGATCGCGATCGCCGCGACCTTGTCGGGGTGCTCGTCCGCGAAGTCGGAGTAGATCTCCTCGTCGTGCTGCCCGTCGTCGCCGACCAGCAGCCAGCGCACGTCCGGGAACTCGGCCGCGAGTCGGCGGAGGTTCATCTCCTTGTGCTGCTTGCCGCTGCGGAACCAGCGGTCGTGCGTCGGGCCCCAGTCGGTCAGGAGGAGCGCTCCGGCCGGGTACAGGTGCCGCGACAGGAAGCGGGTGAGCGCCGGGGCGACGTTCCACGCGCCGGTGGAGAGGTAGATGACCGGGGAGCCCTCGTACTGCCGGGCGAAGCGGTCGAGGAAGACCGCCATGCCGGGCGTGGGCATCCGGGCGTGCTCGTCGAGCACGAAGGTGTTCCAGGCGGCGACGAAGGGGCGGGGGAGCGCGGTGACCATCACTGTGTCGTCCACGTCCGACACGACGCCCAGCCGCGCCTCCGGACGCACGATGAAGACGGGCGCCTCGACGGGCTTCGAGCCCGCGGTCGAGAAGGTGATGGTGTGCCAGCCGGGCTCGAGCGTGATCGGGAGGTCCGCGTCGACGACTCCGCCGCGGTCGGCCGTCACCCGGTGGGTCTGCCCGTCGGCCTCGACGGTCACGACGGCCCCGCTCACGAAGACGCTGGTGAAGCTCCGCCAGCCGCGCACGCCCTCGACGGGGCGGACCTCCTCGACCCCGGGAGGGGTCGGCCGCGTGTAGAGGACGCGGGCCAGGACGCGCAGCTGCGTCGTCGAGCCGTAGCCGGTGTAGGGGATGACCCTAGGGACGTAGCCCTTGCGCTTCACGCGCCTCATCCGGAAGGAGTGGAGTCGGTCCTCGAGGCGGGCGGCGCGGTGCATGACCTCCGCCTTGCCTGCGCTCAGGGGCTTGCTCTCGGGCGTCAGCGGCATCCGCCCAGTCTGTCAGACCGGATGCCGGACCGCGGATCGCGCTCTCACGCGATCGTCAGGCTCCGGTGGGCTCGATCAGCTCGGGGCCGTTCGCCGAGACGGAGCCCACGGCTGCACCGACGCCGTGCACCTCGAGCTCCTCGGCCAGCTCGGCCGCACCCTCGGCGGCCGCGCGCAGCAGCTCGCCGTCCCCGGGGGGCGCCGGGTCCAGCCAGTCCTCGATCAGCTCCGGCTGCAGCAGCACGGGCATCCGCTCGTGCACCTCGGCGAGCGGCCCGGCGGAGGGGCGGGTGAGGACCGTCGCCGAGAGCAGCCACGGAGAGCCCGGCTGGGCCGAGCGCCACCACTCGTAGAGACCGGCGAACAGGAGGAGCGAGCCCTCGCCCGGCGAGACGTAGACGGGTGCCTTCGCCCCGTCCGCGCCGACCCGCCACTCGTACCAGCCCGAGGCGGGCACGATCGCGCGCCGGGAGGCGTAGGACTCGCGGAACGACGGCTTCTCGGCGACGGACTCGATCCGCGCGTTGAACAGCGGCGGCCCCGCGGACGGGTCGGCGGCGGAGCGGGGCACCAGGCCCCAGCGGGCTCCGGCGAGCCGGCGCCGCGGCGGGCTGCCCTCCTCGACCCCCTTCATCGACTCCGCGACGACGGCGATCCGCTGGGTCGGCGCGATGTTCCAGGACGGCTCCGGAAGGTCGGCGCCCGGCTCGTCGATGTCGAAGAGCGCCACCAGGTCGGCGGTGGTCTGCGAGAGGACGAAGCGTCCGCACATGGTTTCTCCCGGGTGTATCGGACCCGCGGAGCCGTCGCCCTTCCGGGGGCGCGAAACACGAGGGACTTTCGATGAGACGACCCCGACCGGCGGTCGCCGTGCGTACGATTGTAGGAACCACGACCGAAGGAGCCCGCCGTGCCTCTTGGAAACCTCGTCGATCGACCGTTCGGTGAATCGTCCCAGGTCCGCAACGAGCCGGTGCAGGTGCGCAGCGCCGCCCGTCTCGCCTCGCTGCTCGACGCGGCGGCCGCCGTCGTCGACGAGGTCGGCTTCGACCGCCTGACCACGGCGATGGTCGCCGAGCGCGCGGGAGCCGCGATCGGCACGGTCTACCGCTACTTCCCGGACCGCATCGCCGTCCTCCAGGCGCTGCGCGAGCGGGCCCTCGAGCGCTTCCGCCGCCGCGTCATCACCGAGATCCGCGACACCCACCCGGGCAACTGGTGGGGCGCGGTCGACTGCGCGATCGACGCCTTCTGCGAGATGCACCGCAACGAGCCGGGCTTCCGCTCCATCCGCTTCGTCGACACGATCCACGCCCCCGAGGTCGCGGGCGAGGCGTTCGAGGCCGGCTTCTTCGCCCGCCGCTTCGCCGAGATCCTCGCGTCCGAGTACGGCCTCCCGGGCGGCGCGCAGCTGTCCTTCCGCCTCGAGGTGACCATCGAGGTCGCGGACGCGCTGCTCACGCGGGCGTTCCTCATCGACCCCAACGGCGACCAGCGCTTCATCGACGAGAGCCGCTCGCTGCTGCGCCACTACATGACCTCGCACTACGGAGCCGTCGAGGAGTCCTGACCGGCTAGGACTGTCAAGGCCCTAGTCGCTCCCGGAACATCCCGCAACACTTCGCGGTCCGGGTTGGCAGGCGGCTGCTATTGGTGTTTTCCTTGCCGCCTGGCCCCGTTCGGGGCCGCGGGCCGTGCAACGGCCGGACGCGCGGAGCGAGAGCGGGCACAGTCGTGGACCAGGGACAGATCGGCGCGCACACCGCCGGACGGCGGGCGGCCTCGTGATCGAGTTCCGCAACGTCAGCAAGCAGTACCCGGACGGCACGCGGGCGGTCGACGACTTCTCACTCGTGCTGCCCTCCCGGCAGACGACCGTCTTCGTCGGCTCCTCGGGCTGCGGGAAGACCACGATCCTCCGCATGATCAACCGGATGATCGAGCCGACCTCCGGCACCATCGAGATCGACGGCGAGGACATCTCGTCCCTGCCCGCCGTCGCGCTCCGCCGCCGCATCGGCTACGTGATGCAGAACTCCGGCCTCCTGCCGCACCGCAAGGTCATCGACAACATCGCGACCGTGCCGAGGCTGAACGGGGTCGCCAAGAAGCAGGCGCACGCCCGCGCGCTCGAGCTGATGGACACGGTCGGACTGGACCGTGCGCTCGCCGCCCGGTACCCCAGCCAGCTCTCCGGCGGCCAGCAGCAGCGCGTCGGGGTGGCGCGGGGCCTGGCGGTCGACCCGAACATCCTGCTGATGGACGAGCCGTTCGGCGCGGTCGACCCTCTCGTGCGCGCCGACCTGCAGCGCGAGACCCTGCGGCTCCAGGACGAGCTCGACAAGACCGTGGTCTTCGTCACCCACGACATCGACGAGGCGTTCCTCCTCGGCGACCAGGTCGTCATCCTCGAGAAGGGCGGCCGGATCGCGCAGAAGGGCTCGCCCGCCGAGATCCTGGCGAACCCCGCGAGCGAGTTCGTCGCCGGCTTCGTCGGTGCCGACCGCGGCAAGCGCTCGCTCCGGATCGAGGAGCGCGACGGCGCCCGCATCGTGGTCGACGGCGACGGGCGCCCGACCGGAGTGCTGCGCGCGCAGGACGGCCCCGCCGCGTGAACTGGGTCGTCAACAACACGGACGCGATCGTCGCGAACCTGCTGGCGCACCTGGCCCTGTCGGTCCCGCCGATCCTGCTCAGCTTCCTCGTCTCGCTGCCGTTCGGCTGGTTCGCGAACCGCTACCGCTGGAGCCGCGGCACCCTGCTGACAGGGCTCGGCGTGCTCTACGCCATTCCCTCGCTGGCCATGTTCATCCTGCTGCCGGTCCTGCTGGGCATCCCGCTCCGCTCGACCGCCAACGTGATCACGGGCCTCACCCTCTACGGCGTCGCGCTGATGGTCCGCACCACCTCGGACGCACTGGGCGCGGTGTCGGACGACGTCCGCCAGTCGGCGACCGCGATGGGCTACTCCGGCTGGGCGCGCTTCTGGCGGGTCGAGTTCCCGCTGGCCGGTCCGGTCCTGCTCTCGGGCCTGCGCGTGGTCACGGTCAGCACGGTCAGCCTGGTGACGGTCGGCGCGGTGCTCGGGATCCAGAGCCTCGGCCTGCTCTTCACCGACGGCTTCCAGCGCGGCATCACCGGTGAGATCGTCACGGGCATCGTCCTCACGATCGTCCTCGCGCTGGTACTCGACGGACTGCTGGTGCTGATCGGCCGTCTCCTCATGCCCTGGACGGCTCTGGACCGCACGCGCCGCTCGCGCAGACCGGTCGCGGTCGAGAGGGCGGTGACGTCGTGAACCTCATCGCCGAGGCCTTCGCCTGGATCGCCGACCCCGCGCACTGGACCGGGGTCTACGCGATCCCGACCCGTATCGCCCAGCACGTCGGCATCAGCCTGCTGGTGCTCGTGATCGCGGCCGCGATCGCGATCCCGATCGGCTACCTGATCGGGCACACCGGGCGCGGCAAGGGCATCGCCGTGCCGGTCGCAGGCGGTCTGCGCGCTCTGCCGACGCTGGGCGTGCTCGTCCTCGCGGCGATGAGCCTGGGGCTCGGCCTCGGCGCTCCGGTGATCGCCCTCGTCGTGCTCGCGATCCCGTCGGTGCTCGCCGGCGCGTACTCCGGGCTCGAGGCGGTCGACCGCCGCACGGTCGACGCGGCGCGCTCGATGGGCATGACCGAGTGGCAGATCCTGACGAAGGTCGAGATCCCGCTGGGGCTGCCGCTGCTGATCGGCGGGCTCCGCTCGGCGGCGCTGCAGATCATCGCGACCGCCACGCTCGCCGACTACATCGGCGCCGGCGGCCTCGGGCAGTACATCTTCCGCGGAGTGAAGTCGGGGGACTACCCGCAGATGCTCGCCGGCTCGATCCTGGTGATCGTGCTGACGCTCCTCAGCGAGGTCCTCTTCGCCCTCCTCCAGCGGCTCGCCGTGCCGCGCGGAGTCGTGCTCGGCCTGGCCGGCACCGCCGGCCGCACAGGTTCCCGCGCTTCGTCGCCCCGACGACGCGCGGTGATGGGAATCCCCATCGAAGAAGGGAAATAGCAATGTTCACAGCACATTTCACGAAGGGCCGTGTCGCGCTCAGCGCACTCGCGGTCGGTGCCGTCGTGGCACTGGCAGGGTGTTCCTCGAGCGATCCGCTCGATGAGGGATCGGGTGCGACTGCGGGCAGCGAGACCATCGTGGTCGGCTCGCAGGACTACTACTCGAACGAGATCCTCGCCGAGATCTACGCGCAGGCGCTGGAGAACGACGGCTTCACCGTCGACCGCCAGCTGCGCATCGGCCAGCGCGAGATCTACCTGCCCGAGATCGAGAGCGGATCCATCGACGTCTTCCCGGAGTACGACGGCAGCCTCCTGCAGGCGCTCGAGCCCGACGCGACGGCCACCACCGCCGACGACGTGTACTCCGCGCTCGGCGACGCGCTGCCCGACGGCCTCCGCGCCCTCGACGCCGCCGAGGCCAGCGACCAGAACTCGTACACCGTCACCCAGGCCTTCGCCGACAAGTGGGACCTGACCGACATCGCGTCGCTCAAGAACGTCACCGACCCGATCGTGGTCGGCGGCAACTCCGAGCTGCAGACGCGGCCCTACGGGCCCGACACCCTGCAGTCGAAGTACGGCATCACGACCACCTTCCAGGCGATCGAGGACAGCGGCGGATCGACCACCGTCGACGCGCTCACCAGCGACCAGATCCAGCTGGCGAACGTCTACACGGCCGACCCGAACATCCAGAAGAACGACCTCGTCGCTCTCGAGGACCCGGACGGACTGTTCGTGGCCGACAACGTCGTGCCGATCGTCTCGAGCAAGATCACGGACGACGCGGCCGAGGTGCTGAACGCGGTCAGCGCGAAGCTCACGGCGGACGACCTCGTCGCCCTCAACTCCGAGAGCGTCAACGAGCAGAAGTCCGCGTCCGCGATCGCGGGCGAGTGGCTGAAGTCGGCGGGTCTCGTCGACTGATCCTCCCCGGATCCACGCCCGGAGGCGCGTCACTCGTCGAGGTGACGCGCCTCCGCTCTGTTCAGGAGCTTCTTCCCGAGGAGCACGAGCAGGGCGAAGACGACGATGACGCCCACGAAGACGTAGCCGGCGCCGTGCAGGCTCTCCGAGAGCTCCCGGTAGCTGCCGGCCGCGGCCGCGCCGACGCCGACGTAGGCGGACGACCAGAGCACGCACGCCGGGATCGTCCAGGCCATGAAGGTCCGGTAGCGCATCCCGCTCATCCCCACCGTCAGCGGGATCAGCGAGTGCAGCACCGGCAGGAATCGCGAGAGGAACACGGCGAACCCGCCGCGCCGCGCGAGGTAGCGCTCGGCCTTCAGCCAGTTCTTCTCGCCGAGCCGGCGTCCCAGGCGCGACGCGCGGATCCGCGGCCCGAACCAGCGGCCGAGGTAGAAGCCGACGGACTCGCCGCAGAGGGCGCCGATGACGACCGTGACGGCCAGCGCCGCGAACTGCAGCGGGCTGGTCACGCCGGTCGCGCTGACGATCACGATCGTGTCGCCGGGGACGACGAGGCCCGCCAGGATCGTGGTCTCGAAGAAGATCGCGAGTCCGGCGAGGAGCGTCCGCCAGACCGGGGGGACGCTGACGACGAAGTCCAGGATCCCGGTGAAGGTGTCGTTCACCGGGCGCCCCTGCCCGCCGGGGACTCGATCGGGGGCTGGGGCCGACGGCGGCTCCGGATGCTCGGCATGGCTCGATCGTAGGGGCGCACGGCTGGGCGGCGGCAGGGCTGCGCCCGGGAGGCCGGTGGACGCCGGGCGGTCAGGGGACGGCGACGAGCGCGGAGGCCGCCGGGCCGGTGCCGTTCGCCGTGACCGCCTGCACCGAGAGGGTGTAGCTGCGGCCCGGGACCAGCTTCGTGAAGGTCTGCGAGCGCTTGGTTGCGGCGACCACGGCGCTCCAGGCTCCGGCTCCGCTCGTGTCGGACCCGTCGCGCGACACCCGGTAGCCGGTGACCGCCGAGCCACCGGTCCCCGCGGGGGGCGACCACGCGAGCGTCGCCGTGCCGTCCGAACCCGCCGTGGCGGTGACGGCGGTCGGAGCGCCGGGGAGCCCGGCGGCGACGAGGGTCGCCGTCAGCGTGGTGCTGCTCCCGGGAGTGACGACGCTGTGCGAGGCGGCGCCGCCGTCCGACCAGGACGAGAACCGGTAGGCCGTGCCCGACGCGTCGGTCTGGTCCGGGACCTCCAGCTGGAGGGCCGAGCCCGCCCACGAGACGACGGTCGTGCCTCCGGCGACCTCGGTGCCGTTGACGACGACCGCCCGGCCGGCGGGAGCGGTGGCCAGGGTGACGGAGACCTTCTGCGGGGAGAACGTCCGCGTCGCCGTCGTCGACACTCCGCTCGAGTCCGTCGCCGTGACGCTGATCAGGAGGTCGCTGTCCGCGGCGGCGGCGAGGTCCTCCGGGCCGGGGGCGACGAAGGAGAGGTCGTTCCCCGTCAGCGGCCCGAGGAAGGGATGCGTGTGCTGAGCGTGGCGGCGCTGGACGGTCCAGGTGAGCGCCGAGGCGGGCAGGACGCCGTCCTCGGCGTCGGTCGCCGTGGCGCGGAGGCCGTAGCTCCGGCCCGTCACGAACACCCCTCCGTCGGCGGGTGCGGTGATGCTCACCGTCGGGGCACTGCCGCCCGAGGTGATCCTCGTCGTCGCGGGTGCGGAGACGGCTCCCTTCGGATCGCGGACGCGGAGGGACGCGGTCCAGCTGCCGGCGGCGTAGCTGTGGGTGAAGGTCGGGCCGGTCGTGATGCGGTCGGGGGTGCCGTCGCCGAACGACCACAGGTAGGTCAGGGCACCGCCCTCCGGGTCGCTGCTGCCCGAGCCGTTCAGCCGCGCGGCGAGAGGAGCCGCGCCGGAGGAGGGGGCGGCGGTGAGGGTCGCGGTCGGGGCGCGGTTCGCCGCGGCGGTGTAGGCGAGGCGCCGGACCTCGCCGCCGTTCGCGTAGCTGGTGTAGAAGAGGTCCTGGGTCCCGCGCGAGGGACCGAAGGCCATGGCGACGGCGCTGCTGCCGCCGAGGCCGGTCACGAGGTCGCCGGCCGCGCCGGTGCGGCCGAGGGTCCGGATCTTCCCGCACACGTAGTCGCCGAAGAGGTACGCGCCGTCGTAGGCGGCCGGCCAGACGCCGCGGGGGACGTAGGCGCCGCCCGTGATCGAGGCGCAGCCGCTGCTGTGCGCGTAGTCGTGGACCGGGTCGGTGAGCCCGGCGGGCGCCACGGCTCCGCAGTTCGAGGCCGAGCCGGTCTTCGCGCAGTGGCCCTCACGGGTGTTCCAGCCGTAGTCGGCGCCGGCGACGCCCTGGTCGATCTCCTCCCAGGCGTCCTGGCCCACGTCGTTGATGCGGAAGACGGTGCCGGTCGCGTTCGGGTCGAAGGCCATCCGGAACGGATTGCGCAGGCCGCTCGCGAAGGTCTCGCGGCAGCGCACGCCCGCGGCGGCCGGGGCGAGCCGGCAGGAGGCGGTCCCGGTGCCCAGGTAGGGGTTGCCGGCCGGGACGCCCCCGGTGAGGGTGATCCGGAGGATCTTGCCGTTCAGGATGTTCGGGTCGCGGGCGGCGTCGTTCCGGCCGCCGCAGCCGCTGCCGCCCGGCGAGCCGACTCCGCCGCGGTAGTCGCAGCCGCCGTCGCCGACGCTGACGTAGAGCAGGCCGTCCTTCCCGATGGCGAGGTCGCCGCCGTTGTGGTTGCTCGCGGGGGAGTAGATGCCGTCGAGGAGGACGCGCTCGGAGGCCGGGTCGATGCGGTCGTCGGTGCCGAGCTGGAACGAGGAGACGCGGTTGCGCGGGGCTCCCGCGGGGTTCACCGTGCCGCCGGCGTTGGTCGGGCAGGAGGAGTCGGAGCCCTTCGCGGTGTAGTAGACGACGACGGTGCGCGATCCCGGTGCCGGGTCGACCGCGAGGCCGAGCACGCCGCGCTCGCCGTTGGCGCAGACCTTCGAGCGCAGGTCGAGGGCCGGGGTGGCGACCAGGCCGCCGGCGCGGATCACCCGGATCGCGCCGGTCTGCGAGGAGACGAGGGTGCGCCCGTCGGTCGTGAAGGCGAGGGCGGTCGGCGCGGGGACGGCCGCCACCCGCGAGTCGGTGAAGCCGGCGGGCACGACGGGAGCGGCGGACGCCGGACCCGCGGGCCCGGCGACGAGCGCGGCGGCCGTGATCGCCAGGACGGTGAGCAGGGCGAGACCACGGGGGCGGATCCTCGAGCGGGGCATCGGTGACTCCGAGACGGTCGGCGCTGCTGAGCGAGCGGCGGTCTGCGGCGGTGCAGAGGGCGCTGTCGGCGATGACGCGGGGCCAGGATAGGCGCGCGCGACGGAGGGGCCGTGTCCCCCTTCAGGGTCAACACTGGGGGCTCCGGGCGCGGTGTCCCCGGGCCGCTCACGTCGCGCGGGGCTGCTGTGCGGCGGCCCGCCGGCTCACTCCAGAGCGGGCAGGACCACCGCGCGGACCGCCTCCGAGAACCGGGCGTAGCCGGCCTCGTCGAAGTGCAGGCCGTCGTCGACGAAGAGGGAGGGGTCGACAGAGCCGTCGGAGGTGACGAGCGCGTCGGCGGTGGGGACGAAGGTGACGCGGCCGTCCGTCTCGGCGTAGGCGCTGACCGCGGTGTTGGCGGCGCGGACCTCGGCGCCGACGGAGGCGCGGGCGGGCGTCTCCGCGATCTCGACGTAGAACAGCTCGGCGTCGGGGGCGACCTCCTCCACGCGCTGGAGGTACTCGACGACGGCGCCGGCGGTCTGGGCGCCGGTGCGCGAGCCCTCCTCGCCGCTGATGTCGTTCGCTCCCACGTACACGATCACGGCGCGGGGATCGAAGGGGGCGACCATGCGGTCCAGCCACGCGAGGTGATCGGCGACGGTCGTGCCGCCGATCCCGATGTTGTAGGTCTCGAGCGGGCGCAGGTCCTCCTTGGAGGTCGTCCAGCGGCCGATCGTGGAGCTGCCCGTGAGGACGATGCTGTGCTGCGGGAACCCGGCGGCGAAGCGCTTCTCGAGACCGGCGACGCGCTCGGCCATGTCGACGGAGGAGGTCGGGCCGGGGTCGGGGGAGCTCGCGGCCGGAGCGCCCGCGCCTCCGCTCCGCGAGGCGAGCGAGAGGGCGATGCCCGCGCCGGCGAGGACCAGCGCGAGCACCAGCAGCGCGACCAGGAGGCGGAGGCGGATGCGGCGGGGGTCGGGGGCGGAGC